>JBEVLT010000066.1:0-11089 GCA_040509055.1 Chitinophagaceae bacterium
AATAATTATACGGTATCATTGAAGGAACTGATCGCCGCCATCGAAGAAACGGTGGGAAAAAAAGCCCTGATCGAATACCTGCCGGACCAGCCCGGTGATGTGCCAAGGACCTTTGCAGATATTACCAAAGCAAAGCGGTTGCTGCAATACAATCCCCAAACAAAGCTCAGGGAAGGCCTGGCGAAATTCTATGAATGGTTTACGCTGAACAGCGAGCTGCTGTTGCGATAATTATACCGTAATGTCTGTAGCAGCAGGCTGCTCCTGCCTGGCCTGGTATACGCGGCGAACGGTATACGTCTTTTTATTCTGCGATTCAAAATAAGTACGCACGTTGATATCGGCAATGATACCAATGGTGATCAGCTGGATGCCGCCGAGCAGCAGGATCAATCCCAGTATCAGCAGCGGCCGGTTCCAGATATCATGCCCCAGCAGCTTGACCACCAGCAGGTACAGGTTGATAAGGATACCAAGCCCCAGGCTGATGAAGCCCATGGTGCCGAACAGGTGCATGGGCTTTTGCAGGTATTTGCGGAAAAACACCATCAGGATCAGGTCGGCCATCACCTTGAACGTTCGGTTGATGCCGTATTTGCTTTTGCCAAACTGCCGCGGGTGATGCTTTACATCCACCTGGGTGATGCGGGCGCCCTGCAGCTTGGCCAGCACGGGGATAAAGCGATGCAGTTCGCCATACAGGCCCAGTTCTTCCGCGATCTCGCGTTTGAACAGCTTCAATGTGCAGCCATAATCTTTGAAATGCACCTGTGTCATCCGCCGGATCAGTGCATTGGCAATGCGGCTCGGGATCTTGCGGAGGAACATACCATCTTTCCGGTTCTTCCGGTTGCCGGCTACCACGTCCCAATCCTCGCGTTTCAGCAGGTCCAGCATAGCCGGGATATCGGTGGGGTCGTTTTGCAGGTCGCCATCCAGCAGCGCGATGTACCGGCCGCGGGAATGATCGATGCCTGCCGTCATGGCCGTGCTCTGGCCATAGTTTTTGCGCAGCTCCACCAGCATGGTCCGGTCGTCGGAATTGTTGAGTATTTCCTGTCTGGTCCGGTCGGTAGATCCGTCATCTACCAGCACCACTTCGTAGTCGATGTCCTGCAGCGCCGAGCGGATCGCCTGCAGCAGCGGCCGGATATTCTCTTCTTCGTTCATGACGGTGACAACGACGGATAATTCTTTCATGTGCGGCAGATTGGCGCAAAGGTACGCTTATAGGAATATACAAGCGAAAGCCGTGCAGCCATACTGGTGAGTTGGCTGCACGGCTTGCTTATGCGGCGGTTGATTAAACGATACCGGCCAGTTCCAGGCTTCGTTTGCGCAGCTTCCGGATCTCCACGTCTTCGATCACCGGGTCGGCGGCCAGGATCAGCGACGTGTTGTTCTCCTTCCACCAGCTTTGGTTTTTCAGCTCGGAAAAGGACACTACGCCAACCAGGTATTTGCGGTCCTGCTGCGCATGCCATTCTTCGATCCATTCAAAACGATCGCGGGGAATGAACTGCCAGTCGTCGAAACTGACATAGACGCGCAGGAAGATATCATCGCTCAGTTCGTGTGGCGTATGGTGATACAATTTCTTGTACTCGTACTTGTACTGGTAACGGAGCGCGGAAATATCGCTCAGCACTGCAGAGGCGGTGGGGAAGCTGCCGGCTCCCTTGCCGTAAAAGAATTGCTTGTCGGCAAAGCCGCTTTCGATCACCACGCCATTGTATTCGTTCTTGACAAAGGCAAGGTGATCGTCCTGGTTGACGAATTGAGGCAGCACGAAGGCAGCCACTTTACCGGTTTTCAGCTTTTGTGCCTGGGCTACCAGCCTGATCTGCTGGTGGCGCGACCGCGCTACAGCTGCATCTTCGCCCCGGATGTTTTGTATGCCGGTAAACAGGATATCGTCCGGCGATGCGAGAATCCCGTAGGCATGCGTCAGCAGGAAGGCCCATTTATTTACGGCATCGTAGCCTTCTACGTCCAGTTTGGGATTGCTCTCGGCAAAGCCAAGCTGCTGCGCCTGTATCAACGCCTGCCGGAAATCAAGCCCTTCTTCAAACATCTTGGTCAGGATGAAATTGGTAGACCCGTTCACGATCGCTTTGATCGAGTGCAGCAGGTCGTTGTCGTAATATTCTTCCAGGTTGCGCACTACGGGAATGGACGCACAGGCGGCTGCTTCGTACAGCAGCGACCGGCCGGTTTGCTGCTGCAGCTCCAGCAGGGCGGGCAGGTGCCCGGCGATCATTTTTTTGCTGGCGCTGACCACGTCTTTACCGTTTTGCAGCGCGGTGGTTACGATCTGGTAAGCGGCATCCGCATCATCGATCACTTCCACGATCACGTTGATCTCCGGGTCATTGAGCAGCACGTCCTTGTCCGTTGTGAACAGGGACGCCGGCGCATTTCGTTTCTTTTCCGGGTTTTTGATACAAACTTTTTTCAATTGTGCGCTGAGAGAAGGCGTTTGCTGCAATACCCTGTACAGTCCTTCGCCTACCACGCCAAATCCGAACAACCCGATGGTTAGCTGTTTATGTGTTTCCATGTTATTATTGATTGACTACTTTTAAATGAATGGATGATTTGTCTTCGATGAATTGCTTTAGTGCTGCTTCTATTTTTTCGTATTCCAGCAAAAAACCGTCGTGGCCGAAGTCGCTGGCAATGTTCAGCAGTTCCGCATGGCGGATGGCCCGTTGCAGGTATTCCTGCTCGGCAATGGGGTACAATACATCCGACTGGATGCCGATCACCAGCGTGCGTGCCGTGATCCGCTGCAGTGCTGCACCGGTGCCGCCCCGGTTGTAGCCTACGTCGTGGCTGTCCATGGCCTGGGTGAGGCGGTAGTAGCATACGGCATTGAACCGGTTCACCAGCTTCAGCCCCTGGTAGCGCTGGTAATTATCGGAGGCATAGATGGCTTCGTTGCTTAACGGCATAAAGGCTTTGTCGCGTGCCTGCGTGATGCCATACCCGTTGTAATGCCGGTAGGAGAGCAGGGCAATAGAGCGGGCCGCTGCCAGTCCTTTTTGCCCGGCATCAGGCCTGCGTTCTTCCCAGGTGCTGTCCGCCTCGATGGTCATGCGCTGCGTGGCATTGAAGGCGATACCCCAGGGAGACAGGGCCGCGTTGGTGGCAATGGGTACAATATGCGTAAACAGTTCCGGCTCTTCAATGGCCCATTCCAGCAATTGCATGCCGCCGGTGCTGCCGCCCAGCCCGATGAATATTTTTTTAATACCCAGGTGTTCCCTCAGCTGCCGGTAGGCCTTGACCATATCGCGAATGGTAAAGACAGGGAAATCGTGGTAATAAGGCTGGCCGGTTTGCGGGTTGGGGCTCAGGGGCGAAATGCTGCCGTAAGGCGAGCCGGGTTTGTTCACGCAAATGATAAAATACCGGGCGGGATCGAGAAACTTTCCATCGCCCACCAGTCCTGGCCACCACTCCAGCGGGTTGCTGTTGGCGGTCAGGGCATGAAATATCCATACCACGTTGTCCCTGGCCGCATTCAGCCTGCCATGCGTGGTATACGCAAGGTGGTATTGCGGCAGGACGGTACCGTTTTCAAGGGCGAAAGCCCCGTTATGGATGAACAGTTGTGTTGACATGCACGATGCATATAGGCTTCCGGAAAAGCCCGATTGAAAAAATGATAATTGGCGATTACTTACCAGGGAAGTGAGCGCATTCCGGCAGAGCTGTCTGGCTGCGGCTGCAGTCAACAAAAAAGCTCATCCGATACAATCAGACGAGCTTTTAAATATGTTGCGAAGATATTTGCGGCATTGATCTGACTTATCTGCCCCGGCGATCCGCCGGGATGGAGTTGGCACCTTTTCCTGACGCGATGGTCAGGAGAGGTTGTCAAGGCTTCTGTGGGCCATTACCCTCAGCCTTTCTTGATAAGTAAAAAAAGAACTGGTGCAAAGATAGATGCAGGCGACCGACATTTCCAAATCTCACCGGTAAAAACTTTCCGGATCACGAACAGGCGTTTGTAACGCAGCTATTGATTCAGTGTACCTGGTTATAATCGAACCATTGCGCTGCAGAAGTTGCCGGCGTCTCAGTGGCTATTTTCTTTTCTATCTTTTCCTGTGCATTGCGGATGGACCGGCTGATCAGGGTATGGCTGACGGATTCTTCCGGCTGCATACCCATCTGCTGCATGGTGTGGATGAGCCGGTCGCCGCCAAAATTCCGGAAAAGAGGTTCTTCCAGTGCAGAATGCACCGTTATTTCCCGGACCGGCAAACGTCCGAACAGTGCCGTTTCTTTGGAGCGAAGCGGATAGTGTTCGGCAAACAGAACAGGCCTTCCCTGCAGTTGGGCAGTATGAAAATGATCTGCCAGGAACAGTGATCCGGCAAAATCCTCTTTGCCATCCGGCAATGACCGGAGCTGCTGCAGGGTAGCGTCGAACCAGCAAAGGACGACAGGTTGCTCTTTTTCCCAGCCCTGTACAATGCCGTTCCATTTAGCTTGCATTGTCATCCATACAATGTCGGTGACGGTCGTTTCATCCTTCCTGGTAAAAAAGCGGAACATCCGGTAAATGTAATAAAAAAGGGAAGGTCGCTTTGCAACCTCCCCTGATCACGATAATCGCTGTGTACAGAAAATGATTTATTGGGCCGGTGTCGTGGTCTGCAGCGCCGTTTCGGGCAACAGCTTGTTGCCACTATAGTGTACCGGTTTTACTTTGGTCACCTTTGTTTTCGTCTTCGTGGTGCCGTTCTTTACTTTCGTTTTTGTTTCCGTTTGGTCCACCAGCGGCTGCTGGTCGGCAGGCAGGAATACGGTAGCAGGATCGGCCTCGTTATAAGCGCAACCGATGCATACATTCAGCAGGTTCGCGTCTTTATCATAGATCACTACGCCTTCTGCTATTGTTTTCGTGGTTTTATCGTCTCCTGTTTTTTGTTCGGGTATCCGGTAAATGGCGGGCGATTTGCGCAGGTAGGCTTTTATCGTTCCTTCCGGCAATCCATTGATCCATACAATACCCTTGCTGGTTTCATCAAGGGTTACGGTTACCTGTGAAGTAGCGCCGTCTTTATCGGTCAGTTCATAAGTGCCGAGCACCGGAAATATTTTTTCAGTCGTCAGCGCTTCCGGCATGGGCTGCATGGCGTATTTGGATTTGTCCCAGTTGTTGTATTTATCATTGGCGGCTTTGTTGGTCGTTACCACCGGTGTTTCAGGAGTTACCGGTTGCTGGCTGGGCACGGTATCGGTCTGGGCGTTGGCGGTTGCAGTGAACAGGCAAAGAAGGGCTGCACCGGCAATTACTGCGGTTTTTTTCATGGGTCCGTTTTTAAAGGGTTTGAATTTTTTGGTTTCATCCACTCTTGTTAAATATTGTGCCAGAAGCCATTTTTGGGGAAAACTGGACGAAAAAACAAGCTCGGGTATTGCTAATCAATCAATTCTGTTTTTCGAAGCCAGGCGGCAGGTTTTCTAACTTTTTGCTTGGCTGCTTGTTTTATCTTCGCCATCCATCCGGAGGCTGGAGGAAAAACTATGGAGCAGACAAAAGAAGGAGCTATCGACGTATTCGGAGCAAGGGTTCACAACCTGAAAAATTTAGACATTTCCATTCCCAAAAACAAGCTGGTGGTGATCACAGGCATCAGCGGCAGCGGCAAGTCGTCGCTGGCGTTTGACACCATCTATTCGGAAGGTCAGCGCCGTTATATGGAAACCTTCGGCGCCTATGCCCGGCAGTTTATCGGGGATATGGAACGGCCCGATGTGGACAAGATCACAGGGTTATCGCCGGTTATTTCCATCGAGCAAAAGACAACGAACAAGAACCCGCGCTCTACGGTAGGTACCGTCACGGAGGTATACGATTTCTTCCGCCTGCTGTTTGCCCGCGTCGGACAGGCCTATTCCTACAACACAGGCAAGAGGATGGTAAAATGGAGCGAGGAGGAGATCGTGGAAAACATCTTCACCCGTTTTTACAATAAAAAGATCACGCTGCTGGCGCCGCTGGTGCGCGGACGCAAAGGGCACTACCGCGAACTGTTCGAAGACATGCGCAAAAAAGGATTTTTGAAAGTGCGGGTAGATGGCGAGATCACCGATATCGTTCCCAAAATGCAGGTAGACCGCTACAAGATCCATGACATCGAACTGGTGGTGGACCGCATGCTGGTAAGCGATGATCTCAAAGCAAGACTGAGCCAGAGCGTGCAGCATACATTGCGGCTGGGCAAAGACCTGATGTTCCTGGTAGTGAACGAGGCGAAGAGCGTGGTGCAATACTCCAAGCTGCTGATGTGCGAGGATAGCGGCATCAGCTACGAAGAGCCTTCGCCCAATTCATTTTCCTTCAACTCGCCGTACGGGGCCTGCCCGGTATGCCGGGGATTGGGCACCACCTTTCATGTAAACATGGAAGCAGTGATCCCGGACGCCACCCTGAGCATCAGCGAAGGCGGCATAGACCCGCTGGGAGGGGAGCGGGAGGCGCATGTGTTCCGCCAGGCGCAGGACATTGCAAAGAAAAACAAGATATCGCTGACAAAGCCGATCAGCGATATTCCGCAGAAGAGCCTCAATATTCTGCTGTATGGCAACGAAGAAGGGATTGAAACCGAGATAGCGCCGATCGGCAGCGGGGCTGAGAACGTGCAATACGACCCCCAGGCGCCCTACGAAGGCATCGTCAACATGCTGCGCCGCTGGTTCAACAACGGTTATAGCGAAGGGCTGCGTGAGTGGGCGGAAGGTTATATGCAACTAAGACCCTGCGACAGCTGCGGCGGCGCCCGGTTGAAAAAGGAAAGCCTCTGGTTTAAAATAGATGAACGGAATATTTCCGAGCTGGGCAACATGAACCTGGACAACCTGGCTGCCTGGCTGGACGGTATCGAACTGCGGATCGATAATAAGCAACGTACCATTGCCAAAGACGTATTGAAAGAGATACGGGAGCGGTTGAGATTCCTGCTGGATGTAGGACTGACCTATCTTTCACTGAACCGGCCTTCGAAAACGTTGAGCGGCGGCGAATCGCAGCGCATCCGGCTGGCCACGCAGATCGGTTCACAGCTGCAGGGCATTACCTACATTCTCGACGAACCCTCCATCGGGCTGCACCAGCGCGACAATCACCGCTTGATCGAAGCGCTGAAAAACCTGCGCGATATCGGCAACAGCGTACTGGTGGTGGAGCACGACAAAGACATCATGCTGGCTGCCGACTACCTGATCGACATCGGCCCTCGGGCCGGTTACCATGGCGGCCGCATCGTAGCGCAGGGTATTCCCAAAGACCTGCTGAAACTGGATACCCTGACCTCGGCCTACCTGAACGGCAAACGCAGCATCGAAGTGCCGGCGGAGAGAAGAAAAGGCAATGGCAAGGTGCTGGAGCTGAAAGGCGCCAGGGGCAATAACCTGCAGGGTGTGGACGCAAAATTCCCGCTCGGCAAGCTCATCGTGGTAACGGGTGTAAGTGGCAGCGGCAAGTCCACGCTGATCAACGAGACGCTGTATCCCATTCTCGCTACCCATGCTTATGGCTCCCGGGTGAGCCCAATGGAATACAAGAATATCAAAGGGTTGGACCAGATCGATAAAGTGATCGAGATCGACCAGTCGCCTATCGGGCGTACCCCGCGCAGCAACCCGGCTACCTATTGCGGGTTCTTTACCGAGATCAGGACCCTGTTTGCCTCGGTGCCCGAAGCCAAGATACGCGGGTACAATGCCGGACGTTTTTCCTTCAACGTGAAGAACGGCCGCTGCGATGTGTGTGAAGGCGGGGGCATGCGCGTGATCGAAATGAACTTCCTGCCCGATGTGTACGTGCACTGTGAAAAATGCAACGGCAAACGCTATAATCGCGAAACGCTGGAAATACGCTACAAGGGCAAGTCGATTGCCGATGTACTGGCCATGACCGTGGAAGAAGCCGTCGAATTTTTCCAGCCGGTGCCTTACCTGTACCGGAAAATAAAAGTGCTGGAAGAAGTGGGATTAGGCTACATCACGTTGGGCCAATCCGCTGTCACCCTCAGCGGGGGCGAAGCGCAGCGTGTAAAGCTGTCGACCGAACTGGCCAAGCGCGACACGGGCAAAACATTTTATATACTGGACGAGCCAACTACCGGGCTGCACTTCGAAGACATCCGGCACCTGCTGGATGTGCTGAACAAGCTGGTGGACCGCGGCAATACCGTGCTGGTGATCGAGCACAATATGGACGTGATCAAGGTAGCCGATCATATCATCGATCTGGGACCTGAAGGCGGGGACGGCGGCGGCAGGATATTGTTTGAAGGAACGCCCGAAGACCTGGCGAAGAACAAAGAAAGCCATACCGGCCGGTTCCTGAAAGAAGAGCTGAAATAACTCAGGGGCGCGTCATCTCAATATGATCGATGCCATCTTCGTCGTAGACATCGCTGGTCCGCACAAAGCCAAAGTAAGTATAGAACCGCTCCAGGTATAGCTGTGCGCCGATACGGATAGGGTTCTGGTTGTATGATTTTTCCAGCTCCTGTATACTTTTTTCCATCAGTAATTTGCCGGCGCCGCTGCTGCGCACGCTTGCGGCGGTAACCACGCGGCCGATGGAAGAAAACCCGTCGTACGATACGCCCGGCGGCACCAGCCTGGTATAAGCCACCAGTTCTTCCTGCTGCCAGCCCATCAGGTGATGACAGGGCTGGTCTTTATTGTCCATTTCCAGGAACACACAATTTTGCTCCACCACGAATACCTCGCTCCGCAGGCGCAGGATGGCATAGAGTTCATGCGGGGTGAGCTCGTCAAAATGTTTAAGAGACCAATGCAGCATACAGTTTAAACCCGGGAATTGAAGTTGATTATTGAATATCGCGTGTTGATCCGGAATTTATTTCGACACCGGCTCCGGCACCACCGCCAATCCTTCATTACCGTCTTCGCTGACGGATTGCACGCCAAAGAAATAATTGTCTTTGGAATAGGGTAGTTCGATCCTGGTGTCAGTGGTAAAAAACTTCTTCTGCCATACAGGGCTGGTGGTTTCGCGCAGCATAACATAATAACCTTTTACCCGGCCGGTCTTTGGCGCCTTCCAGTTCAGGATGGTATAGTTCGTCAGCTTTCTTGTTTCTATCCGTACTTCCTGCGGCAGGGAGGGCGATTTGGCCAGGTTGGCAAGATTAGCCAGGTTCAGGGCTGTATTTTTTCGCAGGTACTCAAAATCCATAAATTCCGGCAGATCGCCGTAGCGGATACCGTTTTCCGTACGTACATCCTGGTGCTGGTGGTAAAAGTTTTCGTTCATTTCCGTGATGCGCACAGCCGCATATCCGCGGTTCACGTATGGCGTATGATCGCCGCCGCGCAGGAAGCGGTCGTTGCGGTAGATCATCATCACTTCCAGCTGGTCCACGTACCGTTCGCCGACCTCTTTGACATACCGGGCCAGCTGCCTTGCTTTGCCATCGTTTTCGAGCCCCAGGTTACGGATCGTCAGTGCCGCCCGGCCGGTATCCTGTATGGAAAACGCCTCGCTGAATACCCTGATCTGCGTATTGTTGATGATATTGGTCTCGCTGCTGTTATTGCTGCCCATGATGTCGTTGTTCAACACAGCTTCTATGTTCCAGCCCTGTTGTTTGGCTTTGCCGGCCATGTAATTGGCGCCCAGCAGTCCCTGCTCCTCGCCGCTGACAGCTACGAAGATCACGGTGGCGGGAAATGAATGACGGCTCATGATGCGGGCGCATTCCAGCACGGAGGCTACACCGCTGCCATCGTCGTTGGCGCCGGGTGCATCGCCGGTGCGGTCCATCACGCTGCTGCGCATATTATCCAGGTGGCCGCTGATGATGAAAATGCGGTCGTCGGCCGGATCGGTTCCTTTCAGCGTGGCTACCACGTTGCCCAGCAGGAGGGCGGTATCCACCCTGCGCCCGTCCTTTTGCAGGGTGACGGTATCGATAAAGGCCGTGAGCCGGCCGTTGGATGCTGTTGAAAATTCACGGAAGCGGCTCAATACCCAATTGCGGGCCGCACCGATGCCCCGCTGCGGATCGGTTTGCGTGCTCAGCGTGTTGCGGGTGCCAAAGCTCACCAGCCTGCGTACATACGATTCCAGTGAATCTTTGGACACTTCCCGTACCATCTTTTCGATAGGCGGATCCCGGTGAATGATAGCCTGGGAAAAAGCAGCAGACAGGGTACATACAGCGGCTAAAAGCAGCCCGGTTTTTTTCATATCATCTGGTTGAGCACTAAAATTAAGATATTCGCGATAGCCATTACCGTCCGGGAAGTGTAAATTATTCGTATCATGGATCGTGATCATGTTATATCGGTAAAGAACCTGTCTGCCGGCAGGATGGATGCTCCTGTATTGAAGGCTATTTCTTTTGTGCTTCCTGCCGGCTCTCAACTGGCGATTACTGGTGCTTCCGGCAGCGGCAAAACAACGCTGGGGCTGGCACTGGCAGGAAGGTTGTTTTACAGGGGAACTATCGAAATAACCCCGCCGGCGCCAACCATTGCCTGGGTGGACCAGCAGCATCATTTTAAAAACCGTTCCAATACCAGCGACCTCTATTACCAGCAGCGGTATAATTCATATGACGCGGAGGAGGCGCAGACGGCAGGGGAATCACTGGGCGCAGGCAGCAGGCGGGTGCTGGAGATCATGCAGATCGGTTACCTGCATGACAGGCCGCTTGTACAGTTATCAAGCGGGGAAAACAAGAAGCTGCAGTTGGCGCAGGCCTTGCTGCTGCAGCCTTCCATACTGATCATGGATCAGCCGTTTACCGGGCTGGATGCCGCTACGCGCACTTATCTGGATGAGCTGCTGGGCCGGCTGGCCGGCGGGGGCATGACGATCATTGTCATTTGCGGTGAAACAGAGGTGCCATCCTGTATTACCCATGTGGCGGTGCTGGAAAACGGCAGTCTTGCATCCATGCAGGATCGTGACCAGTTTATGCAGCGAGCGGTGCGGCCGGTTGCAAACCACGGGGAAGATCACAGTTCGCTGAAAACGCTCATGACCGCTGCTGCCACGCAAGCGACGGGCTCCGTTATCCGGATGAACGGC
>JBEVLT010000067.1:0-8102 GCA_040509055.1 Chitinophagaceae bacterium
CAGGTTCGGTGTTGCGGACCATCTGTTGGTTTGAGATAGTATAAAGGTCAGTTCCTTCTTTATATGGATGAGTTAATGTTCCGCAATTGATTAATCGCTGACAGGACAGGTAGTGCCCGTTAAATGGTTGAAGGTTCGTTGTTGGTCAAGCCGAAAAACCCACATGGTTAGTGTTTGAACAAATGCGGAAGGACAGTTGAATTCCGTGCAGTAACCTCAAACCTCAAGCAGTTTCTTCAACAACTATCGGATAAGAGTAACCGTACCTTTTAAAAAGATCGGTTTACCGAGATAGTCGATGGCGCTGACCATCCATACGAATACGTTGGTGCCCTGTGGTTCGCCCTTTATTTTACCGTCCCAACCGTGACCATTGCGGGTAGTGCTGAAGACCAGCTGTCCCCACCGGTTGAAGATGCGGAAATAGTTGATCTTTTGTATGCCGGCCGCAACAGGCTTTACCTCATCATTGAGGCCGTCGCCGTTGGGAGTAAAGGCTGTGGGTACAAATACATAGGGATTGGTCTTGAAGACCGTTATTTTCACAGAGGCGGTATCGAAGCAGCCTGCTTCGTTGAATACCTGTACGATGTAGCGGATGCTGTCTGTTTCCGGGCCGTATGTGCCGATAGGGTTTTGAATACCCGGGTTGCTCAGGCCGGTAGCCGGCGTCCATACATAAGCTACGCCTCCTTCTGCATGCAACTGTACCGGCTGAAAGATGACCACCGTGGTATCGAAGCCGGCGAACGGGCGTATTTTAGGCAGCACAGTCACCAGAATGGTATCACGGCCGGGCTTGGGACATCCCCGGGTATCCCATGAGGTCAGTACGTATTCCATGGTCCGGGGCGGGAATGCCGTGGGATTGAGCGTATTGGCGTTCAGCAGCGAAGCTGTGGGCGACCAGGCAAAGGACGAGCCATCGTGCGAGCCATGCAGGATCACGGGTGTATTGTAACAAATAGTTGTATCGTCGCTTGCAATCGCTACCGGGTAAGGTACGGTAGTGATGGTGATGGTTTTGGTATCTATACAGCTGCCGACGGTAGCCGTAACGGTGTAGGTCGTTACCGGGTCGGTCGGTGTAGCAATGGGGTCTTCAATAGCCGGGTTGTTCAGCGTAGTAACCGGCGTCCACTGGTAGTTCAGCCCGTTGGTCGTGATCTGCAGTTGTATCGAATCGGTGCGGCAGATAGTCGTGGCGGGCATGGGGGTAATGGTCACTTTATCCGTCACCCTTACCTGTACGGAATCATGGTTCAGGCAGCCATGGTCATTCAGCTCCACATGGTACCAGGTGGTAGTAAGAGGCTGCACGGTGGGCGAGGCGGAATTGGCACCGGTGATAGCCGTAACCGGCGTCCAGCTGAAAGCACCGGATCCAATGGCATGCAATTGCACCAGGTCGGTGGCGCAGATCAGCGTGTCCTTAAAGGCTACCGAAAGCGGTGGTTTATCCGTGATAGTGATCGTCTCCTGTTTTGTAGCGATACAGCCCTTGGTGCTGGTCGCAATAAGCGTCACCTGGCGCGGCCCCGGGTCAGGGTAGGTCCAGGCAGGATTTTGCAAGTGTGACGTATCGGCCAGGGTAGACAGGTCGCCAAAGTTCCATGACCAGCTGTCCACCACTCCATAGCGTGCTTTGGTGGTGTCGGTGAACCGGAACGGGTTGGTAAAGCAGCTGCCCGTGACCTCGAAACCGGGGAAAAAGCCGGGATACACCTTAATGATCCGTTCTGCAGTATCGCTGCAATTCTTCCCTTTGTTGATGATAAACGTGGCTTTGTAAACGCCGGTGTCCGGGTAAGTGAAGACCGGGCTGTCCACGTCTGCCGTGTCGTTCAGCACGCCGGCGACGCCAAAATCCCAGAACACAGACGTAGCCCCGCTGCTGCTATGCGAGAACTGTACATTGAAATCGTTGCCGCAGGAAACAAAGTCGGGCATCGGGTTGGCCACGGTGACCTCACAGTCCGACACATCTACGATCAGGTCTTTTCGATGCGTGGCGATCAGCTTTCCATCCCGGTACACGTCGATGCAGACGCAGATCACGTATTTTCCTTTCACAGGCGCTATGCCGGTAATGATACCCGTTTTCGGATCAATCGTGGCAGACGTGCCGAGCGGATTGGCCCCGCTGAAGGTGTTTAGATAGTTGGCGGAACCATAGGGAGGTGCCGCGGGATTGTCAAAACCCGAGTTCACCGAAGCGCCGCCGTTGAAGGCATTGCAAAAGCTATACACCAGCGAATCATTGGGGTCGGGATCGGTAGCGCCGAAATTCAGCGTGAAAGGAGCCTTTTTGCAAATGACGTTGATCGGGATGCCGAATTGCGGCGAGTTGTCATGATCGCTGCCCAGCTGGTTGGTGCCGGGTATGCTGCAGTTGTAGGTAGAGCCGGTGCTGTTGGCCACGTTCATCAGCCCGTTCAGCCGGCAGCAGGTCTGGAATACAACGGTATAGCCGTTTTGATTATCCGGCAGCGGGTCCGTCGTCATGGTATAGCTGGCATAGGTATAGTTCAGGGTAGGCGCTCCCTGTATGCAAGATGGCAGCACGATAGGAATAGAAGGAAGCGGAATAGGCGTCTCCCGGTTGATCCGCCAGTTATCACCCGTGCTGCCAACCGGCCCTTTTACTTTTTGACCATTGTCGTTGTTATAGATCGCTATGATGTAAGAGGCATCCAGCGGGGCTCCGGCAGGGTCGTCGCCCCGGAAGAGCAGCATCGTGATGCGGTAGATCTTTGTATTGGGTGCAGCGCCGGGTCCTACATAGGTATACCTCATTTCGCCGCCGATAATGTGCGCGGCAAAGGTGGTGGCCAGGGCCAGGAGGAGGCAGGAGGCTGTAAGCAGTGTTTTCTTCATGCAGTCTTATCTTCTATCATCGGGCTGAAATTACAAAAAGCAGCCAGTATGGACAGTTTTTTAGAGAATATTGTTGCACCGGGCATTATTATAGCCGAATGGCTAATTTTTCGTTAAAACCATTTGCGGGCGATTTTCAGCGTTAGCGAATCAGCGTTACCGTTCCCTTCAGGAAAAAAGGCTTGCCGAGATAGTCTACCGCGCTGACCATCCACACGTACGCGTTGCTGCCCTGCGGTACGCCGCCGATCGTGCCGTCCCATCCGCGTCCGGTCTGCGTGGTATGGAATACCAGCTGTCCCCAGCGGTTGAATACGCGGAAATAATTGATCTTTTGTATACCGGCGGCTACAGGCCTGAATTCATCGTTCAGGCCGTCATTGTTGGGTGTAAAAGCCGTGGGCACGAATATAGAAGGAGCGGTTTTGAAAACGGTCACCTTCACAGAGGCAGAATCATAACAGCCGGCGTCGTTGAACACACGCACCCAATAGCGCACGCTGTCGATTTCCGGGCCATACAGCCCGACCGGGTTTTTAATGCCGGGATTACTCAGCCCCGTCGGCGGCAGCCAGGCATAGCTGGTACCGCCTTCTGCATTCAGCTGGAGCGGCTGCCCGATCACGACCAGTGTATCGCGGCCGGCATACGGATATATTTTACCGAGCACTGTTATCAATACCGTATCACGGCCCGGCTTGGGGCACCCTTTGGTATCCAGCGAGGTGAGTACATACTGCTGCGAACGCACCGGCCAGGCCAGCGGGCTTAATGTACCGGCATTGAGCAGCGAGCTTGCCGGCGACCAGGCAAAGGAGGAGCCGTCGTGCCAGCCATGCAGGCTGGCTGGTGTATTGTAGCAGATCGTGGTATCCGGGCCGGCATCGGCTATCGGATAGGGTACAGCTATTACATGGATCTGTTTTTCTGCGAGGCAACTGCCAATGGTGGCCGTCACCGTGTAGGTTTCGGTGTTGCCAGATACAGCCGTGGGATTTTGCAGGGTCGCATCGCTGAAAGCGTCTGCAGGCGCCCATTGGTAGCGCAGGCCATCGCTGGTGACCGTCAGCTGCACGGGATCGGTTCTGCAAATGGTCGTATCCGCCATAGCTTCCAGCGTTACAAACGATACCACCCGCACCTTTACAGAATCGTTGTTGATACAACCCTGGTCGTTCAGTTGCACGTGGTAGGTGGTAGTGGCGGTGGGGCTGACCGTAGGCGTACCGGTGCCCGGGTTGGCCATACCGGCGGCAGGCGTCCAGCTAAAGATACCGGCGCCGGATGCCTGCAGCTGCAGCGCATCGGGTATGCAGATCAGCGTATCACGGAAGGCAAGCGTGATCGGCGGCCTGTCGATCATGGGCACAGGCTCGGTAACGCTGCCCTTGCAGCCTTTGCTGCTTGTTACCGTAAGGGTTACATTTTTGACACCTGCACCGGCATAGGTCCAGGACGGGGTTGACACGGCAGAGACATCGGCGATGGTCGTCTCATCGCCAAAATCCCAGCTCCAGGAGTCGACTATGCCGTAGTTCAGGGTAGTGGCATCTTCAAACAGAACAGGGTTGGTGACGCATACACCATCCGATACCAGGGCGGGGAAGAACCCCGGCCAGACCTTCACGATAGCCGTAGTGGAATCCGAGCAATCCTGGTTGCGGTTGGTCACCAGTTTGATGGTATAATCCCCTGCCGCCGAGAATGTGTGCGTAGGCGTGGGGTCGCTTGAAAGGTTATCCAGGCCGCTGGCCGGATCGCCAAAATCCCAATAATAGGAGCTGATCAGCGGGCTGCTGATCAGGTTGGAAAAACTTTCTGTAAAGTCGTCGCAGACCGGGTAAACGGCCTCCAGCTGTGCCTTGGCAATATTGCAGCCGCCGATCTTCACCTGCAGGTCCTTGCGCTGTACGGCAATGACGATGCCGTTCCTGATCTCTTCCACGCACACGGTGACGACATAAATGCCCGGGCGGGGCGATGAGCCGGAAATAATGCCGGTAACCGGGTCAATGGTCACGCTGGACCCGAGCGGAGAGCCGGAATGGTAAGGGGCATTATACGTCACGCTGGAATAAGACGGGCTGGCCGGCGGGTTGGGCGTGGAAGCGCCCAGGTTGCCGGGTGCACCTCCCAGCCAGGCTTCGCAGAAGGAATACCGCAGCTCGTCCAGCGGATCGGCATCTACTGCGGAAAAGCTGTAGGTGAAGGGGTAACCTCCGCAGAGGATAACGGTATCCCTGCCGGTAAAACGGGCGCTGTTGTTGGCAGGGGCTGTCGACACCCGGGAGGTACCGGGTATATCTGCCGTGTAGGTGGCGCCGGTGCTGCCGGAGCCGATCAGGTTGCTGATACCGCTGATCCGGCAGCAGCGCTGGTAAGCAACGGTATAGCCGTTGGCGGAAGCCGGCAGGCTAACAGAAAATTCATAATATCCCACCTCGTAGTGTACGACAGGCGGATCGGAAATACAGCGGTCCGGCGAGCCAAGCACAAGGTCTTCTCTTTTGGACATGGGTACCAGCTGGTTCCACACCAACCGGTTGTTTGATTTGTCGAAAATGCCAATGGCTGCGCTGCCGTCGAGATCGGCGCCGGTAGAAAAATAGTCCCGGTATAATTTGAGCGTGACGCGATACCGGTACTGGCTGCCGTCCATGCCGGTGAATGTATAAAACATTTCACCTCCGGTAATGTGTTCGGCCAGCAACGTTTTCGATACGAAAAGCAGTAACAGTATCGGTACAATTCGTTTCATTGATCGGCTCCCGGATGTCCGGCCCGGGTACAAAACTCAACAAGTGCTTCATGGCTGCGGCCCGGTTCTTCCAGCATACCCATGTGCCCGGATTCGGCAAGGATATGAATATACGAAATTCCGGGCAGGTGACATTGTTTCAACCCGTCAGCCAGGGGGATGGCAGTATCGTGTTGCCCCAGTATGAAAAGCACGGGCACTGATGTATGTTTTAAAATCATTGTCCGGTCGGGCCGCTTCATCATGGCCTCGTAATAAGAAACGAGGGATTCTGCAGAAAAGTTGCTGAGACCTTCTATAAAACCGTCGACAATTTCTTTATGGTTTGTTTTATAGCCCGGCGAAAAGAGGTTGGGTGCGGCCGTTTGAAGGAATGCAAAAGCCCCATGCTCCCGGATAAAAGCAATTCCTTTCTGCCGGGTGGCTTTTTTCTCGTCGCTGTCGGCAAAAGCGCTGGAGTGAAACAGACCGAAAGCCTGCAGCAATGCAGGATATTGTTCGGCAAAGGCCAGGGTGATATAGCCGCCCATGCTATGCCCGATCATGATAAAAGGAGCAAGGCCTTCCTTGTCTGCAAGGGCCTTCAGCACCCTGGCCATGCCTTCCATGCTCATGTCGGCGATGCCTTCCGATCGTCCGCTGCCGGGCAGGTCCGGTACGATGAGCTGCATATCGGCAGCCAGTAAGCCTGCCTGCTGCTCCCATACATCTCCTGTTTCACCAAAACCATGCACCAGCATCACGGCTGGTCCGCTGCCCTGTACCCGGTAGTAGATGCGGCGGCCCTCATAGATCAGTTCTTTGCCCATGCAAACAAGTTACGACTTTTTCACCCTGCGTAATTTTCGTCTGCCCCAGGCAAGGATGCCCGTCAACAGAAATAACACCGCTATAGCTGCGCCTACCCGCGACAGGATATCGCCGTGGGTTACAAAAAACGTTTGCCTGTTGTCGGCAGGCACGGCCAGTTTGATGGCGGCTGCGGTATCCCATGGCTGCGGGTTGATGACCGTGCCTGCAGGATCGATGAAGCAGCTGATGCCGGTATTGGCGCTGCGGGCCACCCACTTCCTGGTTTCGATGGCGCGGAGACGTGCATAGTTCATGTGCTGACGGTAGCCCGGCGTATTGCCCCACCAGCCGTCGTTGGTAATGATGGTAAGAACGTTGGCGCCCTTGCGCATATAGCCGGTGATATAATCACTGTATATGCTTTCATAGCAGATCACCGGCGCTGCCTTGTAATAATTGTCCCAGGGCACAAACACTTTTCGCTCCGAATCCCGGCCCAGTGTACCGCTGATACCACCGAACCCCTCGAACCAGGATCCGATAAAACCAAGAAAAGAAGGCAGCGTTTCCACACCGGGCACCAGCTTGGCCTTGTGGTAAAAATTCACATTGGTATCGGCATCAAGGTAGGCAGCCGTATTGAACTCATCGTACCAGATGCCGCTGGGCTCATCCATCCTGGCTGTGGAGGTAGCTTTGGTCTTATCCGTGCCATAAGTTTTGAAGCTGTTGATGCCCGTAAGCAAATTGGTAAACGGATGCCGCTGCAGGAACGACCATACCGGTTGGTACAGGGCGCTGTGCCGCAGAAATTCCTCATTTACCGACTGGGGGATGGCGGTTTCGGGCCATACCACCAGCGTGGTATGCCGGTCCATCTGCTGCTCCGATAAGATGATCAGCTTTTGCACCTGCTCGCTGGCATCCAGGGCAAACTTTTCATTGTAAGGGTCTACGTTTGGCTGCACCACCACGATATTCCTTATTGCCTGCTCCGAGTCGGCGGCAATATGTTTTCTTTCCTGCTGCAGCATCATTCGTGACAACAGGATGGGCGCTGCCAGCAGGAGCAGCCAGGTGCTGATCGCGGTAAAATATTTTCTCGTACGGGGCCGTGTACGGCCTTCCTGCAGCACGGCATACGCGATGATATTGGCCAGCAATACCCAGATACTGCCGCCCGTGCTGCCGGTGTACTCATACCATTGCACCCACTCGGGGTGCGTGGCGAATACATTGCCCAGGGTAAGCCAGGGCCAGCTCAGGTCCCAGTTGTGATGAATGTATTCGAACGTGATCCAGTAAGCGATCAGCGAGGCATAGCCGATCCATGATCCCAGTTGCTTTTTGGTGAAATAAAACAACAGCCAGGGTACGCACATGATCAGGCTGTTGGCAAAAAAAGCACCGAGTGCGCCGGGCAGCGAAGCGTTCCATATCCACCAGGTAGTAGCAAGGTTCCATGTCAGCAGCAGCAGGTAGGCAAGCCCCAGGAACTGTCGCCAGCTGCGTGCATGCGCTTCCAGCCAGAACAGGGGCAGCCAGGCTACGAAGATCAGCAGCGTTAGCGGCGAAGTGGGCCAGGCCGCCCATAACAGGAGCCCGCCGGCTATGGATACAAGAACAGGAGTATATCGTTTCAAGAAAAAATGTTTTCGTAAAAATAGAAGTTGTT
>JBEVLT010000068.1:0-17471 GCA_040509055.1 Chitinophagaceae bacterium
ATTATGATTACGATCCTGACTGCCAGATATCTGAAATGCATTGCTTCAGTTTTCTTCCTTATTTTTTATGGTGAACTGGCAGCTTCTGTGCATCTGGCTGCCCGCCAGGCGTACTATGCATCGGAAAGCTTTAGTGGTTATTCCCGCTCTTCTTCCGAATATTATTCTTCTCCTGTTCTGTCCGCAGCCGATAAAAATCCATTTCCAAGGGTAGCTATTGTAGCATATCCCGGAGGCTTGACCGGTATGCCGGTGGTTGCTGAAAACACCATGGATGATATCGGCGGCCCAAGCCAGCCGGAAATGAGCTCATTCAGGTCGGTTGGCACGGATGATATGGTCAATCTTTTTACGGGTGATTTTTCTTACAGCATTCCATTGCTGGATGTGGCTGGTTACCCGGTTAATCTTTTTTACAATGCCGGTGCTTCGATGGATCAGGAAGCCAGTTGGGTGGGACTGGGGTGGAATATCAATCCTGGTACTATCAGTCGCAATATGCGCGGGTTGCCGGATGACTATAATGAAGTGGATACCGTTACCAAGGTGCAGTCCATGAAGCATGATCTGACGGTAGGAGTCACCGGATCTGTCGGATTTGAAGTAGCCGGCCTTCCTTTTTTATCAGGCAACGCAAGTGTCGGGATATTTTACAATAACAGGAGGGGGCTTGGTTTGGAAACAGGAATAAGCGGTGAATTATCTATACAAAAAATGCTTACCAAGAAAACAACCGATGAAAAAACCCAGAAGGATACAATTGGTTCGACAGGCCTTTCTGCCTCGGCCGGCATCAATCTTAATTCACAAAATGGGATGACATTAAACGGGGGATTTTCCGTATATAAATTTAATTCGGAAACAGCACTTAAGTATGGATTGGGTACTTCCATCGGTTATAGTTCACGGCAGGGATTGACTGACCTGAAGATCGATGGAGAAATTAAGTCCTACAAAAAAATCAGCAGTAACCTTCCTTTTGAGCCCAGGCTGGCTATTCATTCGGCCAATCTCAATTTCGCCCGCTCCAGCTTTACACCGTCGATCCGTATGCCGCTGACCCGGTTCAATCAATTGTATTCCGTCAAGTTTGGCGGCGAAGCGACAGTTTGGTTTACAGATGTCACGCTTAGCGGGTATGTCAATGAAACCAGGATCGACAATTCAGATACCATGCAGCGGAAGCCGGCCTACGGTTATATGTATTATGAAAAAGGGAACAATAACAATAATGCCCTGCTCGATTTTAACCGGCTCAACGATAAGGTTTATACATATAAGACACCGGTGCTTTCTTTGCCGGTGTATACTTATGATGTTTTTACGATCAACGGAGAAGGTACCGGGGGCAGCTTCAGGGGCTACCGCGGCAATATGGGTTATGTAAGAGACAATGATACAAAAACCAAGTCTGGCAGCTTTAATCTTTCTTTTGAAATCGGCCCGGGCAATATCCTTCATTCCGGGGTAGTGGTAGGAGGGATTTATTCGCCTGCCATGGTACAGGAGTGGAAGTCGAATAACCTGTTGCGCCAAACCGCGAGGTTCAATAAAACAGATAGTATTTACCAGGGGTTTTATTTTAAAAATCCTGGTGAGAAAGCTATTATCGATGAGGGGTATTATCGTCAAATGGGCGATGATGCGCTTATACGGCCTTACCTGTTGAATACCCGGACACCGATGCCTTTTTTGGCCAGCGGGTTCCAGGTTTTTGATAAAGACAGGAATGTAGAAAAAGTAATACCGGTACGCGACACGACCTATCGGAGGATCAGGGATAAAAAAACGCAGGTCATAACCTGGCTGACGGCCGAGGAAGCCGATCTTGTTGACCATGATAAATATATTTATTCCTACAACGAAAATGTTTTCAAACCTGGTTCATGCGCTGATCCGCTCAGGTTGTTTAAAGTTCCTATCAGTCGGTACAATCGTACCGACCCGACATTTTACCGTCAGGCACATCATATCTCGAAGCTTAATGTACTGGAGTCCGATGGACGGAGATATGAGTATGGAATACCTGTTTACCAGATCAGGCAGAAGGAGGTTAGTTTCAGTACAGAGGCTACTGCGGCCGATCAGCTTGTTTCTTATACACCCGGTCTTGATAATACAACGGGTAATAAAAAAGGCCGGGATGGTTTTTACCAAAGCGAACTATTGCAGGGGTATGCGCATTCTTACCTGCTGACCTCGATTCTTTCTCCAGATTATGTAGATGTGACGGGAGATGGTATTACAGATGATGACCTCGGTACATCCGTGAAGTTTAATTATAGTCGTGTGGACCGGATAGCAGTTGGGCGCGGAAGCGGCTGGCAGCCTTTTAAATGGCGCGTTCCTGCTGATGCCGGCAAGGCTAATTACAACGAAGGGTTAAAATCGGACAGCAGGGACGACAAAGGTTTGTACACGTATGGGGAAAAAGAGTTGTGGTACCTGCACTCCATCGAGTCAAAGAATATGGTGGCTACTTTCCGCATTAGCGAGAGGAGAGATGGCAGGCAGGTCGCCGGTGAAAACGGAGGCCTGTCGTCCGGGCCGGGCCAGCGGAAGCTGGATCGTATTGATTTGTATACCAAAGCGGATTATTTGAAACCCGGCGCCCGTCCTATAAAAACAGTTCATTTTAAGTATAGCTATACACTTTGCAAGCATTTTAACCTGAACGGAAGCAATATAACTGACAGTACGGGCAAATTGACATTGGATTCCCTCTGGTTTACTTATAATGGTAATGAGCGGCAGAAGAAGAATAAATATGTATTTAAGTATAGTCAAACCAGGAATACAGTTAATACGAACCCTGATTATAACTCTGCTGAAAGCGACCGCTGGGGCAATTACAAAGCCCATACGTACAACCCGGATGGAGTGGCGAACAATGATTATCCGTATACCCTGCAGGATTCATTATATAGCAATGGCTATGCATCGGCCTGGAACCTCGAAAAGATATTATTGCCCAGCGGGGCTGTCATCCAGGTGCAATACGGGGCGGATGATTATGCCTATGTCCAGGATAAGCGGGCTTCGCAAATGACAAAAATCGCAGGCTTTGGCGCAGATCCCACGAGCACACCTTCCAATAAGCTTTATTCAGGTTCCGGCGATAACCGGTTTGTTTTCTTCGATCTTAACGATCCTGTGGCAAATAATGCTGAACTGGGTGTCAGGTATATGCAGGATTTTAAGCAGTTGCTGTTAAAGTTATGGGTGCTGATGCCGGGAGGTAATCTTGGTGTCGCGCCGGCTTATGAGCCGGTAGTCGTATATGGTACTATAAAAAGCTATAGCCTGGTGCCTGCCGGTGGAGGAACTTTTGATCATGACCGCTTCTACGTGGAGCTGGAGGAGACAAAGAAAGGAGGTAGCCCGATCATGGAGACGGTGATCCAGTTCCTGAAGGATTACCTGCCGCATCGGGCTTACCCGGGTAACGAGGTGAATGGAGACGGGGTTTCACTGCAGCTAATCAGGGCTATATGGGGATTGGTCCGTTCTTTTTCGGAAGGTGTATTGGGATTTGAAAGGTTATTAAAAGCAGAAGGGAAGTGTAAGACCGTGGATCCCGATATGGCGTTTGCGCGGTTAAACAATCCCGGGTTTAAAAAAATAGGAGGCGGCCACCGGGTAAGAAGGATCATTATCGCTGATAACTGGAGTAAAATGACCAAACGGGGCGATGCCAGCGGTTTGCCGGATTCCTATTATGGGCAGGAGTATGATTATACGACCATAGAGGAGGTCAATGGTCAAAAGATACCGGTCAGTAGTGGTGTAGCTTCCTATGAGCCGGGTGTCGGAAATGAAGAAAACCCGTTCCGGGAAGTGGTAAAGTACGATGAGAAGCAGTTTCTCGGTCCTACACAACACAATAATATTGAACTACCGGCAGCGGAAACCTTTTTCCCATCTCCCATGGTAGGTTATAGCAAAGTGACCGTACGTAGCATTCATAATAAAAGCACGAAACGGATCAAGTCCGGTGTGGGATTGCAGCAAACCGAATTTTACACCACCCGCGATTTCCCGGTGATAACTGATTTTACAAGTTTCGATCCGCAAAGCCGTCACCATCATAAACCTTCTTTCCTTAACAAGCTCTTTAATTTCAATCAAAAGGATTACATGACCCTGACACAGGGATTCCGGATCATATTGAATGATATGAACGGGAAAATGAAATTCCAGGCCAGTTATCCGGAGACTGATTCGCTGGGGGCTATCAATTCTACTGAATACTATTACCGGGTAAAGCCCTATGGAGAGAAAAAATACAGGCTGGATAACCGGCTCCCGGTGATCGGCGGCCCGGATGGAGTGATCACTACCCGGCTGATCGGTAAAGAAGTGGAGCTCATGAATGATTTCCGGGAACATTTTACATATACCTATTCAGCCAATATACCCTTGAATGGTGAATTTTTTGCCATAGGACCTTTTCCTGTTCTTATCCCGACCATATTCCGGATGGCTTTCCGGGATGAATCGATGTTTCGTTCCGCCACTACGCTGAAAATAGTCAATGAATACGGTATCCTGGATAGTGTAGTAAATATTGACAAAGGCAGCCGGGTAAGCACTAAAAACCTGGTATATGATGCTGAAAGCGGGGGTGTATTGGTTAGCCGAACGAATAATGAGTTTGACAAACCGGTGTACCAATTCAATTATCCTGCATGGTGGGTATATACGGGCATGGAACCTGCTTACCGGAATGTCGACCTGGTCTATAAGAATGTGCTGTTCCGGAATGGAAAAATCGAGGAAAGTCCGCACGTGAATATGAATTATTTCGAAAGCGGTGATGAATTGTTTGTAATGGATATGGAAGACAAAGGGCCGGCGGAAAGCCCTGGCTGCATTGCAAGCGGCTACCCGGCCGTACTGCCTACCAGCAATGAGTATAAAATATGGGCGGTAGACCTTCGCAAGGATATACGCAACGAAACCAGGGAATTTATTTTCCTGGACCGCTATGGCAATCCCTATAACTCGGCGAATGCTACTATACGCATCATCAGGTCCGGAAAGAGAAACCTGACAGGCGCTTCGGTCGGAAGTGTCGTTTCGCTGGCCAGTCCGTTACGTATGCGTGGCGGCGTGCAGCGGGTGATAATAGATGATACGACAGATGTCGTTAATTCCGGCGCTATGGAGTTTAAAGAAAAATGGCGCGCCAATGACCAGTTTTACGCCGTGGATTCTACCTATGTTACCGTAAAACAAGTTCCTGTCCATACTGCAACCATCTATCCGGTGCAGGCATATAGCGGGGAGTGGGTTCGCGATTTCGACAATGCGACATCCAGGCGGTATCTTAAAATGACAAACAGGGTGTTTGAAGTGTCAAAAAAGCGCAGATGGGAAAATTGGAGCGGGAAAAGGCGTGTGAACTACGATCAAAGCAGCTGGATAAAATTTGATCTTACAGGCTATGAAGGAGCCGTGGTCGTCAATGCTTTGCTGCACATGCCGCCGCACTGGGGTAACCATCCTGTTCCACCGTGGCCGTTTGGGATTCATGGATTCAATCAGGCGCATTCTGATGCAAATACGAAGCGTGATCCGAATGCAGGCCGGTTAAAGTTGTCACGCATGGTGAAGCCCTGGTATGACAGTACAAATACGGCTGGCTGGCAAAGCATATTTGACAATAGCCAGCAGGAAGATCAAACCAATGACTTTGTAACGCACATGCCGACGACTTTTACCCCGATGAGTACGGAAAGGGTGAATATCACGACTATCGCCAGCAATATGATTAAAAATATGGGCGATCCCACCATGGCGACAGGGATAAAGCTGAGTTACTGGAACAATAGCTGGAGTATCGGATGGGAAGAAGAAAAGAAGGATGACCGTACCTGGCGCTATTGCTTCAATTACCGGGATGGTGACCCCAAGAACAACTATGTTTATATGAACCTTTCCTACTACAATTGTGAGGAGGGAGATACGATTCTTACCAGGGCAAAAGTGGCCACAGCGCCTACCGCAGTGCCTGCCGGCTATGCATATTGTAATACGTATGAGACTGATAAATTTTGTTTTTCAGTTTTCTCCAAAAAACAGGCAAATCCCTATGTCACGGGCGTGTTAGGCAATTACCGGCCTTTCAGGAGCTATGTATACTATGGTGAGCGGAGGGAAAGTGATCCTGCCGCAGCCACTGATATCCGCAAGGATGGGATCATCAAAGCGTTTGAACCTTACTGGGCCTTCGGTACGCCGCAGCTTTCGCAAACCGGTAGCAGCAAATGGGTCTGGAATTCGGAGATTACCCAATACAACCGCAAAGGTGCAGAACTGGAGAACCATGACCCGCTCAACCGGTACAATGCAGGCATTTATGGGTACCAGGAATCCCTGCCGGTAGCCGTTGTCAATAACTCCAGGCTGCGGTTATCGGCTTTTGATGGTTTTGAGGATTATTCCTACAAAGACGAGCCATGCGAACCGTATTGCAAGCCCTCCAAGCGGCATTTCAATGCAGGTGTAACGCCGGCTATGCTGGTCGACAGCCAGGCTCATACCGGAAGGTACAGCCTGAAGATCAACGCCAACAGCTCACACGGGATAGATGTAAAGGTTTCACCCAATGACTCGATAGCAGAGCCGGATATCCGGATCAAAGTGAATAAAACACCTTACGAGGATGTTTTACTGGTAACGCCCAAGGGTACCGGCATGCTGCGTGGGTATTATTATAACAATACGGCATTTTCGGGAACGCCTACCATCCTGGATAACGATGAGACTACCTTGGTTTTTAGTGAAAACCGGTGTCACAGGGATGTGTATTCGCCGCCTTATCCCCTGGATTGCGAGGATATCAGCGTGAAATGGAAAGGTTCGGTACAAGTAGTTACTGATGGGCTTTACGAGTTCGATGTACCGGATGTAAATGACGAAGCGGAAGTGTATGTGAATGGAGATCTGGTAGCTTCAAACAACCTGAACCGGTACCGGACAAGAACGCCGGTACATCTTGAACCAGGTACGCTGCATACCATAGAGATAAGATTTATACAGAACTCAAAGGGGGCTGGCGTATACCTGGTGTGGAAGCAGCCCGGCAGTAATGTGTTTACGGCTATACCCCCGCAACATTTGTATCCCGAAGGGCAGGAATCGCTTGCGGAAGGCGGGGCTGTTACTCAAACCGTTTATTGCGAAAAACCGGATACCATCCAGGCTATCAAGCACCATTTGATTGACTCGTTCGAGCTGGTGCCCGGCAAAAGAATGGTGGCCAGCGTGTGGATGAAAAAAGGCGGAGCTGATTGTCACTGCACATCTTATACCAACCGGTTTGTCGTGCGAAATGCTGCGGGCGACTCGATCGCCACCTTCCAGCCCAAAGAAAGGGTGATTGAAGGCTGGCAGCAGTTCGAGGCCCTGTTTACCGTGCCGGAAAGCGATAATAAAATACAGCTTGATTTGCGGGCGCCGGCTGATAATACGGTATACGTAGACGATCTCCGGCTGCACCCCTTCAATGCCAACATGAAGTCGTTTGTTTATGACCCGGTCACGTTGCGGCTGGCCGCTGAGCTGGACGAGAACAATTACGCTTCGTTTTATGAGTATGATGATGAAGGAACCCTGGTGCGGGTGAAAAAAGAGACGCGGCTGGGTATAAAGACGATCACAGAAACAAGAAGTTCGCTGCAAAAAAAGATCACGGAAATTGAATGATAACGCGTTTGTAAAAAAAAGTATATGAAAAGATTGATTGTAACAGTATGGCTGGCCTCGGTTTGTATGGTTGCAGCAGCACAGGTTGACCTCGATTCGGCAAAAGCAGAGCTCTATCGGATCAACAGGGTATTTGACAGCTCCCTGTACATCGGATTCAACGTTCACCTGGTGTATAGCACCGATACGATTTATGGCAGGTATGCATACGAGCAGCTCGATGGCAGCTATATTCTGAACAACAGAAATATTTACTACCGTATGGGTAATAACGAATATATGCAGAATGACTCATTTGTTTACAATATTTATCACGATGAACGAACAATGATGATGACAAAAGACCCGGTTTCGGATAAAAGCAATTTGTTCCCGCTGAGGAGTTTTGTAGACTCTGTCCTCACCTGGTATGATACTGCCTATACGATCAGTATGTCGGCTTTGGATGATTCAAGGGTATTGTCCTTTACGGCCAGGTATGACAGCCTGCCTTATAAACGGTTTGCTATTTATTACCAGGAAGAAACCTATTATCCCGACAGTATCGAAATGAAATTTTTTAGCGGCGGGGACGAGTCGGACACGGTTTTCCTGATCGGTGACACTATCGAGGCGAGGCCGATTATACCTGATCAGATTACGCGGCACGTGATCATGAGTTTTTCAGATTACTATATTCCTTCTTCGCTGGTAGTTTTTCAGGATTCCAATTATGTTTACCTCAACCGACAGACCAGGAGATACCGGCCGGCAGAGAAATTCCGGGGATACCGTTTCCTGGCCAATGGGGTAGAGCCGGAAGGATATGACGAGACGATCGAGGTATATCCTCCGCCGGCAGGAGAATAGAAGCGGTTTCGGGACCAGTAATGCAAGTGTTTGATGAATCAGTAACAATGAACTGTAAGGCGGAATTACGTAAACCTTAAACAAAGTCACTATGGTACACCGGTTGTTCCATTGTAATAACATAATCGGCAAGATCAGAACAGGAGTCCTGTTTGTACTGCTGTGTGTAATGACAAATGCGGCTCTGGCGGCCACTGATCCGGTATTGGTAAGCGTATTCCGGGGAAACCTTGGAGAGATAGCCCTGAACGAAGTGCGGGAGACGCAGGATGTAAAATATTACGATCCTACCTGGTATAGCCTGATCGTGGATCCCGCAAAGGACAAATATGTCAATACGATATCACTCCTGCTCGACGAAGAAACGGATATTGCAATTCCCGCTGATTTCACCGTTACGGTTTCCATTGATATCATGTGGACCGATATGAACGGAAATACAGATACCCTGTTTAACAGGCCGCTGGAGATACGCTATAAAGTAGGCGGCGGTGTAGAGTATACTCCACGTAGTTATTACGTTTTCGACAATGCCCGAAAGGTTAAAGTAAAAATCGTTGGTATAGATACACATAGTTCTGCATGGGCATCAATCATGGACGTGCTCATACTGGAAAACAGGATGCAGGTAAAGCGGGATTATGCCTTTAGCTGCACCAGTATCGTGACAGGCGTCCTGGATTCTTTACCTACGGCTTCCGCTTCCGGTACTGTGGACGAGTTGTTTATTTACTGGACGGATGATGATATGAGCGGGCGTACGCATTATGACGTGGAGTGGGCCTGGGTGGATGCTGAAGCCCTCGATCGCTATAAAAAGGATGATGGCAGCGGCCTGGTTTTTAACGATACGCTGATTTTTCGAAACAATTCCAGCCGGGTGACGATTCCTGCTGCATCGGGCTACGCTATTCCGCTGTTGTATGACGGTAGCGGTTATTTGTTTTACAGGGTGAGGGCGGTGCAATACCGGGAAGATGGGCGGATCGTAGAAGGTGCATGGAGCTCAGATAAACAACATGATGGTGTGATCACTTACTATAGTTATAGCGGCTATGAACCCGATCTGAACTGGCAGGTAAGCACTAGCTATGCCGAAGATGGCAAGCATAAAACGGTAGCCCAGTTTTTTGACGGCTCACAACGGAGCCGGCAGACGGTGACAAAAGACAATGTGACAAAGACCACGGTTATTGCAGAAACCCTGTATGATTACCAGGGCCGGCCTGCGATCAATATTCTTCCTGCGCCTACGCTTGATAAAGTGATGGAATTTGCGAAGAATTTCAACCGGTTCGAAGCCGATACTTATCCTAAAGATTTGTACGACCTCGTGCCGGCAGACAGTTCCATCTGCGGGGCTTCTACGCCCATTCTCGATAGCGCCAGCGGGGCGTCGCAATACTATTCGGAAAATAATGGCCTGGTTAATTCAGACTTCCATAGGTACATCCCTTCGGGTTTTGGATACCCTTATGCCGAAACCAGGTATACGCCCGATGCAACCGGGAGGATAGCAGCGCAGGGCGGGGTAGGACCGGTGTACCAACTGGGTAACAGACATGAAACAAAATACTTTTACGGTACTGCCGATCAGAAGCAACTCGATGCATTGTTTGGTACCGAAGTTGGCGATAACGCCCATTATTTCAAGAACATGGTACGGGATGCTAACGGCCAGTACAGCGTAAGCTACGTGGATATGCACGGGCGCACGATCGCTACAGCCCTCGCCGGACCGCCGCCCACCAGCCTGGATACGCTGACCAGTTACAAAACCCGTTATTTAACCACCAATTTGCTGGCTAATGGCGTCAACCGGGTGAAGGACCGGAGTATCGAAGCCTCCACCACCTTGCTGGTGACAAAGGCAGGACCGCATACGTTTTCTTATGAACTGTACCCTGAAAGCGCCGAAATAGCGGCTTGTAATCCAGAGGGGCAAACGGTTTGTTATGATTGTTATTACGACCTGGAGATACGCATTACCGGTACCTGCAGTGAGCCGCCCGTCGTAATCCGGAGGCAGAATTTCTCCTTTGGCAACTATGATACCAGTTGTGGAACAGCTCCGCCCCCCTTGCTCGTAGATACCGTCTGCTACCTGCTGGAAGGTGAATACAGTATTACCAAGATACTGACCCTGAGCAAGCATGCGCAGGATTGGTACCGGGATAGTGTGTTTGCTATCAAAAATATTTGTAAAACCCTGCAGGATTTTTACGATGAAAATTACCAGGTCATGCTGGATAGCACAACCTGTAACATGACCTGCGATACCTGCCTCGCCGAACTGGGGGATTATGAAGATTTCAGGGACCGTTTTTTACAGGAGATCGGCGTGGCTTTGGCTGACTCGGCTTCGTATATCGCCCAGATAAGGGCTTCTTACAACGAAGCCAGGAATGCGTGTGAACAGCTTTGTGATCCCTATGCCGGAACCAATAAGCTGGAGCTGATCAGGGAAATGATGCTGAACGATATGACGCCGGACCAGGGACAATATGCCACTTTGGATACGGACCTGAATGAAGATGGATTTATAACTGGTTCCATCGACTATACGGATGATTATACCGAGTACGAAATGAACTCCAACAGGCCTTATAATATCTTCAATAAGACCTGGAATCACTATAGAGACCCATTGGATGAGACCGATAATTCAAATTATTACAAAAACGAATTAGGTGAAAGAGATGAAGATATCTACCGGATGGTACCCTTTGGAACAGGAGAAGTTCCCTTGCTGGATATCGCATCGCCCGAAGATTTTTCTGCCCAGTTCAAAGACAGCTGGACCCCATCCTTACTTGTTCACCACCCTGAATATCCCAAATTAAAGTACGCGGAAGAGCATCTTGCTGAGAGTTACGACTGGGACCTGCAAGTGGAAAATACGGATACCTGGGCTGCTGCAGACGCAGCCGGGTATATGACCAATATCCTGGACCTGGATCCGTTTTTCAATGACCCGGCATATATTACCTACCGCAACTTAATGGAAAGATACCTGGAAGAGAATTACAAGGTCGGGAAAACACTCTGGCAACTGGCCTGGATCAGTGTCAACTGTCAGGATGGCAATATGAATTGTATCAACAGCATTGCAGAAAAGCCGCCTTATGTTCTTAACAGCTGCACAGGCGACTGGAATGTCGTATGGCGCATTTTCCGAACGTTGTACTTATCCCAGAAAGACAGCATGGTCAATGCAATGCTGGAAAATCAATTCCCGGCTATTCCATACGATTTGTTGAAAAATAATCATTACCAGCGGAGGTTCGGTGGGTTTAATGATCATAATCCGCTGCTTGAACAAATGGGGTCATGGGAGCAAAGCGGTGACCTGCTGGCAGCCCAGGCTGCTGCAGATCAGTATGCCGGTGGGCAAATAGACGGACTTTTTGACTCTACCTGCAACGATTATATTGCCATGTGGGTGGCCGCCCTGAACAACTGCGACCAGATTGCGGAGCATCCTCATAAAGAAGAATTATTGGATGTCATTGTCGCCGGGCTGAAAGACGTTTGCCTGCGCGGCAGCGATGCCAGCCATCCTTTCGGATCTTCTACGGTAAGGCGGGAAGAGCAGGGCACAACCCCCACGTCGTTTGAAGAAGTGATCCAAAAGGTATTTCTCGATTCCGGGATTGCCATTACCGCCCTTTGCCATCCTTACATGATCAAGTATCCGCCGCCTTATCATGCTCAAAGCCCGGTGAGCGACGGCATTGCGGTGCAGCTGCAGGATTCCTGCCTCTGCGCCCGGCTTACCGATCTGCAGGCTGAGAAGGGGCAGCTGGGTTACCAGGGTACGCTCAGTGAGTTCATCGAATACCAGCACGGCATTGTGGTACGGCAGGGGCTGCTTGATTCGCTGATTGATGGCTGCAATGGTGTATCCGATTGTATCGTGTATGATCCGCCTCTGAGTATTCCCGGTATCCTTACTTGCAATGCTCCGGTAAAAACCTGTATAGAATGTAAAGAATACAAGGCGTTAAAAGCCGAATTTGCAGGGTTGTACACCGGTATTACCGTTATTCACGAGGAGCCGGAAGATGAAGAAGAGGTGCAGGAGAACAATATGTTCGCAGCGTTCATGAACAGCCACACAGGACTTCAGAAATCCTGGTATGATTACCTGCAGTTTGAAGAAGCCTGTGATGGTTATACGGAATTGCCCTGCTCCAGGCTCGATTCGATTGTCATGGCATTTCACAATGTCTATGGGGACACCTTATACGGGAATAGTTGCGAGGAGCTGTTTACGGAGTTCTTTAATGATACACTCGGGACTACTTACACATTTGCTCAGATCCAGGCTCTCTTCATGCAGTCCTGCGGATACCTGCCCGATGTATGCCAGCCGGAACTGGATTGCGAGCGATTCCAGTATATTATCGACAGCTTCTACCATCGTTATGGACCCGGCGTTTCCGATTCGCTTAACTGCAAAGAATTATTTACCGATCATTTCAATGACTGGTTCGGAACGAACTATACCTGGGATGAACTGGTGGATATGTACAAAAAGCTATGCGGTGGCACCCTTGATGTATGCAGTCATTTCGATTGCGGTCAGTTGCAGCAGGTATTGGACAGCTGGCACAATTGTCACAGGGGTGTTTTGCTGAACAGCGATTGCCTGGAGCAATGGGTGGATTATTTTAACGCGCTGATGGCCACCAGCCTGGAGGCCTGGCAAATCGATAGCTTGTATCATCAATGCGGGATTAACCTGGATGCCTGCGCGCCGCAGATCGAATGCAAGACGCTTGACTTTTTGCTGAAGGCATATCGAAGCATGGGCGATGATGCCTGCCTGGGATCCGGCCTGGATCCGGAGGATGCCGATTTTTGCCATGACTGCTTTGTTTGGTTTGTAAATGACCGCCTCGGCACTTCGTATACCTATGAAGAGATCGCCCTGCTGTACCAAAAGGCCTGCGGTGCCAACCTGGGAGTGTGTAAAAGCAGTTTTGATTGTAAAAAGCTGACCAGCTTCAGCAATCATTTTGTCAGATGGTACGAACTGCATAGTGAAGACGGGCCGTGCAACAGCCTCTTTACGGAGCAGTTTAATGAAGAATTTGATGTTACTTATACTTACGCGCAAATAATGGCGGTATATCAATTGTACTGCGGCCGCGAGCCTGGTGTGTGTGCGAAGGAACCGATCATTAGGTGTACGGAGCTGGACCGCGTGTACCAGGAGTTTAAAAAGCTATATCCTGATCCCTCAAAATACTTCGGTGACAGCTGCCAGGTTGCCTTTGCCCGGTATTTTAATCATGTTTTCGGGGATACATTGACCTATTACGATATAGCGCTGTACTACCTGAATTTGTGCAACCGTGATCTCGATGTTTGCGCCCCGGACTCCTGTACCCGGCTGCAGAATTTCCTGGCGAAATACAATGCGACCTATAGCATTTATTCCATGCCGCAGCAGCTGTGTCATGACCTGTTTGCCCAACTCTACAACACAGAGTTTGCGCCACGCGAAAAGCATTTGTGGACGGATGTGGAAGCGATATTTGCCAAATGCGGCATCTCGCTGGATATTTGTCCGGCTGATACTACTTACCCGCTTACCTGCGATAACCTGAAAGTGGCGCGGCGGGCCTTTTATGCCTTTAATAACGGGCGGCTGCCAAATGATTGCGATAAAGTGTTTACGGGATTTTTTAACCTGTATTTCAGAACTTCCTTTACCGGGTATGGTCAGCTGGAGCAGTGGGCGAATGATAACTGTTCCGATACGCTGAATATTTGCGGGAAACCTGTGAAACCGCTAACCCTGCGGCTCCGCAGCGCATCGGTGGTGGACGCTCCGGCCATGCCGCCAAGATTATGTGGTATCGGCGAGCCTCTTTTCCCATCGGTGGTGCCGGAAGAAGGCGAGCCCTGTGATTATATCGTGCAATTGGCGCTCAACGCCGCTACCGAGCAATACAATACCTATGTAGAGCAGCAATATGATAATTTCGACAGCACCTATCGCAGTAAATGCCTGGTTGATGCGCCGGGCGAAACATTTACCGTGCGTGGCCTGGTAGCGGAGTATCACTATACCCTGTATTACTACGACCAGGCGGGCAACCTGGTAAAGACCGTGCCGCCGGAAGGGGTGGATCTGAGCTATCTGGATGAACCTGCGATCAATACCTGGCATACCACGGTCGCTGCTGCCCGTGCATCCGGTGGTCCCGAAGTGCCGGATCATACGCTGGCTACTGAATACCGGTACAATACGCTGAACCAGGTGGTGGCGCAGATCAGCCCGGATGGCGGGTTGAGTAAGTTCTGGTACGACCGGCTGGGCAGGCTGGTGGTGAGCCAGAATGCCAAACAGGCAGCGGATGACCAATACAGCTATACGCTATACGATGAGCTGGGCCGGATCACCGAGGTCGGCCAGATTACCGGCGATGAAATGACGCAGGCTATTTCCCAGGATCCGGCAAGCCTGGCGGATTGGGTTGCCGATGCGGCGAATAGCCGGGAGCAGATCACCAATACGTATTATGACCTGGCAGCTGATCTGTGCGACCCGCCATCGACCCTCTGCCAGCAAAACCTGCGCAACCGGGTAAGCTATACTACACTCACCGACCTGGCTACGGATCCCGCCTATGCCAGCGCTACCTATTACAGCTATGATATACACGGCAACGTGGATACCCTGCTTCAGCACTATTTCAAGGGGATCATGCACGAGACCGATGGCAATGCCTTTAAGAAGATGGTGTATAAATATGATTTGATTAGCGGCAAGGTCAATGAAGTGGCCTACCAGACGGGATACACAGACCAGTTCTATCACCGGTATGAATACGATGCGGAAAACAAGCTGATCGAAGCCTATACCAGCCATGACTATGTATACTGGGAGCGGCAGGCGCGGTACAGCTATTACAAACATGGCCCGCTGGCACGGACCGAGATCGGGCAGCTGGGCGTGCAGGGCATCGACTATGCTTATACCCTGCAGGGATGGATTAAAGGCGTCAACAGTACGGATACCACTGGTGGTGAATTTGATATGGGCGAGGACGGGCCGGTAGCACATCGCACAGCCCGGGATGCTTATGGGTTTAGCCTGAATTATAACACGGTTGATTATCAGCCTATTAATAATAGTGTCTATCCTTTTGCTACAGTGGCGAACGGGCTTCCGGCCCTGACCGATGGCATTGTCACGGGCAATTCCCTGTTCAACGGGAATATCGCTTCCATGCTGGTCAATATTCCCAAAGTGGGGGCGCCGGTACTGTATGGTTACCGGTACGACCTGCTGAACCGGATCAAAGCAATGAATGCATATAGCGGCATGGCGGCGGGTACGAATGTGTTTACGCCTTCCGGTTCCCAGGCATACAAGGAGCGGGTTGGCTATGATGCGAATGGGAATATACTCAGCTATATCCGCCATGGCAATTCGCCGGTGGGTATGGACAGCTTGCTCTATGCATACAACCGGGATGGTGGTGGCCGGCTGACCAATAACCGGCTCCGGCATGTAAATGATGATCCCGCTTTGACCGGCAATTATGCGGTTGATATTGATGACCAGGAAGATGACAACTATACATACGACGCTATTGGCAACCTGGTAGCCGACCAGGCGGAGCACATTACGGAGATCTCATGGAACGTATATGGCAAGATCAGCAGCATTGAAAAATCTACCGGTGTTACCATCTATTATACCTACGATGCCGGTGGCAACCGGATCGGTAAGACGGTTGACCAGGCGGGCGACCTGCCTTCGCTGCAAACCTGGTATGTGCGGGATGCCAGCGGCAATGTGATGGCCGTTTATGAAAACGAGATCGATACCCTGAATGGCGGGCATTTAAGCCAGACTGAAGTACATTTGTATGGCAGCTCGCGGATCGGCATCTGGCGGCCCGGCCGGGATGTGGAAGAAGCGGACTGGGGGCTCTTTGACACAGAACCGATGAGCGGTACCAGCAATGGGTTGCTGCTGGATTCCTTTGCCAGGGTTCATACTAACTATGAGCTGAGTAATCACCTGGGCAATGTGCTCGTAACCGTCAGCGACCGGAAAATAGGCGTCGATACCGATAGTGATGACGATATCGATTACTATGAAGCGGATGTGGCGACGGCAAATGATTACTATCCCTTTGGGATGGGGATGCCGGGACGGGGTTTTTCTGCTGCAGGTAGCTACCGGTATGGATTGATGGGTAAAGAGAAGTTAAATGAGATTTATGATGAAGGAAATGCATATAATTTTGGAGCTAGAATACAAGACCCGAGGTTAGGCAGATGGTTCAGTCTTGATCCACTTCAAGCAAAATATTCTTCCTTTAGTCCTTATTGTTTTGTAATAAATAATCCAATTAATTTTATTGATCCAGATGGTAAGGAAGTTTTATGGCATTCTTCTCTACGAAAATCTGTTGAAATGAAAACCTTCATTGAAAAATTTACTAAGAATAGTGCGTTTAAGCAAGTGTACAAACGGTTTTTACGTAATGAGACTAATGTGGTGTTTACAAAAAGATGGGATGCAAGCCCGAGATCGTATGCGTATGCTGATCCAGCTGTTTATCCTCATGGGTACTCAATATTTATCAACTCCCAGCATTTTGTCAATGACAAATTGGCCCTTGATCCCACCTTGCTTGTATCAACTTTAATACATGAAGGACTTCATGATAGATACGAATTGGCTTATAGAGATGGCAGAAGAGAATATCCCACTTTAGAAAGAAAGCACACTGACCCATCAGTTAATGAAGCAGAGCATGAAGTTATAAGCGAACCTGCTGTTATCAAGACTCTTACTACGGCAATGAAAGAATTTGATAAAGAGAGTGGTACAGAGCACTCAGAGGAATGGTATGAGGCAATTGCTTATATGGGTTTGCGCA
>JBEVLT010000069.1:0-7324 GCA_040509055.1 Chitinophagaceae bacterium
CACCTCCATGCAGTGCAGGAATAATAATAATCACCACTATAATAATAGAAGCTACCAGTGAAGTGATGTTATTTTTTCTGCCGTTGAGCATGAAGGGTGTATCTGTTGTAAATATACACCCGCCTCATTAAAAAAAGAACTGGTACCGCTGAAATTATTTTTCAAACGGTAGTTATATGATCGTCGACTTCCTCAATTCAATGTTTTCCTGCTTTACCGATCCCGGTACCTTACCGCTTACATAGTCGCAGATCAGCTCGCCGATGGTAGCGGTGAAATAGAAATTCACGGGGTCCAGGTCTTTGGTCACAAAGCCGTTTTGCAGCGTCCAGCTGACCGCATCTTTTACCAGTGCCGCTTCGCGGGTCAGGCCGAAGTATTCCAGCATCATGGCGGTGGACAGGATGGAGCCAAGCGGGTTGGCGATATCTTTTCCGGCGGCCTGCGGGTAAGAGCCATGGATCGGTTCGAACAGTACCACGCCCGACCCTACCGATGCAGAGGGCAGCAGGCCCAGCGAGCCGGACAGCACGCTGGCCTCGTCGCTGATGATATCGCCAAACATGTTTTCCGTCAGGATCACATCAAATTGTTTCGGGTTGAGGATGATCTGCATGGCCGCATTGTCCACGAACAGGTAGTCCACCGCTACATCCGGGTATTGCGGGGCGATCTGCTGTACCACTTTTCTCCACAGCCGCGATGTTTCGAGCACGTTTGCCTTGTCCACCAGGGTCAGCTTTTTCCGGCGCTCCGGTTTTTGGGCAAAATGAAAGGCAAGGTGTGCCGCCCGTTCTATTTCAGCTATCGTGTATACGCATTCGTCGATGGCCTGGGTACCGTCTTCGCTGAGTTCTTTTTTGCCTAAATAAATGCCTCCCGTCAGCTCGCGGAAAATGATGAAGTCCACGCCTTCGAGGCTTTTGGACTTCAGGGGTGATAAATGGTACAGGGATGCGTACGTATTGATCGGGCGGATGTTGGCAAAAAGCTGCAGGGATTTGCGCAGTTTCAGCAGCCCCTGTTCCGGGCGCACTTTGGCCGTGGGATCATTGTCGTATTTGGGATGGCCGATGGCGCCAAACAGGATGGCATCGCTGTTCAGGCACACTTCGATCGTTTCATCGGGCAGGGGGTTGCCTGTTTTGTCAATGGCGTCGGCGCCCATCAGGCAATAGGTATACTCGAATTCATGCCCGAACGTTTCGGCCACCGTGTTGAGTACGCGTATGGATTGTCGTGTTACTTCCGGTCCTATTCCGTCTCCTTCTATGACTGCTATGCGTTTATTCACCTTGTGTTGTATTTATGCGTTTGTTGTTTCGAATGTTTCGATCTCGCTGCGCAGGCTCAGCAGGTAGTCGATATCGTCGTACCCGTTCAGCAGGCAGGTTTTTTTATAGTTGTTGATGTCGAAGGCTCCCGTTTCGCCGGTTGCAGCAATGGTAATCGTTTGTTCCTGCAGGCTTACTTCCAGCTCTGTGGCGGCATCGGCAGCAACGGCGGCAAATATTTTTTGCAGAAAATCCTCGCTCACCGTTACCGGCAGCAGGAAGTTGTTGAGAGAGTTGTTTTTGAAGATATCGGCAAAAAAACTGCTGACCACCACATCAAACCCGGCATCCTTGATGGCCCAGGCCGCATGCTCGCGCGAGGAACCGCAACCGAAGTTTTTGGCGGCTACCAGTATCCGGCCCTGGTAGGCAGGATCGTTCAGCACGAAATCTTTTTTGGGTTTAGTTTCATCATCGTCCTCGTACCGCCAGTCGCGGAAGAGGTTTTTGCCGAATCCGTCGCGGCTGGTCGCTTTCAGGAAACGCGCCGGGATGATCTGGTCCGTGTCTACATTCTCGATATTAAGCGGAACGGTGGTGGAACGGATTATATTGATCGCTTTACTCATTGGTTGTTGTTTATGCCAGCGCTCTTTTCAGCGCCATGGCGTATCCGTGATGCATGCCGTGGTGGCAGGCCGTATACTGAATTGCAAATTCAATTGAACCGACGGCGATGCCGGTCCTGGTAGTATACGGCTTAAAATCGCTGAAATAACCGTTGCGATAATCGGCCCGGAGCTGTTCTAATCCTTCCGCAGCCAGTTGCTTCATACCGGCCCAGGCTTCGTCCGTGATAACTGTTTCAGGGCGGGTGCCTACTTTGTAGGCATGCACAAAACTTTCGTCCAGCCGCACCGGTAGTCCGGTACGGGCGTAGCAAAGCATTTGGAGGGAGGCGATGATATGGCCAAAGTTCCAGGCCAGGTTATTGTTGAAACCTTCAGGCACCTGGTTGAGCTGCTCCATGCTCAGGCCGTCCAGCAGCCCGGTAAACTGCTGCTGGATAATATCGAGTATTTGAAAGGAATGCTCCATTGTTGTCACGATAAAAGCTCTCTTACATCGGTTACCTCGCCGGTGATCGCTGCCGCTGCGGCGGTCAGCGGGCTGGCCAGGAATGTGCGTGCGTTCGGGCCCTGTCTTCCTTCGAAATTCCGGTTGGAAGTAGAGATGCAGTATTTGCCTGCCGGTATTTTGTCTTCGTTCATACCAAGGCAGGCACTGCATCCGGGTTGACGCAACGTAAATCCTGCTTCCGCAAATATTTTATCGATGCCTTCTTCGATCGCCTGTTGTTCTACCTGCTTGCTGCCTGGCACGATCCAGACTTCCACGTCGGCCGCCTTCTTTTTCCCTTTCACAAAGGATGCTACCATGCGCAGGTCTTCGATACGGGAATTGGTGCAGCTGCCGATGAACACATAGTCTACTTTTTTGCCTTTGATCTCCAGGCCGGGCTGCAGCCCCATGTAGTGCAATGATTTTTCGAAAGAGGCTTTTTCTTTTTCGTCGATCTCGTTCAGCGCAGGCACATGACTGGTGACACCGATACCCATACCCGGGTTGGTGCCATAGGTGATCATGGGTTCGATGTCTTCTGCCCGGATCAGCAGCTCTTCATCAAACTGCGCGTCCGCATCGGTATACAGGGTTTTCCAGTCGGCCAGTTTGGTTTCCCATTCTTCGCCCTGCGGGGCAAATTTTCTGCCTTTGATGTAGTCGAACGTGACCTCGTCCGGGGCGATCATGCCGCAGCGGGCGCCCATTTCAATGCTCATGTTGCAGATCGTCATCCGGGCTTCCATGGACAGGGCGCGGATGGCGGAGCCGGCATACTCTACGGCAAAGCCGGTGGCGCCGCTGGCCGATATTTTGGAAATGATATAAAGGATAATGTCTTTGCTGACCACACCCTTGTTCAGTTCGCCTTCCACGGTGATGCGCATCAGCTTCGGTTTGCTCTGCATCAGGCATTGCGAGGCAAATACCATTTCCACTTCGCTGGTGCCAATACCGAAAGCGATGGAGCCGAAGGCGCCGTGCGTGGAGGTATGGCTGTCGCCGCATACGATGGTCATGCCTGGCTGGGTGATGCCCAGTTCAGGGCCGATCACATGTACAATACCCTGGAAGGGGTGGCCCAGGCCATACAGCTCGATGCCGTGTTCGGCACAGTTCTTTTTCAATGCATCTACCTGCAGGCGGCTCAGTTCTTCTTTGATCGGCAGGTGCTGGTTCAGCGTAGGCACGTTATGATCGGCGGTGGCCACTACCTGCTGCGGGCGGAATACCTTAATGCCACGCTTGTTCAGCCCCGTAAAGGCTTGCGGGCTGGTTACTTCGTGGATGAAGTGCTTGTCGATATATAAAACGGAAGGCCCGCCGTCGATCTCTTTGACGATATGCCTTTCCCAGATCTTATCGAATAATGTTTTTCCCATCAGTTTACTGCTGCAAGAGTTGATTGATATTTTTTTGCCATTACCGTGAGGTCCTTGTCTTCTACTTCTTTCTTGCTATCTGCTACCTGCAGGAAGTCGCTGTACAGCACATCCACGTCGTTGCGGTTGAACTGGAAGCCCAATTTCTGGAAGCGGTAGGCCAGGGCGCTCCGGCCGCTGCGTGCCGTCAGCACGATGCGCGAGGCATCGGCGCCTACCTCTTCGGGATTGATGATCTCGTAGGTGAGCGCATCTTTCAGGAAACCATCCTGGTGAATGCCGGAGGAGTGCGAGAACGCGTTGCTGCCGACAATGGCCTTGTTTGGCTGCACCGGCATGCGCATGGTGTCGGATACCTGGCGGCTCAGCGGGTTAAGTTGCGTGGTATTGATGCCCGTATGGAAACCGAGGTGCTTGTGCTGCCGGATGATCATTACTACTTCCTCCAGCGAGGTATTGCCGGCCCGCTCGCCCAAACCGTTGATGGTGCACTCGATCTGGCGGGCGCCGCTGATCACGCCGGCAATGGAATTGGCGGTAGCCAGGCCCAGGTCGTTGTGGCAATGACAGCTGATGATGGCTTTATCAATATTGGGCACATTGTTCACCAGGTAAGCGATCTTTTCGCCGTACTGGTAGGGCAGGCAGTAGCCTGTGGTATCGGGGATATTGACCACCGTGGCGCCGGCTTTGATCACCGCTTCGATCACCCTGGCCAGGTAGTCGTTGTCGGTACGGCCTGCATCTTCGGCGTAAAACTCCACGTCGTCCACATAGCTTTTCGCCCATTTTACGCACTGGATCGCCCGCCCGAGGATTTCATCGCGGGTGGAGTTGAACTTGGATTTGATATGGTAATCGGAAGTGCCGATGCCGGTATGGATGCGGGGCCGTTTGGCATATTTCAGCGCCTGCGCTGCGGTTTCGATGTCTTTTTCCACGGCCCGGCTCAGCCCGCATACGGTGGCACGGGTGATCACTTTGGATATCTCCTTTACCGATTCAAAATCGCCGGGCGAAGAGATGGGAAAGCCGGCTTCGATGATGTCCACACCCAGTTCTTCCAGCGCCAGTGCCAGCTGGATCTTTTCTTCGGTATTGAGCTTGCATCCGGGTACCTGCTCGCCGTCGCGGAGCGTAGTGTCGAAAATGTGGATCTTTCCGGCAGACATAATGAAATCGTATTAGGGTGATTAAATGCGGCTGTTTATTTTTGTATTGCCTGTTGACCACTATCTTTATAAACAACCAGCCTTCTAAAATTACCGGTGTTGCCGGGGGATATAAAATCAAAATGGCCGTGATTTTACACCCCTTAAATAGGTGCATTTGCCCTGAAACCCGGTCCAGTAAAGGATTTTAAAGGAGAGGAATTACGATGCCCAACCGCTCAACAGATGCCCTTTTCCAGCTCGTCAAGTCGCTGGAAAAGTCCGAAAAAAGGAACTTTAAGCTGTATGTCAGGCGCAATTCGGCCAGTGATGACCTGAAGGTGATCCAGCTATTTGATGCGCTGGAAAAGATGGTTGACTACGACGAGGCTGCGCTGCTGAAAAAGAACAAATCGATCAAAAAGCAGCAGCTGTCCAACCTGAAAGCGGGCCTTTACCGCCAGATACTGGCCAGCCTCCGCATCATCCGCGACGAGCACAATATCGATATCCAGCTGCACGAGCAGATGGACCATGCCCGCATCCTGTTCAACAAAGGGCTGTACCTGCAGACCCTGCGGGTGCTGGACCGGCTGAAAGAGCTGGCCCGGAACTATCACCAGCTTACCCACCTGCAGCAGGCCCTGTTCTTTGAAAAGAAGATCGAGGCCCTGTACATCACCCGGAGCATGAAAAACCGGGCCGACCAGCTGGCCGCGGATTCAATGATCGTCAACAAGCAGCTTTCGCTGGTGAACCGGCTTTCCAACCTGTCGCTGCAGCTGTACAGCTGGTATATCCAGCACGGCCATGCCCGCAATGCCAGGGACATGGAAAGCATCCGGGTCTTCTTCGAAGAGCAGCTGCCGGACGAGGCCGCCCAGGCCACCGGTTTTTATGAGCAGCTGTACCTGCATCAGAGCTGGTGCTGGTACACGTTTATCCGGATCGACTTCCTGCAGTATTACCGCCACTGCCGCAAATGGGTGGACCTTTTTGAAAAGCACCCGCAGATGCTGGCGGTGGAGACAGCCAGCTATATCAAGGGGATGCACAACCTGATGGGCGCTCATTTCGACCTGCTGAACCATGAAAAACTGGAGGAAGCGATCGATATTTTTGATCAGTTTGCCAAAACCCGGCTGGTGAGGGATAACGACAACAACCGTATCCTGACGTACCAGTATCTGTATACGGCCCGCATCAACCTGTATTTTTTGCAGGGCACGTTCAACAAGGGAGTGCTGATGGTCCCGTTCCTGGAAAAAATGCTGAAGAATTATGGGCGGTACCTGGATATACACCGCGTGCTGGTGTTTTATTACAAGATCGCCTGCCTGTACTTTGGCAGCGGCAATAACGAGAAGGCTATCGATTACCTGAACCGCATCATCAACCAGAAGGCCGACCTGCGGACCGATCTGCAGTGCTATGCACGACTGCTGCACCTGATCGCACATTACGAACTGGGCAATTTCCAGTTGCTGGAGTACCTGATCAAATCAGTATACCGCTACATGGCCAAAATGGAAAACCTGAGCCGGGTGGAGGAGGAGATGTTTGCTTTTTTACGCCGTTCCTTCCACGTAGGCGCGCATGCGCTGCGGCCTGAGTTTGAGAAATTGCTGCGCAAGCTGCGCCGTTACGAAGGCAACCCCCTTGAGACAAGGGCCTTTGCCTACCTGGACGTGATCTCCTGGCTGGAAAGCAAGATCAACAATGTGAACGTGCAGGATGTGATACGGGAAAAATACAAGAGAAGAAAAAAGTGAACCGCTACTCCCTCAGATGCCGGTGCGCAGGGCTGTTTATCTATCTACCAGCGAAAGCCATGTTTTGATCACCAGCCGCAATGCTTTTTCTTTTGCGGTCACATCGTCCATGTTTTTCAGCGTCACCATTCTTCTGCCGTCTTTGTAATCGCCTTCGAGAATGCCGGATGAATCGTTCACCACGGCACCGGTAGGAAATACCAGCATGACCCGGCCTTTGTGCAGGTTGAATACGGCGATATCCCTTTTGTATTCTTTGGGATCAAACGGTTTCATGTCGCCGTTATAATAAAAAGCAGGATTGTTCCATTTGATGTGCTCGGTGATAGTTTTGTCGGTATCCAGGATGATCCGGCGGATGGCTTCCACCGTTTCCCGGATACCTGGTTCAAGCCGCGCGACATGAGCCGCTACCTGTTCCTCCGCGGACTGTTTCTTTGCTGTAGCCATAGATGATTATGCTTTAAACGCCAGGCCGGCGGCCTGCAAAGCGCTTCGCAATATAGGAAGAGAAGCGGGGCCCATGCCGTGAAGTTCAAGTATTTCCTTTTCACTGAGCGCGGCAAGCTGGTGCAGGGTGGTGATACCTGCTCCTTCCAGGGCCCGCCTGGCAGGGGCAGACA
>JBEVLT010000070.1:0-7005 GCA_040509055.1 Chitinophagaceae bacterium
AACCCGGTAGGAAAAAAGGAGGTCCGTTGTTATGCTTTGTCAAAGCTTACGCATTCCTTAAGCTCTTTGTCGGTATACGCCAGCTGGTACTGCTTCAATACTTCCGGCGGCACGCCGTTCCACTGGTTGGGCCGGTTGCCCTCAAAGCCGATATCTTTTACGCCGATCTCCGAGGTATAGAAACCGGTAGCCGTAAGGTCGCGCAGCAGGGTGAAGAAGGTTACCCCGGGCTTCATATCCGGTTTAGCTTTGGCGGGGTAGGCGATGGCGTCTACCATGGCCAGCTGTTGCTGCTCCGTGCACGCGGTAAACGATTTTTCGTGCCGCTTCAGGCATTGCATATCCAGCCAGCGCAGCCCGCCGCGCAGGGGCGTCTGGTGCTGTGGCATGTCTTTCACGATGAATTCGATAAAGTCGGGCACTTTGGCATCCGAAGCGCTGCCGCTCACTTCATCGCTGGGAATGATGATGTCTGCCAGCACGGTGATGGTAGCCATCTCGTGGGCGGTAAAGAATTTTTCTTTGGCCAGCAGCTCTTTCTCATGCTTCAGCTCGTGGGCATTGCGGTCCAGGTTGAACACCGGCTCTGCCGGGGCGGTTTGCTTTTTCGTATCAGCCGTGTTGCAGCCCGCTACAGCAGCGCCGCCGGCAAGCGCCGTACCGGCCAGCAGCTTCAATGATTTTCTTCTGTCCATGATTACAGGTTCTGTTTTTTCATTTCATCGATGATGTATTCGCTGGCCCGCATGGAGAGGGCCAGGATGGTCCAGGTGATGTTCTTATCCGCCTGCGATACGAATGAGCTGCCGTCCACGCAAAACAGGTTTTTGCAGTCGTGCGCCTGGTTCCATTTATTCAGCGCCGATCGTTTGGGATCGTTGCCCATGCGCACCGTGCCGGCTTCATGGATGATCTCGCCGGGTTTGGACAGGCCATAGTTGTTTTCCGGTCCGTCGTCGGCGCCCCAGGTCACTACCGCTCCCATATTGTGCATGATCTCTTTGAAGGTCTCCTTCATGTGCTTTGCCTGCAGTATCTCGTGCTCGCTCCATTTCACATTGAAGCGCAACACCGGAATGCCGTAGTCGTCCACCATATCCGGGTCGATCTCGCAATAATTCGATTCCAGCGGGATGGCCTCGCCGCGGCCGGCCATACCTACGCCGGCGCCATAGAAGAAGCGGTAATCCTCCTTCAGCGATTTGCCGTAGCCGCCGGCCTCCTTTTGCTTTCCTTTTACCAGGTATTTGCCGTTCAGCCCTTCGATGCCCCAGCTGAAGCCGTAGGAGGGTTGGTCCATGCCGCCCCAGTACTCGATGTGGTAGCCGCGGGGAAAGTCGAGCTTTTTATTGTCCAGCCACCAGGGCGAATAGATATGGGCGCCGCCCACACCGGTTTCATTGTACCGCTTGCGGTCAAACAGGTCGGGCAACACGCCGCCCAGGGCAGCGCCGGTGGAGTCGTGCAGGTATTTGCCCACCACGTTGCTGGCATTGGCCAGCCCGTTGGGATGCCGGGAAGATTTGGAATTGAGCAGCAGCCTCGCCGTTTCGCAGGTGCTGGCCGCCAGGATCACGGTGCGGCCGCTGACCTGGTACTCCATATTGTCGCCTTTGTTGATATACGATACGCCGGTGGCCAATCCATCGGCATTGGTAAGCACTTCCCGTACCATGGCATCCGGTATCACTTCCAGGTTGCCGGTTTTCAGGGCAGGATAAATAAAAACGTTGGGAGAGGAGAAATCGGCTTTGGCCATGCTGCAGTTACGCCCGCACTGCCCGCAAAAAAAACATACGCCGCGGTCATCGTTCAGCTTTTGCGTAAGGATGGACATACGGGAGGGGATCACTTTCACACCCGCAGTTGCAGCGGCATTCCTGAGCATCAGCTCGTGCAGCCGCGGTTTGGGTGGCGGCAGGAAAAAGCCGTCAGGATCGTTTTCCAGTCCCTCGTTGGTGCCGAATACGCCCACCAGTTTATCCACCCGGTCGTAATAGGGTTTTACGTCTTCGTACCCGATCGGCCAGTCGTCGCCCAGCCCGTCGATGCTGCGGCGTTTGAAATCTTTGGGGCCAAAGCGCAGCGAGATGCGGCCCCAGTGATTGGTGCGGCCTCCCAGCATACGGGCACGCCACCATAACCAGTCGGTGCCCGACGCCCTGGTATAGGGTTCACCATCTACCGACCAGCCCCAGTAGCAGGCATCGAAATCGCCAAAGGGGCGGTAGCGGGTGGAGGCACCGCGGCGCGGCGAGTCCCAGGGATTTTTCAGCTGCGTGATGTTTTTCTGTGGATCGTACATCGGCCCGGCTTCGAGCAGGCAAACTTTCAGCCCGGCATTGGCCAGGATGTAAGCCGCCATGCCGCCACCGGCGCCGGAACCCACGATCACCGCATCATATTTCTTCGGTTGCTTTTTTACCTGCAGATCACCCATATAGCCAGAACGTTTTGGTACAGGGCAACAATTTACAGGAATTTTGGGTCCCGCGCAGAAGCATATGATTTTTATGCCCAAACCCATAAGGTTACCCTGCAGGCCGTTCGCTCGCTATAGCAGTAACCTTATAGGTTTGTGGTTCGGCTTCTTTGTTTACGGGCAATCCGTCGGCTGCAGCACAAAGCCCTGTCCGTAGTGCAGCGCAGCGGGATTGTGGAAAGCCGTTTTGCTGCCGCGTTTTTCCGTAGGGCCGTATCCTTCGCTCAGGGTGTTGCCCTGTTTCAGAAAAGCTACTTCACGAACGGAGGACATACCTTCCGAGGTATAGATATAATCGGCGATCAGGGTATCGCCATGCAGGTGGCCGCTGATGGAACCATGGTTCCTGTCTTTTTCAAAAAAATCGTAATGCAGGGTGCCGGTCACCTGGTCCCCGTTCATGCTGAGGGTCAGCCTGACTGTATCGCGGCCGGAATAGCCAACATAGCAGGGACTGATTGTCGCCGCAGGTTCAGGTTGCAGCGCTGTACCAGGCGCCGGGGTATCCGGCGGGGCTGTTTGCTGCGGTGCGGGTTGGTTGTTGCAGGCCAGGGCAAAAAGCGTGATCGTTAGTAAAAAGTATTTCATAAATAAAATGGTTTGTTTGAATAAAAATTACCGGTTAAGGGGTAGGGATGACCTTACGGGTCAAATTTCATACCGGGCGGCACAAAAAAGCAGGGACCGCTCTGTCCCTGCTTCTCTTCGTTATGGAATGATGGGTTAGTAACGACCATCTTTTTTATCTTTCGACCGGCCGATCAGGTAACCGACACCGGCACCGACCACGCCGCCGATCACACCACCGGCTACCCGGTTCTTCTTATTGATCACCGCACCCAGTACGGCACCGCCGCCGCCACCGATCGCAGCGCCCTTGGCACCCTTGCTCCAGCCTTTCTTTTCGGCGGTCTTCGCATTGTTCTGCGATGCAGTATTCATCGAACCGCTGCCGTAATCTGAACTGTTATTGGTGCTGCGGGGGGTGGTTGTCCGCTTCACCGGTACATAAACAACCTGCTGTGCCTGTTCCTTTATTTTCGCCTCGCGGAACTGTGCCAGGCCCACGGTATCGGCATAGGTCACTTTCGTATCCGCACCGGCATTGCGGCTGCAGGCTGATAAAAGAATCATCGTGACGGTGGCGATAGCGAGGATAGGTAAAATACGTTTCATAATTGTAGTTTTAATAGGTTATCAAATCAAAGACACCACCCATAAAACAGAAACGGTGCCATCAAAAATTCATTTGTTAACGAATAAAAGCAGGAGGCTCCAAGCCATTCGGGGTAAGTGATTTAAGACCACGATCTTTTAACAAACGTCGCGGTAAGATGGATGCCATCGTATATGTCTCACTGGCTGCAACCGTGTAATAAAAGTTAAATTGCGCTATTGCTTAAACTTGCGATACGGCGAAATTTGTCCGGTGTTGGGGCGCTCGCCGGTATGAAATAGTTTTGACCGAACAACCCGTTAACCGATCGTTATGATACCTGTCAGATCCCGTATGTTGATGATGGCCGCCGTCATGGCGGCTTTGTGTACCAGCCTGCTTGCTCCTGCCCAGCTACGCAGGGCCCGGATCAATTATCGTTATCCTTTCCAAAACCCATCGCTGCCGATGGATACCCGGGTAAACGACCTGGTGGGTAGGCTGACGCTGGAAGAAAAAGTGGCGCAGATGCTGAATGCGGCGCCGGCCATCGACAGGCTGGGCATACCGGCCTATGACTGGTGGAACGAAGTGCTGCATGGGGTGGCGCGAACGCCATACCGCGTTACCGTGTATCCGCAGGCCATTGGCATGGCCGCCACTTTCGATACCAATTCGCTGGCGCGGATGGCGGACTATTCGGCCACCGAGGGGCGGGCCATTTATAACTATGCTACACAAAGCGGCCGTTCGGGCGCCCGCTATGTGGGGCTTACGTACTGGACGCCCAATATCAACATCTTTCGCGATCCGCGCTGGGGCAGGGGGCAGGAGACCTACGGCGAAGACCCGTTCCTGACGGCCATGCTCGGCCGCTCCTTTGTACGCGGGCTGCAGGGCAATGATCCGAAGTATTTGAAAGCGGCCGCCTGCGCCAAGCACTATGCGGTGCACAGCGGGCCTGAACCATTGCGCCATGTGTTTGACGTGACGGTGAGCCCGCATGATCTTTGGGATACCTATTTACCCGCTTTTGAAGAGCTGATCGTTCATGCAAACGTGGCAGGAGTGATGTGCGCTTACAATGCGTACAACAAGCAACCCTGCTGCGGCAGCGACCTGCTGATGAACGATATCCTGCGCAACCAGTGGAAGTTTACCGGTTACGTAACGTCCGACTGCTGGGCCATCGACGATTTTTTCAAGAACCATAAAACGCATCCTGATGCGGCCAGCGCCTCGGCCGACGCAGTACTGCATGGTACGGACCTTGACTGCGGCACGGCTGCCTACAAAGCGTTGGTGGATGCGGTGAAGCAGGGACAGATCACCGAGCAGCAGATCGATATATCGGTAAAACGATTGTTCACCATCCGGTACCGGCTGGGCCTGTTCGACCCGGCTGCCATGGTGAAATATGCACAAACGCCGGCCAGCGTGCTCGAGAGCGCGCCTCACAAAGCGCATGCGCTGAAAATGGCGCGGCAATCCATCGTATTGCTGAAGAACGATACGATGGCCGGGCAGGCACACAGCGTGCTGCCGCTGGATAAGAAAAAGATCAAGAAGATTGCCGTGCTGGGACCGAATGCAGACAATGCCGTGGCCGTGCTGGGCAATTACAACGGCATTCCTTCGCGGATCGTGACAGTGCTGCAGGGCATCCGCGAAAAGCTGGGCCCCGGCGCCGTGGTGCAGTATGAAAAAGCCATCGGCTATACCAATGATACCGTGCTGCAATACGCGGATATCAGCCAGCAAGTATCATTCGAGGGCCGGTCCGGGTTCCGTACCGAATATTTTCACAACAAGAACCTGGAGGGCCAGCCGGCGCTGACACGCATGGAGCCGCAGATCGATCACCACTGGCAGGAGGGAGAGATGGTGGCCGACCTGTTCAAAGCCTATGCCTTTTCCATCCGGTGGACGGCCGACTATACCGCCGATCGTGACGGGCAGCTGACCTTCGAGCTGGAAGGCGATGACGGGTTTCGCTTTACCATCGATGGCAGGGAGGCTGCCAATGCCTGGACGCGCAACCGTGCCCCGCGGCTGTATACGTTTGCGATAGAAAAAGGCAGGACCTACCGGCTGGTATTGGAATACTTCCAGGATGAGGGCAAGGCCGATATGCGGCTGAAGACGGGCAGCTTTGTACGCTCTGATGTTGCGGCCGTGGCGGAGCGTGTCAAAGACGTCGATGTTATCGTTTTTGCGGGCGGCATTTCGCCGCAGCTGGAGGGGGAAGAGATGAAGGTGGACCAGCCGGGGTTCAATGGCGGCGACCGGACATCCATCTTATTACCGGCCGTGCAAACACAATTGCTGCAGGCCCTGCAGGCTACCGGCAAACCGGTGGTGTTCGTGATGCTGACCGGCAGCGCTATCGCCATTCCCTGGGAGGCGGCGCATATCCCGGCCATCCTGAATGCCTGGTATGGCGGACAGGCGGCGGGTACGGCCGTGGCCGATGTATTGTTTGGCGATTACAATCCTGCCGGGCGGCTGCCGGTCACGTTTTATGCCGGCGATGAAGACCTGCCGGCCTTTGATAATTATTCCATGGCCGGGCGTACGTACCGGTATTTTTCCGGCAAGCCGCTGTATGGGTTTGGCCACGGGCTGAGCTATACCCGCTTCCGGTACGACCAGCTGAAGCTGCCGGCGGGTATCGAACGCGGGAAAAATGTAACGGTCGCGGTACGGGTGACCAATACCGGCAGGCGTGACGGCGAGGAAGTGGTGCAGCTGTATGTATCGCACAACGGACAGGCGCTGCAGGCGCCGGTGCGGGCGCTGAAGGGTTTTCAACGGATCGCTTTGAAGGCGGGTGAAAGCCGGGTGGTGAAATTTGTGCTGCGGCCGAAAGACCTGTCGCTGATCGATGATGAAGGAAAGCTGGTGCAGCCGGTGGGTGGCGTTTTCATCCATGTGGGCGGGCGGCAGCCGGATGCAGAAAGCGGGAAGCTGCAACAAACGGTGGAGGGGATGGTAAAGGTTTGGGGGAGAATGCAGACGGTGATGCTGGGGTTTGAGCCTGAATAAATTTCAGGTTTTTTAATTATTTAACATAATGTAAATTATAGGACAAAACGGTAAAAGATTCCGCACAAATGCCTGATAGCCTCCTATAATAATATTATGTCTGCGCTCCTGCGTCGCTTGCCCTTCGGGTAAATCGACAAGCTTGCGGCTTCGGCAAATGTCTGGCGGGAAATTTTTTTTGTCGGCCAGCCCTTGGTACAATTCGATTGGTTAACCGGCAATCCGTTTTGTCCTATAATTTGACATTATGTCTCCGCTGCGCTCCGGGCTAAAGCCTAAATAGCCGTTGGCATAGCTCCATCGGCTGGTAAAATTTCCTGCG
>JBEVLT010000071.1:0-6132 GCA_040509055.1 Chitinophagaceae bacterium
CTGCGGCTGCACGCCCGGCAGAATGGAAAAAATACAGCCCGCCCTATGGCGGGTTTGCCGTTAACTTCCCCCATGATCCGTATATCGGCAATGACGGCAGCTGGATATATGATGCGGAGGACAAGACTACCAATACGCAATACCGCGTCATCCGTTCGGATATTCACAATCACCAGTTCGCAGAGGAAGATACGTTCGACCTGGGGCTGATGGACGAAAGCTTTGGCGCTTCCGAGTTTATCGATAAGCAAACCGCCCGTACGCATACCTCGTGGAAAGGCTATCCCGCACTGGACGTGCAATACAAGGATAAGTCGGGCGGCCTCTATGTGGCGCGCTACATTATCCAGGGACCTCATTACTATACGCTGATAGCACATGGTAAGCAGGAAATACCGGCTATGAAAAACTTCCTGAATTCCTTCGAGATCAAACCGTATAGCTACCGCCAGCCGAAAGTGCAGCGGGATACCGCGCTTTATTACTCGGTAAAAACGCCTGTGTTTCCCGAATCGGACAAGGAAAAGCTGGATGTGCCGCAGTACAACAGTTATTACAGCGGTGATGACGAAGAGGATACCAAAACCGATGAACTGGTGAATGGGATTTACCGCAGCAAGATCATTGCCAACGATACCACGGGCGAAAAGATATTTGTTTCGTTTTACAAGTCTGAACGCTACAGGTACTATGCCGACAGCAGCATTCTTGACAATGAGCAGGCTTCACCGTTTGGCGATACCCTCTGGATTGTCCGCAGCAAGAAGAAATATGTGCAACCGGGCGGCGCCACCGTGTGGGAACGGGAGGTCAGCGATACCGGCAGCAGCCGTGTTCTCCGCATCAAATCGATCTACAAAGACGGTATCGGGTACACGCTGTCCACGCAGTCGGACACGCTCAGCCAGCCCAGCGCTTTCGTGCGGGGCTTCTTCGACAGCTTTACGCCTGCCGATACAATTACTTCCAGCAATCCGTTCCGCAAGAAGACCGAACTGTTTTTCAACGACTTTATGAGCACGGATACCACGGTGCATAAAATGGCGGTAAAAGGCCTTTCGGATATGCGGTTCGACTCCACGGACCTGGCGGTGGTAAAACAGATGATCGCCTTTGTGGATTGGCGGGAGAAGAACTACCTGGAGACGAAGAAAACCCTGATCGGTAAGCTGGATAATGTAAAAACCAGCCAGGCATCGGATTTCCTGAAAGAGATGTATTATGCAGCCGGCGATACCCTGGAGCTGCAGTATGCTGCGCTGGAAGCCCTGCTGCAGCAAAAGACAAAATATTCCTACACCGTTTTCCGCGACATCGTGGTCAGCGAGCCTCCTGTGCTGAACATCAGTACCGGCGACCGCTCTCCGTATTCCCTGCTAAGCAACATAAGACTGCCTTACAACTATACGCCGGACAACGGTTTTTTCCTGGACGACCTGTACGACTCGCTCAAGCTGACCAAGACCATCCTGCCGGACCTGCTGCCGCTCGTGAACCTGGACGACTACAAGAGCAGCATCATGCAGCTGCTTGGCCAGCTGATCGATAGCAGCCTGGTGACCGCCAAAGATTACGATAGCTATTTCAACAAATTTTTCCTGGAGGCCAAACAGGAAGTGAAAAAGCAGGCCATTGCCGAGAAGCAGAAAGCCATCGATAAAGCGGAGCAGGAAAAAGATGATGACCGGCCTTCTTACGGGTATGACGATGATGACGAAGAAGATGATAACGGCAATGATGGCCTGAGCCTGTATGCCACGCTGCTGATGCCGTTTTGGGACAGCAAACCAGGCGTGCCGCCGCTGATCGGGCAACTGCTGACCTCCCGTGATAAGCAGCTGAAATATGCCACGCTGTTGTTGTTGCTCAAAAACAATAAGCCTTATCCCGACTCGTTGCTTACGTATTTTGCCGGGCTGGACGATTACCGGTACCGGTTGTACTCCACCCTGAAAGAAATGGATAAGGAATCCGTATTCCCGGCCCGCTACAACAATCACCTGGACCTGGGAAAAAGCAAACTGCTGGCACAAAAAACATACGACAAGCCCGATACCATCGTGTACCTCGACAGGCTGCCTGCCGAAATCAAGAACAGGAAAGGGTATGTGTATTTTTATAAATACAAGGCCAAGAAAGACGATCTGAGCTGGAAAATTGCCAGCGTAGGCCTGGTGCCTGCCGATTCTGCCCGTTTCGAATTTGAAGAGGCAGAAAACGAAGCGGGTGATTCCCCGTACGCCCTGCTGAGTTCGTATGGTATGCGCGGGGTCACTGCGTTTACCGGGTTTACCGATACCAGGATTAAGGAAGAGCAGCCCCTGGCGGAGCAGCTGAAGCGACAACTGAAAAAAATACTGTATTCGCAGCGAAAGAGCGGGCGGCAGTTCTATGCCAATGACGATAGCGATAGTTACGACCCATCGGCAGAAGAGGGCGTGACAGACGAGGTAATCGTGGAATAAGCGGTGGCTACTGCGTTGGCAATCCTTTGGGGATGGACGCGATCAGCCGTTGCGTATAGGAGGATTGCGGGTTGAAATAAACGGCACCGGCTGGGCCTGTTTCCTCTATCTTTCCTTTGTTCATCACCATGATACGGTCGCTGATATAGCGCACTACCGCGAGGTCGTGCGAAATAAAGATGGTGGTAAACCCGAATTCCTTTTTCAGGTCGTTGAGCAGGTTGAGCACCTGCGATTGAACGCTTACATCCAGCGCAGCTACCGATTCATCGCAAATGATAAAAGATGGGTTCAGCGCCAGGGCACGGGCGATGACGATGCGCTGCCGCTGGCCGCCGGAAAACTCGTGCGGGTACCGGTTAAAATGAGCAGGCAGCAGGTCCACTTTTTTCAATAGCTCCATGACCCTTTCTTTTCTTGCCCCGGCGGTGGGCAGCAACCGGTGCACCTGCAGCGGTTCCATGATGGCGTCGCCGATCGTCACCCGCGGGTTCAGCGAAGAATAGGGGTCCTGGAAGATGATCTGCATATCCCGGCGAAGTGCGCGCAACCCGCGTTTGTCCAGTGCCGTAAGGTCAAGACCGTTGTACCAGATCCTGCCGGCTGTCGGCTCGATGAGCCGGAGCAGGGCTCTGCCCAGCGTGGTTTTGCCGCAACCGCTTTCGCCTACCAGTCCCAGCGTTTCGCCCTTGTACACGGTGAAGCTGACCTCGTCTACTGCTTTGATGAATTCAGGTGTTTTGTTGTTAAGCCATCCTTTTTTCACCGGGAACCATACGGACAGCTGTTCGGCGCGGAGCAAGGCTGCAGGCTCAGCAGGTAAAGGAAGGGGCGAAGGGGTTTGTGCTGCAGATTGCTGCACAGGGGCGCTGGCCGGGTTTATGAAATCGCTGACCACGGGCAGGCGCTCTCCCGGCTGGTGGTTCACCGGCCGGCAGGCCAGCAATCCTTTGGTATAGGGATGCTGAGGGGCGGTAAAGATGGTTTGCACCGTACCCTGCTCCACGATCTCTCCCCTGTACATTACGGCAACACGGTCGGCTATTTCGGCCACCACGCCCAGGTCGTGCGTGATGAAGATGACGCCCATGCCGGATTCCTGCTGCAGTTCTTTGATCAGCTGCAGGATGGTTTTTTGTACCGTTACATCGAGCGCCGTGGTCGGCTCGTCGCAGATCAGCAGCGCCGGCTGGCAGCACATGGCCATCGCGATCATCACCCGTTGTTTTTGCCCGCCGCTCAGTTCGTGCGGGTAACGCCTGAAGATGCGTTCCGGTTGCGGCAGCTTCACCCGGGTGAACCATTCGATCGCCTTCCTCCTGGCTTCGCGCCCGGAAATGTTGCGGTGTGTACGGATGGCTTCGGTGACCTGGTACCCGCAGGTAAATACAGGATTGAGCGAGGTCATGGGCTCCTGGAAGATCATGGCGATGCGGTTGCCGCGGATATGCTGTAAGGTCTGCGGTTCCTGCTGCAATAAGTCGATCGTGTCGGCTTCCTCGTCGGAAAACAGGATGCTGCCGGAGGTATAGCGGGCCGGCGGAGTGGGCAATAAGCGGAGAATGGAAAGCGAGGTTACCGACTTGCCCGATCCGGATTCGCCTACCAGGGCGAGGATCTCGTTGCGGCTGAGGGTAAGAGAAACGTTTTTTAGAGCAGGTGTGACGCCTGCATCGGAAATAAAATCAATAGAAAGATCGCTGACTTGCAGTAACGGGGGCATTATTTTTCAATCACTTTGATGATCAGTTTCTTCGGCGGCGTGGGATAGTAAGCCATGCACACGGCGCATTCGTCCTTATGGGATGTAGTATCGATAGCAAAGTAAAATTCATCGCCCTGCTGAATGCCGGACGGGAAATCGCAGGGATTGCCGAGCCCGAACACATTTTTGTATGATTTGCCGGTCGTTTCATCCGTCCAGGCCGGGGTGATCATGGATGTATCCATGCTGCCTTCCATAAGCCTGAGGGTATAGTTCATACACAGCGCCTTTGTTTCCAGCTTTGCTTTATAAGTAGCCGTGGCGGCAGGTGTCGTTTCTTTTTTCGAACTGTCGCATTTATTGGCCGAAAGGGCGAAGAACGAAACGGTGGATAACAGGAGCAGGACCTTCATACAAACGGTTTTAATGATCCGGCCTTTTTCGGCCGGTGATCTAAAACTTCAAATGTCGTACCGTTAATCCGTCGTTGATCAGCTGTTTCAGCGAATCCACGCCGATCTTCAGGTGGTTTTCCACGTATTGCAGGGTCACCGATTTATCGCTTTCCTCGGTTTTTACGCCTTCGGGTATCATCGGCTGGTCGCTCACCAGCAGCAGGGCGCCGGTGGGGATCTTGTTGTAAAAGCCCACGGTGAAGATGGTGGCCGTTTCCATGTCGATGGCATAGGCCCTCACCTTTTGCAGGTATTCCTTGAACTGCTCATCGTGCTCCCATACGCGGCGGTTGGTGGTGTACACGGTACCGGTCCAGTAGTCCACTCCATAATCCCGGATGGTGGTGGACACCGCTTTTTGCAGGGCGAAGGCAGGCAGGGCCGGCACTTCTGCAGGGAAATAGTCGTTGGAAGTACCTTCTCCCCGTATGGCAGCGATCGGCAGGATCAGGTCGCCGATCTTATTGCGTTTTTTCAGCCCGCCGCATTTGCCCAGGAACAGCACCGCTTTGGGCTCGATGGCGCTGAGCAGGTCCATTACCGTGGCGGCCGTAGGACTGCCCATCCCGAAATTGATGATGGTGATATTTTCTGCGGTGGCGCACTGCATGGGCCGGCCGATACCGACGATCTCCACATTGTTCCACTCGGCGAACAGGGTGACGTAATTGCTGAAATTGGTGAGCAGAATATACTCGCCAAAGCTTTTCAGCTTTTCGCCGGTATAGCGGGGCAGCCAGTTGTCTACGATTTCTTTTTTGGTCTTCATGGTTTGTTTCAGGCGAATTTAATCATTTACTTTTGAAGGATGCTGCCTATACAATATCCCGAGCCGGCATTCCGGGTAAAACAGCAGGATGGTAAAGACTATATTTTCGACCCGCTCCGGAAGCGGTGGCTGCTGCTGACCCCGGAAGAATGGGTGAGGCAAAACTTTGTGCAGTACCTGGTGCAGGTAAAGCAATACCCGGCCAGCCTGATCGCGCTGGAGAAGACCATCCGGCTGGGAGAGCTCACCAAGCGATTTGATATCCTGGTGTACGACCGGCAGCACCGGCCCTGGATGATGATCGAGTGCAAGGCGCCTGTGGTACCGCTGACCGAGGGGGTGCTGCATCAATTGCTGCGCTATCATATCTCCGTGCCGGCCGGCTACCTGCTGGTGACGAATGGGGAGAGTAGCTATGGGTGGCGAAAGACGGGGAAGGGATTGGAGCTGATGGGGGAGGTGCCGGGGTATGGGTGATGCTGCATTATAATTGTAGCGGCGTGTAGATATTGGGTAAAGGACTTTGTGAGGGAATTGGTAACCTATGAGTTGTTTAACTCGACCGGATTTACCCTGATAGACTCAACAGCTCATTTTTAAGTTCATCTGCTTCTTTTATAACTGTGGTATGGCATCAATTATTCTGTGATTTGCTTTAATAATGTTGAAAGAGATTGTTCCAAAACTTCCTTATTTTTCAATTTACATTCCCATATTGTAATTACTCGCCATCCTAAT
>JBEVLT010000072.1:0-4612 GCA_040509055.1 Chitinophagaceae bacterium
AGGGTACTATCCAAAACCTCTCACTTCGCTCGTTGCAGCCTTTCCTTTCTTCACAGTAAAAGCAAGCCTTCTGCTCCCAAAACGACAAAACCCCTGGCTATTCGCCAGAGGCTTTGAGTTGGTCGGGATGACTGGATTCGAACCAGCGACCCCTACGTCCCGAACGTAGTGCGCTACCGGGCTGCGCTACATCCCGAAATCCCGGATGGGAATGATAAGGGCGGCAAAAATAATAAAAACGCTGCAGACGACAAGGACTTTCAAAAAGTAGATCGGGTGCGATTTTACACCCCGGCAACCAGGTTGGACATAGTCTGCCGGACCGCGAAGCCAGCCCTCTTCAATTAAAACACCCTGGTCTCAGGGCCATTTAAAAATCAATCCTGCCTGGAGCCCTATCCAGCTGCAGGTAAAGGCAGGACGAGCCGGATTGTAATTATCAGTAAGGGTATAAAAAGGATGGATAAAAGGAAACCGGGCCTCCACATCTTTTTTACTCATACCTGTTGCAAACGGAACCCCCGATTGGTAGTATGACGTTTTTAAAATGGTGAAATTTACCCCTGCCTCCCAGCTAAGGCGATTGGTTATTTTCTTTTCTGCCACCAGCTGTAGTTGTTTCAGCTGTCCTTTGACCCGAAATATCCTTTTGCCGGATGCGGAATCATAGAACAATGCCTTACAGCTGCCCGCAAGTAACCGGAGATGGATATTTACAGCAGCATTCAACCTAACAGAAGTGCCCGCGCCATACCTGATGCCTGAATGGTTAAAATCAGTGCCCAAAGAAGCAATGCCATACAAAAACGGCAGCCCGCCCCTTATCGTCAGGTTGGCGTAAAAAATATCATCCACACCGGCGCCTGCTGTCACAAAGGGAATGTATCTCCGCGTCTTTTTATCTGCCGTAATCGAATCAGGTGTGGATGACAATACTACCGGTACTACCGGAAGGGATAGGACGGGCAGCTCAGGACGGAATGAACCGGCCTGGATCTTCACTTCTTTCCTCGGCGGTAAGGCCGGCTCCAGGCTATCAGGCAACCTACTGTATGTATCTGCCTGGAATGGCTTTGGGGAAACCGGCCGGAAGTTTTTTGCCATAGCAGGCGGGCCCTGCATTTTACCGGCGGCCGGCGGTTTTTCTACCAGGATAATATGAGCGCCGATAGTGGTGTAATAAATTTTAGTCTGCACGGTAAGCACACTGAGCAAGTCCCTGACCGTGTATGTCTTCTTAGCAAGGTGAATATTCCTGGAAGCCGGAATTTTCCGGGTATTTACAGAAAATTTAATCCCCGATTGCCGGCTCACCCGCTGAAGCAGCGAGTCGAACCGCATGGTTGTAGCAGCGATCACAACCTGTTTATCAAGACCCGGAAAGGCCTGTTGTGCAGAAGCCGTAGCAAATCCTGCGCATAAGATCAGTATAAACAGGTACGATCGCATGATAGTTTAATTACAGCCCGAACCATTCAGGTAGACCGTATCGTTTTTCAGCTGGTATTCCAGGCCCAGGGTAGCGGCTATAACTTCCAGCACATAGTCAAGCGGTTTGTTTTCAAACGAACTGCTCATCCGGCATTGTCCAAGCCTGGGATCGTTCAATACAAACCGAATATTATAGGCCTTTGCCAGCAAGACGGTGATCTCCTGAAGGGAGTTATCGGTAAAGGAAAAGATACGAGTCGCATAACCGATCGTATTGGGATCAAACCCGGATTGTAGTTCAAATTGCCTGCTGACGGCATGGTAAATACCCTTTTGGCCGGTACGGACAGTCAGGCTATCATGGCCGTCACCTATCCGCACTACACCGCTGGTTACGCTCACTTCTACCTGGCTGTTTGTTTCCAGCACATTGAAGGTGGTACCGATTACTTTTATCTGCAGCGCTCCTATCGAAACGATGAAAGGTTTTGCCGGATCAGCAACCACGTCAAACCAGCCTTCTTTACTAAGGATCACGGGCCGGTCATTGCCTTCAAAATGCAACGGGTAACGTATCGTAGCAGCCTGACCCAGTATCACCACAGATCCATCCGGCAAGCTGTCCCTGACAATCTTCTCTCCGGTTTCCCGGGTTACATACTGAACTGCACCGATCGTATCTTTTTTTATATGATCCTTCTTCATATAAAAGACCGTGACAATTGCCAGCAGGCAGGCAGCAGCCAGCAGGCTTATATAGCCGATCGTACGCCGGCGAGCCCTGTTTTTCCGGTGCATCGCGTTGTCTGTGATTTGCTGCCAGGTTTCTTCCAGGGAGACTGACGGGTAAACCTTCCGGCCCGACACGCCCGACCAGGTTCTGGCCGCTTCATCAAATGCCTGGCGGTTGGCGTCGGATTGGGCTATCCAGTTCTCCAGTTCCATCGCTTCCTGCGGGCTTGCTTCACCAGCCAGGTATTTTACAAAATCAAGATCGTCATACTGCTTCATAGGAGAATACTTTTTAATTTTACCCGAAGTATCTTTAACGCTTTTCCCATTTGAGCTTCCACGGTTTTTACAGAGAGGTTCATCTCCCGGGCAATAGCAGCATATTTCATCCCGTCAAACCGGCTTTTATAAAAGATGGTCCGGCATTGCGGCGGTAAGCTATCGAGCGCCTCCTCTATCTGTTTTTTTACTTCGCTGCTGTAAATAGTGTCTTCCTGGAAGGCTGTCGGGAAAACCGTATTTTGCTCATAGGCATCCCTGACCTTGCGATGGCGCAATACATTCAGGCAATGATGATAAACGGATTGATATAAGTAGGCCTGTATGGACCTCTCCTTATCCAGCCGGTGCGGGTTTTCCAACAACCTCATGAATACCGACTGAACCGCATCTTTTGCTTCATCGTTGTTTTTCAAAAGGGTAAATGCGTAGCGCTGTAATCCTTCAAAATGCAAGTGAAAATGTTTCCCGACGACATCCATATTCTTTTCTTTAATCATGGTCATCACATAGTTGCATATACTGTCAACAGCAATGAATAAAGGTAACAATGAATCGTTTTAGTAATTTCTCTTTTTTTTAAAAATTGACATAAGGGTATTGCTGCATTCAGGTGTATTTAGTCAGGGCAACCATCGCAGGCAATCATATGCTGCCTGTTGTACTTTTTTTGTCCTGGCCCGAAAAACAACCCGGTTATACACCAATGGTATTTATACCCCGGGCAGGCTATTATGTTTTGTTTTTAATCCCCGGTTATTATGTTCAGGTTTCATGCAGACCGTCGCCGTTATTTTGATATTCAGGCAGCAAACAGCCGCGACAGCGTCATCCCGTTTATCGAAACGTATCGTTCGCTGCCTGCCGGTGCAAAGATCCTCGAAGTGGGATGCGGCGAAGGCGGTGTGCTGAGAACATTTATTGAGAAAGGACATACCGGCGTAGGAATAGAAATGGAAAAAGGGCGCGTAAATGACGGGGCACAATGGATGCAGGAAGAACTGGCTACGGGCGCCATCCGGTTTATAATAGCAGATATCTACCAGGTATGTCCTGAACAACTTACAGAACGATTTCACCTGATCATCGTAAAAGATGTGATCGAACACCTGCCTGATAAGAAAGCCCTCCTGGAACGTCTCAGGGATTTTCTTTGCCCGGGCGGAACGATTTTTTTTGGATTCCCGCCCTGGCAAATGCCTTTCGGCGGCCACCAGCAACTTTGCGGAAATAAATACCTGAGCAGGCTGCCCTGGCTGCACCTGTTACCACGGTCTGTATATAAAAAAATCCTCTCTTCCGGTAAGGAACCTGTTTCAGACCTGATGGATATCTATGATGCCCGTATCTCTATCGAGGGCTTTGAGAAACTGGTGAAACAAAGCGACTACTGCATAATTGGCAAAAAGCATTTTCTCATCTCGCCTATTTACCGGTATAAGTTCGGGTACAAACCAAGGGAACAACTGTTTGTGATCCGCCATCTGCCTTATGTGCGTAATCTGTTCACGACAGCGGTATATTACCTGATCGCTGCCAATCCGGGCAAACCGCACAATACCTGAACGGGCAGGTTCAGTGTGGCCCTGCTTAAAAAAAACAACCAAGCGTTGGGTTAACCAGCTCCTTCATTTGCCGGGACGACCAGATTAGCTTCGCTGATAAGCTCAGATAAAAAACAAGGCCCCGGAGTTAACCAGCGCCTTCATTTGTCGGGACGACCCAGATTAGCTTCGCTGATCATTTTAGGGAACACCATTCAAAGCCTCCGTCGCTTCGCTCGTAGCAGGTTTTGTCCTTTCTTCGCAGCGAAAGCAAGCCTTCCTGCTCCAAAATGACAAAACCCCTGGCTATCGCCAGAGGCTTTGAATTGTCGGGACGACTAGATTCGAACTAGCGACCCCTTGCACCCCATGCAAGTGCGCTACCGGGCTGCGCTACGTCCCGAACTGATTTTGATTGTCGCGGGGTTTCAACGGGCAGCAAAAGTAAGGTTTTTTGGCATTTCTCCGTACCAAAAACAACCTTTATCTTCGCACCTTAATGAAAATCCTCATTAAGCAAGCACGGATCGTTGACCCATCCTCTCCTTTCAACGGCCATATCCACGATATTTTTATTGAAGACGGTATCACCAGGCAGATCGGAAACAACCTGGCTATAAGCCCTG
>JBEVLT010000073.1:0-5318 GCA_040509055.1 Chitinophagaceae bacterium
GTCGTTGGCATAGCGGGCCAGCACTTTTTTGTCTTTGCTGGCATCGATGACATGGTTGCGGGTCATATAGTAGATATAGCCATTGCGGCCTTCGTCATGCTGCACCTCTTTCCAGGTGGTAACTTTGCCCGTATACTCGGCTATGCGGGTTCCTTTGGGAATAAATTCACGGGTAAATAATCCTTTGCCTGCACCCGGGAGGGTGGATTCTTTTACGACTAATTGCTTTTTGGGTACCATGCAGTGAGTGTATTGCCTGAGCGCTAAAAATAAAACAATGCAGCGGTTTCAGGAAAAAGGTTTTAACGGGGAGGAAAAATTCTTCCTGCCAGTTCCGGGTAATGGACTACCAGCAGGTCCTGATCGACTGTAAGACGGGCTTTAAAATCACGTGTCCCGCTTTCATACAGAAAGGTATCAGCTGCCAGCCGGGTATAATGTTGCACTGATTTTTCAATCCGGAATTCCGGCAGTTTGATGAAGGCAGCTTCGATAGTCACAGGTTGCTGGCCTGCCCAGCTCATTCTGCGCATAGGAAGTGTATTGGTAAAGGGGGTCAGGGAAATGTCCACGTCCAGGCAGCCCTCCAGCTCGTCGATGGCAGTATCGCGGTCAAACCATTTGCCCTGTGTATCGGTATACAGGTCAATGGTACGGTCCGGATAGTTCAGATCACTGACCAGCACGTGCTCGGTGTTCCAATGGTGATCTGTTTCGATCATATAATGAATGGCAAAAGGCCTCGCATCGATGACCCCGGCCAGGTGGCTGGTGATCACATAGCCCTCCTCCTGCTGCTGCCAGCACAGGCATTCCATGCTTTTCCAGTCAAGCCCTTCCCACACCACGATATGTTGTGAAGTATCCATGATTACCGGCTGGGTTGAAAACGGACCTGCTGCAGGGAAAACTCTTTGGATGGTGCTGCCGTAGGATCGGAGAGCTCATTGAGCTTGGAGTTCATCACATAGATTGTATTCTTTCTCAGGGTTGCCGTGGATGGCTGGTGAAACCGGTCTGCAGCAAGCGTACCGGCCGTTACTTCGGCCGACTGCCAGTTGTCTTTGGAAGAGAGGCGGAAGATCTTGTGCACACCCTTGTTCTGCACCAGCACCAGGTTGCCCTGGCCGTCCCAAAGCAGCCCGTCAGCGCCGGGGAAAAACGTTTGCTGTTTGATGCGGGTAATACGGCGCGGATCGCTGATATCGATCTTGTAAAGGTTGCCGTCGCTGTTGTGCGCCACGATCAGGTAGCCATCCGGGCTCCATACGATCCCGTTCAGCCCGATATCCACCGCCTTGAACCAATCGCTTTGTGCAAAGACGCCGGCCTTCCCGTTTGCATCGATCCGGTACACTACAGGAGAGTAGCTGTCCGTAATATAAAGATTACCCTGATTGTCCAGCGTCATATCGTTGGCAAAATGCAGCCCGTTGTACAATCCCGACAGGTCGATATCATTAAGTTTGGCTCCGGTACGGGTATCCAGGCTGATGATCCGGATGATCTTTTTGTAGGTAGATGAATCGGAGTACCTGCTGTAATTGGGGTCGCCGGTGCACACCCATAGCTTGTGGCGCGCCGAATCCACCTTCATTCCATAGCTTGATTTTAAGGTGCTGTCGCGGTAAAAAACCGTGTATTGTCCCTGGCTGTTCACTTTACCGATCGTGCCTGTTTTTACAGACGATACAAAGAAAATATCCGCTGCCGGATCGTAGGCCAGGCCTTCAGGATATTCTGCCGGTGCTTCAAAGCTGATACGGGGTGTCTGCGCAATGGTGTACACACTCAGCAGCACTGTCGCCGACAGGATACAGATCATATATTTCATGGGATTCAGTTTATGGATTTGCAGAAGTCACTTTATAGATCACGCCATTGGTATCATCGGAAATAAATACAGAACCATTCTCCGCAATAGCAAGCCCGGCCGGCCGGCCAAACCTTGATTTACCATCGGCGCTCAGGAAGCCGGAGAGAAAATCTTCGGCGCCCACCGGATTACCATTGTTGAAACGGATGCGCTGTACCTTGAAGCCATCCGGTTTTTTCCGGTTCCAGGAGCCATGCCAGGTTACCAGGGCATCGCCGGTATGGAAGAATTGGAAGGCCAGCGGCGCGCTGTGTGCCGGGAAGGTCAGTACAGCTGCTTGCGTGGTTTTGGCATACGCTTCTTTTGTTGTGCCGATCGGGTCTTCACGCGTAGGGTCGGGAATTTGTTTGCCGTAAACGAGCGGCCAGCCGTAATGGCCATCTTCAATGATCCTGTTCAGCTCTTCAGGCGGGATCTCTTCACCACGCCAGTCCGTACCATTGTCCATGCCCCAGAGCTCGCCGGTCACAGGATGCCAGTCGAAGCCAAGGGTATTGCGCAGCCCGCGGGCATATACGCGCCGGCCGCTGCCATCTGCATTCATTTGAATGAGAGTGGCATGCTCCGGGTTGGTCTCCTTACAGTCGTTGCAATCCGATCCTACAGAAACATATAATTTGCCATCCGGGCCAAAGGCGATGGTCCGGTTATCGTGTTGCCCGCCATCCGGCAGGTCTTTCAGCAGGGTATCCAGCATGCCGACCGTGCCGTCGGCAGCCAGCCGCCCGCGCGCCAGTTTCTTTGTTGCACAGAGGTACAGCCACCCTTCATGGATGGTAATGCCATGTACACCGGGGAAATTCGAAACAATGGTTTTCAGCTGATCGTAGCTGCCATCACCATCCGGATCCGCCAGCAGCAGCACATCGCCTACATCCCTGCGCGTTACATACAGGGTGTTGCCGGGACCGGCGGCCATCATACGGGGTTTGCCCAGCCCGGTAGCCGCGATCGCGACCCGGTACCCTGCCGGCGTTTTCAGGCGTGTCACCATCGATTCTTTGAAGTCTTCATGGGCAGGATAAAAAGTGTTTACGGTAGCGGTGGTGAGCTCGTCGGGTGGCAATCCTTTTTGCGCATAGACTGCAGGCAGCAGCATAAAGAAGCATCCTGCACAGGCAAGGGATTGTAAGAAGGCATTGCGAAGCATAAGGGATCTTTTGGTTCACCTTATGTGCTACAAAAATGATACTAAGCCCGGTACAGGTATTTATCAACAGCGGAGTGCGGAAGTGTGGGGCTGTTCTTCCTCAGGCATCATGCAGCACAGGCTTCCCCGCTTTTGTTTGTATAGGATGCCAGGCAATATATTCCGGTTGCGTTAACCAAACACGCTGCTTATTTTTTTGATCACCTTTTCCAGGTCGATGCCTTTGCCCAGCACACCCTTGAAGAGATCGCCCTGCTCCCGGATACGGGCCGGCATGTTGTGCAGCGTAAAATCTTTGATCGACAGTTTATTGGTTACCTCTTCCCAGTGCAGCGGGGCCGATACGGTGGCGCCGGGTTTAGGCCGTACGGAATAGGGCGCAGCAATGGTTTGGATGGCCCTGTTCTGCAAAAAGTCAAGGTAGAGCTTTCCCTTTCTTTTAGCCGGGGTTCGCTCCAGGCTGGTAAAGCTGCCGATCTCCCGGTGCGCAATGGTAACGATCAGCTCCGCCAGCATCCTGGATTGGTCGTAATCATATGCTGCACCAAGGGGTATATAGATGTGAATACCGGTAGAGCCGGATGTCTTCGGCCAGGATGCCACATTCACGGCATCGAGTATGGACCGCACCACGTTGGCCGCTTCTACCACCTGTGTAAAAGGATTTGTGTCCGGGTCCAAATCGATCACGCACCAGTCGGGATGGTCGGGCGCCTGGATGCGGCTATGCCAGGGATTCATTTCAATACAGCCCAGGTTTGCCATATAGAGCAGCGATGCTTCGTCGGTACAAACGAGGAAGCGTTTATTCCCTTCTTTCGAGGTATTCTTGTAGTCGTGCGTGGTCAGCCAGGGCGGTATGGTGCCGGCCACGTTTTTCTGGTAAAAGCTTTCTGCATAAATACCATTGGGATGGCGGTTCAGCGATTGGGGCCGGTCTTTCAGGTAAGGCAGGATGTACGGCGCTATTTTATAGTAATAGTTCAGCAGGTCCCTTTTGCTGATCTTTTCCTCCGGCCAGTACAGTTTGCTGAGATTGGTAAATTTCAGGCTATGCCCGCCAATGCTTCGTTCCTGCGATTCGTGGTGAGGATTCAGCAGGGTTTTACGATCGGCGCCTTTTTTACCGGCTTTAACAGGCTGTACTATCTTTTCTTCGATCATATTCCGGACTTTTTTCTTTGCCGGTACGGGCACCGGCACATCCATCATCACATCCTGGGCCTTCTTGTCGATCCGCAGTCCCTGGAAGGAGGGATGGCGCATCACGCCTTCGTCTGTCAGCTCCTGGTATTGCACTTCGCCTACCAGTTTCGGTTTCACCCATACCACGGCCGCCTTGGGTGGCCGCGGGCGGAAGCGACTGGGCTTATTAACGACAGGGATTTCTGCAAAAGGGCATTTGGGGGTTTCCAGGGGCTTTAATTTGTCCAGTATTTCTTTGCGCAGCGCATCGGTATAGCCGGTGCCGGCCTGCCCGATGAAATGCAGCTTTTTATTTTTATACACACCGAGCAGCAGCGCGCTGAACAGCTTGGTACTGTCTTCGTTGCGGGTATAGCCGCCGATCACGGCCTCGTGGCGCTGACCCGATTTTATTTTCAGCCAGTCTTTGGTGCGGGCGCCCGGGATGTATTCGCTGTCATTCCGTTTGGCGATCATGCCTTCGATGCCCAGCTTTTTGGCTGCTTCGAAAAATTCGGTGGCGCTGGTTTCAAAGCTTTCGCTGTAACGGACCAGGCCATCGGGCGGTACCACCCGTTTCAGGATATCCCGCCTGGTGGCGAGTGGCAGACCAGTGAGGTCATAGCCATACAGCCAGAGTATATCGAATACATAATAGAACAACTCGCCGTCCGCCTCACTCCGCCAGTTCTGCAGCTGCTGGAAGGAGGTGAAGCCTTTGTCATTGGCTGCCACGATCTCGCCATCTACCACGGCCTGCATATTCCAGTTTTGCAGGGCTTCATATACGGGATAGAACTGATCGCGGAAAGAGATGTTGTTGCGCGAGAGCAGTTCTGTTTTTTTCCCATTGCGGTAGGCAATAGCCCGGTAGCCGTCCCATTTTACCTCGTAGCTCCAGCCTTCGGCATCAAAGGGTTTGTCCACCAGGGTGGTGAGCATGGGCTTGATGTTGGATGGAAAAGGTGCTTTACGCTTCTCTTCCACCTTTTTCAGGATGGCCTTGGCAAGGGTGGCATAACCGGCAGCTTCTGCTGTTTGTTCGGGCGCCGGAGCCACTTTGCCGGATTTCTTTTTTTTGTTTCCTGTTGCATCGCGGTTGCTGAT
>JBEVLT010000074.1:0-3631 GCA_040509055.1 Chitinophagaceae bacterium
ACCTGTTTGCAAAAACCACCGGTCGCCGTGATGAAAGCGAAAATAAACCGCAGGTATATAATCGGCCAGTGTACCCTTTCTGCCCAGGGCATTGTAGGGCGTGAGCTGCTGACCGGCTACCGGTAACTGCTGATGCACGGCAATACCGGCAGAAAAAAAATTGGCGACCGGTCCGGTACTGTCTTTTTTGGCGCCCGTATCCGGGGAGCGGGGCTTGTCTGCTTTTTTTAAAACGGTATCTGTCTTTACAATTCCGGATGAATCTGTTTTCGGTTTTCCCGGGGTTGTTGTTTTGCCTGTACTGTGCAACGTATCGCCTGCAGGAACAGCTAATGGGTCGGAGAGATCAGGCTTATCACCGGTTATTTTGCCGGAAGGGGCGGATGCCTGCACTCCTTTTACTGATGCTTTGCCCCGGCCGTTCTGCGTTAGTTTCACCACAGGTGTCTTCATCCCGGCAGTATAGCTTGTCAGCCTTCCTTCTTTCCCGGTAAACCGCGTTTGTTCGGTGCTGCCGGCAACAGGAGAAGAAGCCGTATCGGCCGCAGGTTGCTTTTTGCTGCCGGTCCGCAGCAGCGCAGCCGTATCGCTTTTTACCCCGTCGGTATGCAGCCCGGTTCCGGGATGGCCGCTACTCCGGGCCGTGGTTTCACTGGCTTTTCCGCTCAACGCCTGTTTCGAATGCCAGTACCACCAGCCCAGCCCGAATAGAATAAGCAGTAACAGTATCCATACCGCACACCCTCTTCTCCACCAGGGAATGAGCACCCGGTCCTCATCGTCCTCATCCAGGCGACGCTTCATATCGGCCCATGCCATACCTGCATCGGGAAGCGGGAGATCATCCCACTGCCGGCGCAGCTGTTCTTCGTATGGCAGGCGTTCACTCATTGGTTTGTCGGCTGATCATTTGTTTTAATAATTTTCTTGCTTCGCTCAGGTGCCATTTGCTGGTGCCCTCGCTGGTATGCAGCAATTCCCCTATTTCTTTATGGCTGTATCCCTCCATGGTGTACAAATTGAAAACGGCCTGTGTAGCGGGAGGGAGCTGTCGTACGAGCTGTAATATGTCCGCAGCGGATAAGCTGGCGAATACATCGGGAGACAAGCCGGCCATGGTGGCCTGTTCCAGCTCTCCCCATTGCGGCTGCGCCGACCTGGCCTGGATGAAATCAAGGCAGGTATTGATAACGATGGTTCGCGCCCAGGTATAAAATCCACCTTTCAGCGTACTATAGCTATGAATATTCTTATACACTTTATAAAACCCGCTGTTCAGCACTTCCAGGGCATCTGCTTCGTTACGCGTATAGCGCAGACAAAGGTTCATCAGGGCCCTGTAGTAACTCCTGTACAGCAGTTCCTGGGCCTTGCGGTCGTTTTTCCGGCAACCGTCAATGAGTTTGTTTATGTCTTCTTCTTCGTTATACAAGCACCTGGCTTCTCACCGGTTAATTTGTTTATAAAACAGTTGTCCGGTATGAAAATAGATCAATCCCCCGCTTATACACCCGCACCGTATGAATTTTCGGGATTATAGCTTTTGAAAAATGCTCCTGTAGTGGCGGCGGCCCACGGAAATATCAATGAAATATTGGCCGCGGCTGATCTGCTGCACAGGAATAGCGATGATATTGGTTCCCGCTGCCCCGCTGCGCTTAGCCTGGTACACCGGCCGGCCCGCAAGATTATATACCGTATAGCTGATCGCCTCCGCGACCGGCAGGTTCAGCCTGAACCGGACCACCGTACCGCTGCCGACAGGGTTGGGATAAGAAGGGATAACATCCGCTGCCATCCTGCCGGACACATCGTCTACCCTTACCATGCTGCACCAGGACGCGGTACATCCCGAATCGGTCGTAAGCGTAAGGCAAACCTGGTAGTAACCTGTATCTGCAAACGTATATACCGGGTCGGGCGTGGTCAGGGTGACAGTAGCCGACGAATCGGCCGGGGTGATAATGGTCCATACCTGCGAGGCAATGGATTGATTGCTCACGGCAGTAAAGGCCACCTCTGCCTGGCTAACCGTATACGTAAACGATGCAGTACAGCTTTCTGAAGCCGGTGCCAGCACCTGTACCATGCTCATTATACTATCGCGGCAATGGCTGACCGAATCCGTTACAATTAATCTTACAGCATAGGTGCCGGGAGCAGCATACAAATGAGTGAGCGTACTGCCTGTGCCGCCTGTATTATCTCCAAAACTCCAGGTATACCTGCGTTGAGACTGGGCCGGCTGGGCCGTAAAGGTGATCCTCCGGGTTTGCACCGGGTCGGCAACCGCCGTAAAAGAAGTTCCCGAATGACAGGCTGTGTCCGGCTGGTAGCTGATGGTATGACATTGCTGATCGGTACAGCCCGAAAAAGCCTGTATGGCTGCACACACGTTATAAGAGCCGCCCAGTGAAAATGTATAGGTCATCGCCTGCTGTGTGGAAACGGTTGTACCGTTTACCGTCCATACAATGGACTGCAACCCGGACCCCGGCATGGAAAAAGAGGGGGAAAAGCGGTATTCGCCGCCCGCTATCCGTGTATAAGAGAAATCAACATTGCACACGGGCGTAAAGGAGAGCGTGATCATCTGTGACACCGTATCGTAGCAGCCGGCCACAGAATCGCGCACGATATGCGTGACGGTATATGAACCAGGCTGGCCATAAGTATGTGAGGCTGTCGGCTGGGGATAGGCCGTGTTTCCATCGCCAAACTGCCAGGTATGTTTTAGTTGGGACGAAGTGGCGGTAGCGCTGAAACTGACCTGGTTCTGGCTAACCGTGTAGGTAAACGCTCCATTACACTGGGCTTTTGACGGTGCAACCGCCACATAAAGGCATAAGACGAGACACAGTATCCTGAACATAGACAATCTTTTGCCTCATATACCTGCCGGCAGCGAAAAAGGTTGGGTAAGTGCGGAAAAATTTTAATGCCGGCGCCGGATGCCCTGGAGAAATTGCTCTACGGCCCGGCGGATGGCCGAAGCCGACGACCGGTGATTGTTGACCAATACCGAGAAGATCAGCAACCTGTTTTCATGCGTATACAGGAAGCCGCTGAGAGCCACCACCCCGCTCAGCGTGCCTGTTTTGGCATAGATATACCCGCTATCGGCCCGGTAGTAGCTGCCGAGGGTGCCCTCACCGCCGGTAGGAAACAAACTGCGGATCCGGTCCATGCCGAATTCCTTTCTCATTTTATCCAGGATAAAAACAAGGTCCTGCGGTGTAAATAAATTGTACCGGCTCAGCCCGGAGCCGTCTGCCCAGCGGGGCTTTTGCGGCAGGTCTGTCAGGTCGGTAGCCAGCAGCGTATCAATGATCCGTTCATCGTTCATGATGCCCAGCCGCTCGTTGCTTACCATCAGCAGGGCTTGCTCGGCAAAGAAATTATCGCTGCGGTGCATCATGGGTGCCAGGAGCGAGTCCGTAGGTTGGGAATAAATGGGCCTTGCGTTTTTATACTCTTCTTTATAAATAGAATTTTGCAGCCACCCGATCTCTCTTTTTAATGTATCCTCTAAAAGTAGCCCAGCTTCGTGGGCGGCAAACGGCAGAACCGTTTTGCTAAATGGTTTGCCCCCGATCCGCCTATAATACATATTGTCTCCAAGGCGCCGGTC
>JBEVLT010000075.1:0-7421 GCA_040509055.1 Chitinophagaceae bacterium
CCTGTAGACAACAATGGTAAAGGCGAGCGGTTTTCGCCCACCGACCTGCTGGCTACCAGCCTGGCCACCTGCATGGTGACGGTAATGGGCATCAAGGCCCGCACCATGGGGCTGGACTTGGACGATGTGAAAGTGGAAGTGCTGAAGATCATGAAAGCCGATCCCCGGCGCGTGGGCGGCATTGAATTGACGTTTCATATACCCGAAGCCCTGCAAACGATAGACGAAAAGACCAAAACGATCCTGAAACATACCGGCGATACCTGCCCGGTCATCAAAAGCATACACCCGGACATCGAGGTAAAAGTGGACTGGGGCCACTGGAGCTGATCAGCTATCGGCAAACGGCTCTCCGGCGGGATAACTTTTTGCTTTGAGTAAAAAATTGCCGGCCGCACAGTCCAGGCAGCGCCGCTTATCGCAGTACTCGTTTTTCAGCTCGGTCAGCGCCTGCGAATCATACGCTGTCATGTTTTCGATATTGATATGCGCAAAGCCATCGGTAATGGCATTGTGCTCGGCCGCCGTTTCTTCCAGCCAGCGCAGCGCTTTGTCCTTGTACAGCTGCCGGCCATGGTAATTGCCATAGGCAAACAGTACGGGCGCCATGGTATTGATGATGAGGTGATCGGCCAGCGCCTTACCCGGTTTTTTCTTTTTCACCGGGGCTTCTTCGCCGAAACGGTAATGCCGGTCCCAGTAATCGCTGGCCGGCTGATCGAACCAGTTTTTTACCTCCCCGGGCGTACCTGCCTCCAGGACCCTGGAAAACAGGTGAGCGGAATGATGCACCAGCATGGCCAGCTGCGCCAGCCGCACGGTAGGAAAATTGCCCGGCCGCATGCGCAGGAAGAGCACGGGTATGTGTACCGGGCGAAGCGCATATTTTTCCTGCAGAAAACGGTATTCTTTTTTCAACGAGGCCGGGTAGTCTTCACCGAAATCCTGGTCCAGCAGGCCGGCCTGGCCAAAGAGCAGGGCTTCCAGCTGCGGCAGCCGGTTTTTATGCCTGGCCAGCAGGGTCACCGGCAGCGACCGGGCAATGGCTTCAAAGGCATCTGCATTCACCTTCATACCAAAGCTGCGCGCCAGCAGCCACCAGAATACTTCTTCCCAGTGATCATGGCTCTGCTGCAGCCAGGTTTCAGCCAGCTTTGCCTTTCGCAATAGCCGCCCGGCCAGCAGGCTTTCCTTCCAGCTTTTCCAGGTAAGGTCCCGCACGGTATGCAGGCCTGCCGCACAGGGTATGAACGCGGCCGAGTGCATCAGCTCTTCGTAATACTGCAATAAGATAGCCGGCACACGGGGCGCCAACTCCAGCACCGGCGCGGTACCGGTCATCACATCATGCTGCCACACCACATGCAGCACCACGTTGGTATAATTGGAATCATGCTGGTGACGGTGTTTGTCCCAATCGGAGGTGTGGATATGCAGTTCCACGGTGCCGGCCCAGAGCGCAGCACCGATCCTGATCTTTGCCCCGGAGAAATCGGGTCCCTGGTTGCGGTTGAGTTGTCCCTGGTAGATGACCTGTATGGGTTCGCCGGCGGTTGTGGCCAGCTCTCCCTTATGGAAATGCTGGAACTGCCAGATAAACTGGAGCAGGCGCTCGTTCATGAGGACAGGTTTTAGGTTTAAAAGGTTTAACAGCTTAAAGTTACCTCGATTTTCGGAATTTTCTCCACGGCAGAACTCACCCGATACCTGTCCCTGAAAAGGCTTTCCATCAGCTTTTTAGAGCCTCCGCCTGAAGAACCCTGAACTTTAAACCTTAAACCTCTCCAGCTCCCTTACCACCCTGCTCACCGGCAGTCCCATCACGTTGTAAAAATCGCCGGCTACGGACCGGATGCCCACCACGCCGATCCACTCCTGGATGGCATAGGCGCCGGCTTTGTCGTAAGGTTTGTATTTGTCCACGTAGAATTCGATCTGCTCCCGTGTCAGTGTATGAAACTGTACTGAAGTGATATCGCTGAAGGCCGTTTCGGTTTCATCCCGGCGGATCACCACGCCCGTGATCACCCGGTGCTGCCGGCCGGAGAGGGCGGAAAGAATGGCCACGGCATCGTCCCGGTCGGCTGGCTTGCCGATGATCCGCTCATCCAGCACCACCACCGTATCTGCTGCCAGGATCACGGTACCGGGCGGCAGTCCGGGCTGTACCACCAGCGCCTTTTGCCGGGCAATATGTACGGGCACGTCTGATACGGGCAATGTGCCGGGGTAGCTTTCATCGGTAGGCCGCACCACGATGCGGAAAGGCACTTCGGCCCACTCCAGCAACTGCCGGCGGCGCGGCGACTGGGAGGCCAGTATGATTTCGCTCATAGATAAAAGTAAAAAAAGATCATCGACAGGATGCCGGTCAGCATCACCAGCTTGCACTGGTTGCTCAGCGCATGATAGTGTTTGGTAGCAGAAGCCCTGAACAGCTGTAAAAAAAGATGGATCAGCGGAGCAATGATCAGTAAGGTACAGTATACCACGGCCCACCACCAGCGGAATTGCAGGATATACACCTGTATCACCACCAGCACCACGATCAGGATGATGAGCCAGACGGCAATATAGACCTTGGTGGTATTGACGCCCCAGGCAATGGGCATGGTCCGGCAGCCGTATCGCGCATCGCCAGGCATGTCTTCAATATCCTTCACGGCTTCGCGGATGAGCGAAATGATAAAAGCAAACCCTGCATACAGGAAGGTAAAGCGGAAAAATTTGGGCTGGCTCAGGTGTTCGGGCAGCAGCGCATCGGCTACCGATACCTTGGAAAAAAAGATCACCAGCACCGTCCAGGCCGTCAGCAGGGAAATGATAACGTTGCCGATCAGCAGTTTCCGCTTGAACGTGGTAGAGTAAAACCAGAGCATCGCCACGCAGAACGAATTGGCAACGACCAGGTACCATTTCTGCAGTACCGGCAGCGCCGCAATGGTCAGCAGAACGCCCGTGATGCTCAGCAGCAGGTGCCAGCCAATGGCCCAGCGCCGCCGGATCGTTTTGCCCACCACCATTTTATCGGGTTTGTTTACCTCGTCTATATTGATATCGAAATAATCGTTGATGATATACCCCGCTGCCGCGATCAGCACGGAAGCCAGCACCAGCAGGATAAACCGGTGCATATCGCCAGCCGGTATATTACCTGCATACAGCGGATGATAGATACAATACTGGAACAGCACCTGTGTCAGTACAATAAATAAGAGGTTGGGCAGGCGTACCAGTCGGAAAAAAGCTGCGATCAACCTCATCGGGAAAATTTTGCGAAAGATACTGCACGAAGCCCACGTAGGGAACAACCAAACAGGATTAACGGTCAGCTGGAGGTAATATCCGGCTGCAGTTGCCAGCGGCCCTGCCCTTTCAATACTTTCTCGATCACATCGCGTACACAGCCGGCGCCGCCTGCATACGGCGAAATATAGCGGGCCGCCTGCCTGATCTCTTCTGCCGCATCGGCCGGGCAGGCGGGCAGTCCTGCCACTTCCATCACCGGCAGGTCAGGCATGTCATCGCCCATGAAGAGGACCTCACCGGCCTGCAGGTGCCGTTCGGCCATATACTTTTCAACAAAGGCCTTTTTATCGGTCACCGACAGGTAAACCTCGGTAATGCCCAGCTTGTTCAGCCGGGCAACAGCGGGTTGTGAATCTGCACCGGATACGGCCAGCAGGCGATACCCTTTTTTCACCGCCAGCTGCAGGGCATACCCGTCCTTGATATTCATCCGCCGGGCCTGCAGCCCGTTATCCAGCAGCAGCACCGTACCATCGGTGAGCACACCGTCGATGTCGAAGATGAAGGTAGTGATGGAAAGAAAGGGATCGCTGTTATCCATGAGTTGCATTCATAATTAGGAGATTCCAAAATTACCGGAAAACGAATTGTAACACGCTCAATTGAATTGCTGGATGCTTTCGGTCATCAACCGGTAAATATGTTGCAGCGAGGGGTGCTCATCAAGCAGTGCCAGGTGTTTGCCGATGGTTTCCCGGTCATGACGGATGGCCGGTCCCGTCTGTGCCTGCGCAGGCGCCATATCGCTCACGCGCAGCGCCGTTTCGCGGATCAGCGGCAGCAGTTGGGTGAAATCGAGCCCTTCCTTGTCGCAGTAAGTTTTGGCCAGCGCATACAGGTGATTGGTGAAATTGCTGACCACCACGGCCGCCACATGCAGCTTCAGCCTGTCCAGGCTATTGGCCGCCGTCACCTGCCCGAATGAAATGGAATGCGCCAGGTGTTCGAGCGTGCGGGCTGCTTTTTCGTCGCTGCCCTCAAAAAACAAAGGCGTTACCGGCAGACCGGCCGTTTCCTTGCGCAGGCTCTGCAACGGGTAAAAAACACCGTAATGAGCGGTCACATTTTTCAAGACCTCTTTGTCTACCGACCCGGCCGTATGCGCTACCACCCTGCCCTGCAGTTTCAGGTCTTTCACCACTTCGGCGATCGCGTGGTCCGATACGGCAATGATGTAGACATCCGCCTGTTTATTCAGCAGGCTGATGTAATTGGCCGATTCGGTATCCCATTCGTAGGCCAGTGCGCTGGCAGCCGTGGCATTGCGGCTTAGCACCTGTACGATAGAGTGGCCCGCGGCCCTGAACTTCCGGCCCAGCACAGCGGCTGCATTTCCCGATCCAATGATAACTATATTCATAAACCTGACCGGCTGACAGTTAATTTTGCACGCACTGCGGCTGCCAACCGGGCCTGCAGTGTCTATAATTTGAAGGCATGAAAATACTACAAAAACTGGCAGTAGCTCTCGTACGTACCCGGTTCAGGATATTGGCGCTCCTGTCGCCAAGGCAGGCAGCCGGCTATGCATTCCGGCTTTTCTGCACGCCGCAGTTTAAAGTAGACAGGGAACTGCCGGCCGTATTTGAGCAAGCAGAACCATTGCCATTCACTTTCGGTTCGTATACGATCAGCGGCTATCGCTGGAACAGGGGCGCCGCCCGAAAAGTTATGATCATCCACGGCTTTGAATCGTCTGTCATCAACTTTGCATCTTATGTGATGCCGCTCGTAGAAAAAGGATACGAAGTGCTTGCCTTCGATGCACCGGCCCATGGCGGAAGCAGCGGCCGGCAGATCAACGCGGTGATCTACCGTGACTTTATCAAACATATTTGTTCGGTATACGGTCCTGTACAATCTTTTATCGCTCATTCCTTTGGCGGCCTGGCTGTATGCCTGGCCCTGGCGGAAATGGAACACGATGCCGGCAGCCGCCTTGTACTGATTGCCCCGGCTACCGAAACGGCAACGGCTTTCCGGCAGTTTTTCGCATTCATGCAGATCAGCAAGGCTGCGATGAAAAAAAGAATAGAAGATATCGTGATCCGCATCAGCGGGCACCCTGTCAGCTGGTTTTCTATCCGGCGTACGCTGCCGGAGATTAACGCGCAGGTGCTGTGGGTGCACGACCGGCAGGACACCATCACCCCGCTGCAGGATACTGAAAACATCCGGCAGGCAAACTATCCCACCCTGCAATTCGTAGTTACAGAAGGACTGGGGCACCGGAAGATATACCGGGATGCAGCCGTCCACAAAATGGTGCTGGATTTCTTATAGCTAACCCGTAATGAAAACGATCCGCAAAAAAATAAAATCTTTTTCCACCGCCTTTGCCATCCTGTTGCTTCTTCCTATTTTCATCGTTCCTATGCATCACGCTCCTGTATCACCTGCTTATAGCCTGCTGGCACTTGGCGATTCCTATACCATCGGCGAAAGCGTGCCGCCAGCTGACAATTTCCCCAACCAGGTGCACCGGCTCCTGCAGGAAAAAGGATTATCGTTCAGACAACCTGAAATAATAGCCCAAACCGGCTGGACCACCGATGAGCTGCAGGATGCGATCCGCCAGGCCGGCATCACGGGTACTTATGATTTCGTCACCCTGCTGATCGGGGTCAACAACCAGTACCGCGGCAGGGATACGGCCGGTTATGCCCCACAGTTCGAATCGCTGCTGCAGCAGGCCATTGCCTTTGCGGGCCATCAGCCCGGCCATGTGATCGTGCTGTCTATCCCGGACTGGGGCATTACGCCCTTTGCTGCCGGCCGCGACCGGGAGCAGATCGGCCGGGAGATCGGTGCCTTCAACGTGGTAAATAAACGGCTCGCTGCGGATTATCAGGCTCATTATATCGATATCACCCCGGGCACGCGCCGCGCCGCCGCCGATCCTTCCCTGCTGGCCGGCGATGGCCTGCATCCTTCCGGAAAGGAATATGCAGGATGGGCTACGCAGGTAGCCGCCATTATCGAAAAACAGCTTTAGTTTTTACGCCGATACCGTCTTTGCCGTGTCCGTTCCGGTACCGCGAATAGCCGCTCTCCCCGATCGTAAAAATGCCCCGGAAAAATCCGTTTACCGAAAAATTATTATTCTTGCTCTAACTTGCAGCCGCCGGAAAGCGGTTTTTATATTTAGAATATGGCGAAAAATCTGTTGATTGTAGAGAGCCCTGCGAAAGCGAAAACCATTGAAAAAATACTGGGGGAAGATTTCCAGGTGAAGAGCTGTTATGGTCATATCCGCGACCTGGAGAAAGCCGGGATGGGCATCGACCTGGAGAAGAATTTTCAACCCCGTTACATCGTTCCGCAGGACAAGGAAAAAGTGGTACGAGAGCTGAAAACACTGGCCAATAAATCGGGTGAAGTGTGGCTGGCGACGGATGAGGACCGCGAAGGAGAAGCGATCAGCTGGCACCTGTGCGAAGTGCTGGGCCTGGACCCTGCCACGACCAAGCGCATTGTCTTCCACGAGATCACCAAACCTGCCATCAAAGCGGCGGTGGAACATCCGCGGCTGCTGAACATGAACCTGGTGAATGCCCAGCAGGCCCGGCGCGTGCTGGACAGGATCGTGGGATTTGAGCTGAGCCCCGTGCTGTGGCGCAAGATCAGCATGCGCAATAACCTGAGCGCAGGCCGTGTGCAGAGCGTGACCGTGCGGCTGATCGCTGAACGCGAACGGGAGATCAATGCCTTTATCCCGCAAAGCAGCTTCCGGGTAGAAGCCTGGTTCACTGCCAAAGACAACACGGACAAGGCCATCGCTTTCAAAGCAGAAGGGGCCAGGTATTCTTCGGCCGACGATGCGGAAAAATTCCTGGAAAGCTGCATCGGCGCGGATTATACCGTCAGGGACATACAGGTAAAACCGGGCAAACGCTCCCCTGCCCCGCCCTTTACCACCTCCACGCTGCAGCAGGAAGCATCGCGCAAACTGGGCTACGGCGTATCGAGGACCATGCTGCTGGCGCAGAAGCTGTATGAGAACGGGCATATCACATATATGCGTACCGACAGCGTCAACCTGAGCAATACGGCACTGGGCGATATTACCAATACGGTCAAAAGCATGTATGGCGAACGGTACCACCAGTTTC
>JBEVLT010000076.1:0-5818 GCA_040509055.1 Chitinophagaceae bacterium
GCGAATTTTTAATTTAATAAGAGATTAAACTTCTGAATATGTCAAGAGTAAAACAATTAATAGCAGGTTTGGTATTTGCGATCCCTGTTATTATGCTTTTTACGGGGTGTAAAAAGTTTTTGGACAGAAAACCGCTTTCTGCTACGGTGGATGACCTGCAGGGCGGAGAGCTGCAGGGTAAAGTGCTGGGTTTATATGGTGCCATCCGCAACTCGAAGAACGAGCCTTATTGCGGCGACGGCTTCCAGAGCATGCCTTATATTGCCATGAACGGTTTCCGTTCTGATGATGCCGAGATCGTAGCCGACCCCGGTGCATCGGCCTGGCACCAAACGTACGATCTCTTCCAGTATACAAAAGACGACTGGGGCGCCGGCATGTACTGGAGCAAGCACCTCGTATTTATCGGGTTGTGCAATGATGCGCTGGATGTAGCCGAGAAACAAACCACCCCTGACCCGACCACGGCCCTGCTCACAGCAGAGGCACGGTTCTTCAGGGCCTATTCTTATTTTGACCTGATACGGACCTATGGTGATGTGCCGCTGATCGATTTCAAGATCAATACGCCCACCGATGCGCACGTGGCCAAGAGCCCGGTCGCAGATATCTATGTCCTGATCGATGCCGACCTTACTTTCGCCGAACAAAACCTGCCCCTGAACTGGAACAGTACAGCGTATCCGGGCAGGCTGACCTCCGGTGCTGCAAAAACACTGCATGCAAAGACCAGGCTGTACAGGAAGCAGTGGGCCGAAGCCCTGTTGCTTTGCCAGCAGGTGATCGCTACCAGCCAGTATTCGCTGGTGACACCGTACTACCAGATATTCAAGACAGCCGGCGAACTGGGTAATGAATCCATCTTCGAGATCCAGGCTGATAAGAAAGCCGGTGACGGTGATATTTACTGGAACCGCCTGGGGCAGGTACAAGGTATCCGGGGCGGCTCGGGCGCCTGGGACCTGGGATGGGGCTGGAACACACCGACCGCTTCGCTGGTTAGCTCTTATGAAGCAGGCGATGTAAGAAAAGATGCTACCATTCTTTACTCCAATCAGTACGATGGCGGCCCTTCCACCGGTGGCTACGGCCTCACGCTGCCCAACCTGAGCAATGCGCTGTACTGGAATAAGAAAGTTTATAACCGCTACGAAGACTACCTGGCTGCAGGCCTGGGTACGCCCAACAACGAAGCCCAGAATACCTGGGTGAACCAGCGGGTGCTGCGTTATGCCGATGTATTGCTGATGGCAGCCGAAGCAGCAAACGAAGTGGGCGGTGCCACCAACCAGGCCAATGCCGTGACCTGGATGAACATGATCCGTACAAGGGCCGGTCTTGGCAATATCGCTTTCTCCAACCAGGTGAATATGCGGATCGCGATCAAAAAAGAAAGAAGAAGCGAGTTTGCCATGGAGTATGAGCGCTTCTTCGACCTGATACGCTGGACGCCGGCTACAGCCCCGGATAATATCGATGCACCGAATGTACTGGGTCCGCTGGGCTACCAGAACAAACACCGCTTCTACCCCATTCCTACGGGAGCGCTGAATGACAATCCCAAACTGGTACAGAACCCGGAATGGCCCTAAACAATTCTACTCAACTCTATTAAACAGATCTATATGAGAAATAAAATCGCATTTTTCCTGTCGTCAGCGCTGATCCTGCTGGCAGTCAGCGGGTGCCAGAAAATGGACAAACCCGAACTGGGAGAGTATGCCACTGATGATAACCAATCCCTGCTGCCCGGCAACCTGAGGTTCTTTACCAGCTTCAACAGTACGGACGGCCCCAGTGCCCGGTGGAATGCCAAAGACAGCATCTCCGGCAACCCGGCCCTGCTGTTTCCCTTCACCTATGCACCGGGTGTAAACGGCAACGGCATCAAGGGGGAGGACAATTCAGCAATTCTTTACCTGAATGCCAATGACCTGAAATCGGCTACCAGCTTCAGCATCGCCTTCTGGATGAAAAATACAGCCCAGGTTGGCCGTACGGAGTTCTTATTCTCGCTGGTAGATGATACGTACAGCGGCTGGCACCGCAGCGCTATTTTCCTGCTGCTGGAAAACCAAACGCCTACCAGTACCACCATGAAGTTTGGCCTGATGGACCAATGGCTGGAAGGTACGTTCAACAAACCGATGTTCGACGGCAACTGGCATCATATCGTTTATTCGTACGACCAGACCACTTCCAAGATGACATATTACTTTGATGGTGCTGTGGTAACAGGGTTGACGCCTACGCAAACCGATGTAAAGAACGGCGCTAATCCGAGAGGCGCTGTCAACTTCTCTGCGTCAGGCGGCTTTATCATCGGTGGCTGGAACAAGCACGCCGGCAAGGCAGGGCCTACGGATGACTGGATCAAATCCTACACGGGCTACCTGGACCAGTTCCGTATTTACAATAAGCCGTTGACTCCCGCAGAGGCGCAGGCTCTGTATACCAATAAGCAGTAACCTAACCCGGTTTCAATAGTAAACAAAAAGAGGGCTGAGACACTGTTTCAGCCCTCTTTACTCATTGCGAAATCCGGCTTTAAAGTTGCGGACTTACCGGGTAAGGGTAAAGGCAAAATTTTAAAGCCGTGAAATAATAAGTATGAGATGGTGCATGGCCATATCGTTGCTGGTGATGATCCTTTCCTGCGGAAAAGGCGATAGCGGCATCAGTCCCGCAGCGCCGGCTCCTACCAATATTTCCACCAGCGTTGTTACGATCGGTAACAGGCCTTTTGATAACCTGGTGTATGGTGCGGCTGTCAATGCTTCTGTCAGGGTGGTATTTTCAGGACGGGTGATGCAAAGTTCGGTGGCCGGTTCCGTTACGCTGACAGAGGCAGGGGGAGCAGCCGTACCCTTCCAGGCCAGCTTCCCGTACGATTCAGTACTGCTGATCCAGCCTTCATCACCACTAAACTATTTAACCAAATATCTGTTCCGGATCACCTCCTCGCTGAAGTCGTCCTCCGGCGGCCTGCTCAATGCACAGCTGGATAAAACGTTTATAACGCAACTGGACTCCAGCCGCAAATTTCCTGCGTTGACGGATGATGCCTTGCTCACGCTGGTGCAGCAGCAAACGTTCAGATACTTCTGGGATTTTGGCCACCCGGTGAGCGGGCTGGCCAGGGAGCGCAATACGTCCGGTGACCTGGTTACCTCCGGTGGTTCGGGGTTTGGCATCATGGCAATCATTGCGGGCATCAGCCGCAATTTCATTACCCGTGCACAGGGACTGGCAAGACTGCAAACCATGGCCACCTTCCTGAAAAATACAGCACAGACCTTTCACGGCGGGTTTCCACACTGGCTCAACGGAGCTACCGGTGCTGTGATCCCGTTCAGCACCAAAGACAACGGCGCCGACCTGGTAGAAACGGCTTACCTGATGCAGGGGCTGCTGTGCGCGCGGCAATACTTCAATGGGGCGGATGCCGGTGAAACCGCGCTGCGCAACGATATCAATACACTATGGAATAACGTGGACTGGAGCTGGTTTCGCCAGGGCGGGCAGCAGGTACTGTACTGGCACTGGAGCCCCGATTATGGCTGGGAGATCAACCTGCCGATCCGGGGCTGGAATGAATGCCTCCTTACTTATGTATTGGCCGCATCCTCAGCCACGCATGGCATTCCTGCATCGGTATATACCAGTGGCTGGGCCGGCGGCAGCAATTTTACCAATGGCAATACCTATTATGGTTACCAGCTTCCGCTGGGGCCTGCTTATGGCGGTCCTTTATTCTTTGCACATTATTCCTTTCTCGGTATCAACCCGACCGGGCTAGGTGACAGCCGCGCTAACTATTTTACGCAAAACAAAAATCATTCGCTGATCAATTATGCTCATTGTAAAATCAACCCGGGCAACCGGTACGGCTACAGCGATTCGGTATGGGGATTGACCGCCAGCGATATTCCTTCCGGCTATGCCGCCAGCTCGCCCACCAATGACCTGGGGGTGATTGCGCCTACGGCAGCCCTGTCTTCTTTTCCCTATACACCGGACGAATCGATGAAGGCATTAAAATTCTTTTATTATGTGCTGGGTGATAAATTGTGGAAGGAATACGGGTTCACAGATGCGTTTTCGCTGCAGGAGCAATGGTTTGCCAACTCGTTCCTGGCCATCGACCAGGGACCCATCGTGGTGATGATCGAAAACTACCGGACCGGGCTGTTATGGGATTTATTTACAGGATGCCCGGAAATAAAAACCGGTATGCGGGCCCTTGGGTTCACCGCACCTTATTTGTAACACATGAAATGTTCAGTTATACTCTTTGTAAGCGGCCTGTGGTTTTTGTCGGCCTGTGGTCCCGGCCAGCGAAACAGCCGGTCCGTTCTATCGAATGCGCTGCCTGCCACGCCCGCCGACCAGGCGTTGTTGGATACAGTGCAGCGACGCACGTTCAATTATTTTTGGGAGGGGGCCGAGCCGGTCAGTGGGCTGGCACGTGAGCGGTTGCATATGGATGACGTGTACCCGCAGAATGATAAAAGCACGGTAACCAGCGGCGGAGCCGGGTTTGGCGTCATGGCGATCCTTGCGGGCATACACAGGAAATTTATTACCCGCCGGCAGGGAAGGGAGCAGCTGGAGAAGATCGTTCATTTCCTGGAAACGGCTGACCGCTTTCACGGTGCCTGGCCGCATTGGTGGTATGGTGAAACGGGAAAGGTAAGGCCGTTCAGCCCCAAAGATAACGGCGGCGATTTGGTGGAAACCTCTTTCATGATCCAGGGTCTTCTTTGCGTGCGCCAGTATTTCCGCAATGGTAACGAGGCAGAAAAGCGATTAGCGACGCGGATCGATAAGCTGTGGCGCGACGTGGAGTTTGACTGGTACCGCCGGGGCGGGCAGAATGTATTGTACTGGCACTGGAGCCCGCAGTATGGCTGGGATATGAACTTTGCCGTGCGCGGCTACAATGAATGCCTGATCATGTACGTGCTGGCGGCTTCCTCGCCCACGCATGGTGTGCCGGCCGAAGTATACCATGAAGGCTGGGCGCAGCGCGGCAAGATCAACGAAAACCCGGCAGGCATGGGATCGTACAAAGGATATAGCCTGAAGCTGCATCACCAGGGCAATCCGCCGCATGGCGGACCGTTGTTCTGGGCGCATTATTCTTACCTGGGCCTGGACCCGCAGGGATTGAAGGACCGGTATGCCGATTACTGGGAAGAAATGAAGAACCAGACACTCATCAACTACCAGTGGTGTGTAGATAATCCGAAGCGGTTCAAAGGATATGGGCCGGATAACTGGGGGCTTACGGCCAGTTATTCCACGGTAGGTTATGCAGCGCATGCTCCGGATAGCAGCAACGACCTGGGTGTCATCACGCCCTCGGCAGCCTTATCTTCTTTTCCCTACACGCCTGCCCGGTCTATGGCAGCGATGAAATACTGGTATACAAAGCTGGGTGATAAAGTATGGGGGCCGTACGGCTTTTATGATGCCTTCAGCCAAACCGATAACTGGTACCCACCGCATTACCTGGCCATCGACCAGGGGCCTGCTGTGGTGATGATGGAAAATTACCGCAGCGGGTTGTTGTGGAACTTATTCATGAGCTGCCCGGAGATACAGGAGGGATTGAAAACGCTGGGGTTTGAAAGCCCGCATTTAAAGTAATAAACTGAAACAGGGCTAGCGAAGCTTCACTAACCCTGTAAAGTAACGATCATTCTTGTCGCCGGCGATTATTGCGCAGCAACTGACTCTTTAAAAACGGCGCTTCCAAAATAGGTACGGATATAATAGCTATAGCTTTTTCCTTCTTCCGGCGTTCTGTCCACAA
>JBEVLT010000077.1:0-7565 GCA_040509055.1 Chitinophagaceae bacterium
TAAACATAAACAAGTGAAAATGAAAAAATGGTTTGTTGTCATGAGCCTTTTTGTGCTGGCGCTTGCCGCACAGGCACAGGACGGCGATGATGCTGCAGAAAAAAAGGGATTCAAAAAAGAGAACCTGTTTACAGGCGGCAGCATTACCCTGTCTTTCTTTAACGGGCAGACGGTGATCGGCGCCAACCCGATGTTTGGGTACAAGCTGGCCGAGTGGGCCGATGCAGGGCTTGCCTTCAACTATGTGTATAGCGGCGCCAGGGATTACCAGGTATTCAACGACAAGATCCGGCAGACCGTGATCGGTCCCGGGGTGTTTACCCGGCTTTACCCCATCCGTTCGCTCTTTGTGCAGGCGCAGTTCGAGCGCAATTACAGCACCATCAAATACATTTATCCCGGCGGGGCGCCTACGGAAAAGTACAAGGCTGAGGCCAACTCGCTGTTGCTCGGCGGTGGTTTTGCACAGGGGCGGGAGCGGGGTTCCAATACCTTTTATTATATCTCTGTGCTGTTCGACGTGTTGAAAAATGTCAATTCGCCGTACGTGGATGTGTCCTACAATCCCAACAACCCGGCGCAGCAACGCATAGACATCGTGCCGATCATCCGCGCCGGTGTAAACGTGGGCCTGTTCCAGGGCCGGTACAGGAACGGGTATTAATACCAATTATATTAAATCTTCTTAAAAAAGAGAGTGCCGCTGTCCCGGACCGGGATGCGAAGCCCTGACAGCGTACGCTTAAAGCCTGATGGGCATAAGCCGGTTATTCTCCGGTAAGGAACGGCAGGAGCTGCTCCGGGCTGTCGAGCAGGATGATCCGTTTTTGCGCTTCGGTATACAGGAATCCGTCTGATGCCATTTGCGTCATGTGTGCCATAAGGGGATCGTAAAATCCTTCGGAGTTGATGATGAAGATCGCTTTGTCATGGATGGAGAGCTGGTTCCATGTCACCATTTCAAACAGTTCGTCCAGGGTGCCAAACCCGCCGGGCAGGATCACGGCCGCATCGCACAGCTCATACATTTTCTTTTTGCGGGTATGCATATTGTCCACCACCAGTAATTCGGTAAGGGCCTTGTGCTGCCGTTCCCAATCCACCAGCACCTGCGGGATCACGCCGGTTACCCGGCCGCCGTGGTTCATCACCGCATCGGCTACCGCGCCCATGAGGCCCACGCTGCCGCCGCCATAGACAAGGGTAATGTCGTGGACCGCCAGCAACCTTCCCAGTTCTGCCGCATGCTGTGCATATACGGGGTTGTTACCGTTTTTGGAACCGCAAAAAACCGCAAGTGAACGGATAGGCATGCCTTGTCGTTTTGCCGCAAAGGGAAAGCAAATTTGTTTATCTTCAAAAATTAATAACGCAGGTTATCTTTACTCCTTCAATCCTGGTCTGCACAGCAACCGGGTTCACTGTAAATGCTTCATAAAACGCTATTCCATGTCAGCCACTTTGTTGTTTTCGTTCGTCATCGGGTATTTTATACTGCTGCTCGCAGTGGCCTGGTATACGTCGCGCAACTCCAACAATGAATCGTTTTTTATCGGCAACCGCAACAGCAACTGGATGCTGGTGGCCTTTGGCATGATCGGCACTTCACTGTCCGGCGTTACGTTTGTCAGCGTACCCGGCGGGGTAGGGCGGGAGTCGTTTGCGTATTTCCAGATCATGCTCGGCTACCTGGTCGGGTACATTGCCATTGCCTATATCCTGCTGCCGCTGTATTACCGGCTCAACCTGACGTCGATCTACAACTACCTGCATGCCCGGCTTGGTTTTAAATCGTATAAAACCGGTGCTTCTTTCTTTATCCTGTCCCGCACGCTGGGGGCCACGGCCCGGCTGTACCTGGTGGTGAAGATCCTGCAGGATGCCATCCTGTCCAGCTTCGGCGTGCCGTTCTGGGTCACTACGCTGATCATCCTGGTGATGATCCTCATCTACACCTATGAGGGGGGGGTAAAAACGATCGTGTTTACCGATACCCTGCAGACCACTTTTATGCTCACCGGGCTGGTGGTGTGCGTGATCTATATGCTGAATGCCATGGACCTGAACCTGGGGTCGGCCCTGTCTGCCATGGGTGAAAAAGGGTACTCGAAAATTTTCTTTACCGATCCGGACAGCAAGCTGTTTTTTCTGAAGCAGGTGCTGGCCGGCGCCTTCATCACCATCACCATGACGGGGATGGACCAGGAAATGATGCAGAAAAATATTTCCGTACGCACCCTCAAAGATTCGCAAAAGAACGTGATCACGCTGTCGGTGATCATGCTGTTCGTCATCCTGCTGTTCCTGGTGCTGGGAGGCTTGTTGTATATATACGCAGAAAACCTGGGCGCCGGTTATGTGACTACCATGGAAAACGGTAAGGAAGTGACACGGTTTATGCTGGAAGGAAAGAATGCAACGGCCGATAAACTGTTCCCGGCGCTGGCGCTGGAGCATATGCCGCCCGTGGTATCGGTGATCTTTATCATTGCCCTTATCTCTGCGCTGTTCCCCAGCGCCGATGGGGCTATTACCGCGCTCACTTCGTCGTTCTGTATCGATATCCTGGGCATGCAGCGGAAAGCGCAATGGACGGATCCGCAGAAAAAGAAGATCCGCCAGCGCGTGCACCTCGTGTTTGCCTTTGTGTTCCTGCTGTTCGTGATGGTCTTCAACGAAATCAATAGCCCCAGCATGATCGGCGTGATCCTGAAGGTGGCCGCCTATACCTATGGGCCGCTGCTTGGTTTATTCACCTTTGGCATCATCACCCGGCGGCAGGTGCGGGATGGCTGGGTGCCGGTGGTTTGCATCATCGCACCGGTACTTTGCTATGTGCTGGAGAAATACCAGCAGCTGATCTTCGGCTCCTTCGAGATCGGGCTGGAGCTGCTGGTCATCAACGGGCTGATCACGTTCCTGGGACTGTGGATGGTGTCGCGCAAACCGGATGCGCCGGCGGCTCTCGCTAAGCAATAGCGTTATCTTTGCCAAAACGTCAATCGTTGGAACTGATTCAAGCCGCCGTGCAATCATATGCCGAGCAATTTTCTGCTGCGCCCGATCCTTTGCTGGAAGAGATAGACGCATATACCACGCTGCATCACCCGCATCAGCACATGCTCAGCGGCCACCTGCAGGGCAAGCTGCTGGAGATGATCAGCCGGATGATCCGGCCGCGCCGCATACTGGAGATCGGTACGTTTACAGGATACAGCGCGCTTTGCCTGGCCAAAGGATTGACCGAAGACGGGCAGCTGCATACCATTGAGCTGAGAGAAGAAGATGCGGCCACGGCCAAAGCCTATTTTGACCGGTCCCCTTTTGCCGCTCGCATTACCCTGCATACCGGCAACGCTTCCGATATCATTCCCTTGCTGAATGAAACCTGGGACCTCGTTTTTATCGATGCAGATAAAACTTCCTATATCAAATATTTCACACTTGTTTTGCCACAGGTTCGGCAAAACGGGTTTATCTTAGCAGATAATATTTTCTTTCACGGGCAGGTGCTGGAAGAGGAAGTGAAAAATAAGAGTGCAAAGGCCATCGTTGCTTTCAATGAGTTTATCCGCGAAAGAGAAGATATCGATAAACTAATCCTTACCGTCCGGGATGGGCTGTACCTGATCCGGAAGCTTTAATAAACTCGATACCCATGCGAACCCTTCGTTTCCTGCTGCCTGTTGCTTTGCTGTTATCAGGCCTTATCGTCAAGGCCCAGGACAACACCACGATCCTCGAGTACATCAGTACCTACAAGGAACTGGCCATTGCCGAAATGCAGCGCACCGGCGTACCGGCCTCCATCAAGCTGGCGCAGGGCATTCATGAAACGCTGGCGGGTACCAGTCCGCTGGTCAGGAAATCCAACAATCATTTCGGCATCAAGTGCAAGTCCAGCTGGACCGGAGAATCCGTTTCGCACGACGACGATGCCCGCGGTGAGTGTTTCCGCAAATACAGTAGTCCTGAAGATTCTTACAAAGACCATTCGAACTTCCTGAAAGGCAGCGCCCGCTATGCTTCGCTGTTCTCGCTGGACCCGCTGGATTATAAGGAATGGGCCAACGGGCTGAAAAAAGCAGGGTATGCTACCAACCCGCGGTATCCCCAGGTCATCATCAAACTGATCGAGGATTATCACCTGCAGGATTATTCGCTGATTGCCCTGGGCAAAATGAAGACCGGCGACGAAGTATTTGTCAAAGCGCCTGCACCCGGCAATGAAACGCCGGCGCCGGTAGCCGCCGTGGTAAGGACCACTGCACCGCCAGCCCAGGCACCACCTGTGGCGGAGGAAAAGATCAATTACCCTTCCGGCGAGTTCCGGATCAACGATACCAAAGTGGTTTTTGTGCGCAAGGGCACGTCGCTGTTGTCCATTGCGCAGCAATACAATGTGCCGCTGGCCCGCATCTTCGAGTTCAACGAAATGGAAGAAACCGAAGCGCTGGAGCAGGACCAGCTCATCTACCTGCAGCGCAAACGCAAAACCGGTGAAAACGATTTTCATGTCGTAAAAACCGGGGAAAGCCTGCAGGACATTGCCCGTAAAGAAGCTATCCGGCTGGAGTCGCTGCTGGAATACAATTACCTGGCGGTAAATAGCCGCCCTGTTGCCGGCGAACAGCTGTATCTCCGCAAAAAAGCGCCGGCTGCGCCCCGCCTGGAAAATTAAGGCCGGCTTCCGGCGCCGGATCACCCGCTAAAGTCATACATTCGGCATCAGAAACCAACTGTATGGCTATTGTCAGGGTACTCGACAAAGAATTTGAAACCTACCTTTCAGAAGAGGCGCTCGCAGAGCGCGTCAGGGCCATCGCCGCGGCCATCAATGCCGACTATGCCGGCAAACGTCCTTTTTGCATTGCCATACTTAACGGGTCGTTCATGTTTGCCTCCGACCTTTTCAAGCAGCTCACTATCGATGCCGAGCTGTGCTTTATCAAGCTGGCTTCTTACAAGGGCATGCGCTCTTCAGGTAATGTGGTGACCTCTATCGGACTGGACGATGACCTGTTTGGCAAAGATGTGATCATCGTGGAGGATATCGTGGATACCGGCAAGACCCTGCACGAATTTCTCCCCAAGCTGGAGCACCAGCAGCCCAACTCACTGAAGATTGCCACCCTGCTGCACAAACCGGAAGCCACCGCCTACCCGCTCACACTCGACTATATTGGCTTTACGATACCCAACAAATTCGTGGTGGGATACGGGCTGGACTATCAGGGGCTGGGGCGCAATCTCAAGGAGATCTACCAGCTGGTATAATGTTGCTGCCTCCCGGGTGCAATTCCGGAAAAAGCCGGAGTTACTTTCGCTGTGATCGTTGCGGCTGCGCAACCTTGCAATTTTATGACCGATTTCACTAAAGAGTTTGAGGCTTTTTTATGAATTTTATAGCTAATACGCCGCCTTGAAGGCTTTTTGCCACATATTGCTTTGCCTTTTTTTTACTTCATCGGCATGGTGTCAGCAGTTTTATCTCCGGGGAGAAATAAAGGATGAATCGGGCAACCCGTTGCCCCATGTCAACATCCTGCATGTTCATAGCGGCTATGTGTACAAAGGCGGTTCGCAGGGTTCTTTCGGTATCATTACCAGCCAGCGTATCGACACCTTCAGCTTTTCCCTGGATGGTTACAAGACCGAACAGGTGGTGGCCAATGCAGATAACTATCTTTCGGTACGGCTGAAATTGCTCAAGGCAGGCAGCTCCACGCTGCGCCAGAATAAACTGTCGTCGCTCACCAATGGCATGGCCAGGGAAGAGCAGAAGCGATGGTTTGCCGGCGATGAAACCTATGCCAGCATTGTCGAAAATCATTTTGTAAATGCCAAACGCTTTCCCAATACCGGACTTTCGCTGAATATCGACCGGGCTTCGTACAGCAATATCCGGCGTTTCCTGACGCTCGGTTCCATGGTGCCGCCCGATGCGGTACGGATCGAAGAAATGCTGAATTATTTCAACCTGAACTATACCGCGCCTGGCGGCAACGATCCGTTTACCGTGCATACCCGGCTGACCTCCTGCCCGTGGAATGCGGCCAGCCAGCTGTATTATATCAACCTTTCTGCCCGGAAGCTGAACCTGGATACGCTGCCGCCGACCAACCTGGTGTTCCTGATCGATGTATCGGGCTCCATGGATATGGCCAACCGCCTGCCGCTGCTCAAGTCGGCTTTCCGGCTGCTCATCAACAACCTGCGGGCAAAAGATTCCGTGGCCATCGTGGTCTATGGCGGTGCGGCCGGCCTGATGCTGAAGACGACCAGCGGCGGCGAGAAGGAAACCATTCTGAAAGCGATCGACGGGCTGACGCCGGGCGGCTCCACTCCGGGTGAGTCGGGCATCCGGCTGGCCTACACCGTGGCAAAAGATCATTTTATCGCCGGCGGCAACAACCGGGTGATCCTGGCTACGGACGGCGACTTCAACGTAGGGCTGCGCAAGGAGGAAGAGCTGAACGAGCTGATCTCCCGCCACCGGGAATCGGGCATCTACCTTACCTGCCTGGGCGTAGGCATGGGCAACTACAAGGATTCCAAGATACAGACGCTGGCGCGGAAGGGCAATGGCAATTTTGCGTACCTGGACAATTTTGCCGAGGCGGAGAAGGTGCTGATGCGGGAGTTTACGCAGACCCTGTATGCCGTGGCCGACGATGTGTACATGAACGTGGAGTTTAATCCGGAGCATGTAAAGGAGTACCGGCTGATCGGTTTTGACAACAAGGCCGGCGCTATCAATGATACGCTAGCCGCGGTGGAAGGGGGTGAGATCGGCTCGGGCTATTCCATGGTGGGCATTTTCGAGATAGAGCCGGCAAAAGATGGTCCTGTCTCCCCGGGCGATCGGTTTGCTACCATCCGGCTCAGGTACAGGCTGCCGCATGATACCCTTTCTCAGGCGTTTGTATATGATGCGGCTTACCGGCCCGAGTCGTTCGATAAAATAGAACCTTGCTACCGCTTTGCCGCGGCTGTAGCCATGTTTGGCGCATTGCTGCGGTCTTCCGCGTTTGTGAAGAACGTGGACTGGAATGTATTGCTGCCGCTGGCGTCCGCCTCGGCCGATGTGAACGATGTGTCGCAGCAGGAGTTTGTGTGGCTGGTGACGCAGGCAAAGGAACTGTATACGAAGAAGAGGCGGAAAAGGAATTGAGGTTGGACGTCGTCACTGATAAGCTCCCTGTATTTTTGCGCCTTGGTTTATGTCATGGCGAATCAGATACAGATAGCAAGATCGGCCTGCATCAGTTCCTGATGCTAAGAAAAACAGCATCGTTCATAGTTGTATAAGCTATCAATCCTGATTGCTTATCCCAAAAGAAATTCTTAAAATATGCCGTCTCTCCATACTCCTCTGTATTGAAACCTTTGGCATAGTAAAAAACAGACCTGAGTGTTACGTTATTTAAAACAGTGTCTATTGCAACAGGCGGTTTATTATCCAGGTCATTTCTGTATGGCCCTAAGTTGCCCAGGTAAATGTAGGGTACTTTTTGCTTCCATTGCTGCGTTGTTATGCTGATGCTCGATTCGTCGCCATTATA
>JBEVLT010000078.1:0-3021 GCA_040509055.1 Chitinophagaceae bacterium
CAGCAGACGGGGTATAAGTTCATTTATACCGAATCCTTTTTGCGCAATGCCGGTCCGGTGACGATACAGGTCCGGAATGCTTCGCTGAGCGAGGTGCTGGACATCTGTCTGAAGGACCGGCCTTATACCTACAGCATCCTGAACAAGCTGGTGGTCATCAAGGATAAGATAGAAGAGAAAACACCCCCGCCGCCACCCGCCAGGGACATCGAGGGGAAAGTTCTCGATGAAAAGGGCAATACCATCGTGGGGGCTACGATCACCGACAAAAAGTCCGGACGAACCATTACCAGCAGCGCAGACGGGAGCTTCAGCTTCAAAGGACTGCCGGAAAATGCCGTGCTGATCATCTCCTATACCGGCTACCAAACACAGGAGATCCCCATAAAAGGGCGGCGAGAGCTGATCCTACAGATGGCCATCAGCGTAAAAGCCCTGAACGAGATCGTCGTAGTCGCCTATGGCACCGTGCGCAAACGGGATCTTACCGGCTCGGTGTCGCAGGTAAAACCGGCCGAGATCACCTCCTATCCCGCCAATAATGTCATCAATGCCTTGCAGGGAAGGGCTGCCGGCGTCCAGGTGCAGCAGAATAATGGCGCGCCGGGTGGCAGCGTCAGCGTCCGGATCAGAGGTACAAACTCCATCCTTGGTGGTAATGAGCCTTTATATGTCGTCGACGGATTTCCTTATCCCGGCAATCCGACCTTTCTGCAGCCCGGGGATATCGAGTCGATGGAGATCCTGAAAGATGCGTCCTCGATCGCCCTCTATGGATCGAGAGGCGCCAATGGCGTTATTCTTATCACGACAAAGAACGGGAATAAGACGGGCAAGACCCGCGTGGATGTTTCATCGGGGTACACGACCCAGTCCCCCATGAAAAAGATCAAGCTGATGAATGCCGGTCAATATGCCCGCTTCTACAATGAGCAGGCGGCCAACGACAACCTGTCTCCTTATTTTACGGCGCAGCAGATAGATTCGCTGAGCAAGGGGGCTTCTACCGACTGGCAGGACCTGGTGATGCACGATGCGCCGATGTACACCAACAATGTCACCGTCAGCGGCGGGACCGACAAGACACAGTTTTCTTTGTCCGGGGGCCTGTTCCGGCAGAATGGCATCATCCGCAACAGCAATTTCGACCGTTATACGCTGCGCGGCAATCTCAGCCATGAGATCAGCAATATCTTCAGTGTCGCTTATAATATCTACCTGACGCGGGGAGAAGGGCGGAATCAGAACTCGGGCTCCAGCAACAGGGGCGCCGATCTTATCTCGGGGACGCTGGATGCGCCGCCGACCTTGTCGCCTTACCTGGCCGACGGCAGCTATCGCCGACTGAACACGGCCTACCCTTTTATCTCCAATACCATCGTCAACCCGCTGGTGCCGCTGAATAAAATCTCGGATCGATTCAAGGCGGACAATGTCTTTTCGAATGTAGCCCTGACCATCAAGCCGATCAGGGACCTTGCGATCCGCATCTCCGGGGGCATAGAAAATTCCAACAGCCGGTCGGACTACTATGCGGCCATCGAGCCGTCGACCAATTCGGTAGGCAGCGCTGCCGTTGGGACTACCCAGACGACCAGCCTGCTGAACGAGAATATCGCCACCTATAGCAAGACAGCCGGAGACCATCATCTGTCGGTGACGGCGGGGTATACCTTCCAGAACTATGTGCAAACGACGATGAACGGGTCGGGCACGGGTTTTTTGAGCGATATCAGCCAGACCGGCAATCTCAGCGCGGCAGCCACGCCGGGTATCGCGACGAGCAGCTACCAGAAATGGGTATTGCTGTCGCTGATCGGCAGGCTTAACTACAACTACGCCGAGAAATATTTCGCTACGGTGAGCTTCCGGAGGGATGGCTCATCGCGATACTCACCGAATAACAAATGGAGCAACTTCCCTTCTGCCGCCCTTGCCTGGCGGGTGTATAACGAGAAATTCCTGAAGGATGTCAAATGGCTGTCCGATCTGAAAATAAGGGCAAGCTATGGGGCGACCGGCAGCACAGCCATCGATCCATACGCTACGCTGACCCAGCTAAGCTCAGGCAACACGATCTTCGGGGATGCTCTTTATACGACCTATGCGCCGGGCTCGGTGCTGCCAGGCAATCTGAAATGGGAGACGACCAACCAGCTCGACGGAGGCATCGACGCGGGCTTCTTCGAGAACCGGCTGCGGCTGACAGCCGATGTATACCTGAAACGAACAAAGAACCTGCTGAACAAAGTCCAGCTGCCCGCCTCGATGGGATATGCCACTACGTTGAAGAATGTGGGAGAGGTGCAGAACAAGGGTCTGGAGCTCGGTGTCGAGAGTGATATCTTTAAGGGCCCGGTCAACTGGACGGTGGGGGTTAACCTATCCTTTAACCGCAACAAAGTGCTGACCCTTTACCAGGGACAGGATATTTTCGGCAATAATCTTTATACCGGAAATCTCAACGACTATGCCAATATCCTCCGCGAGGGTAAGCCGATGGGACTATTCTACGGCTATAAGGAGGCGGGGTATACGGCTACGGGGGATATCCAGTATGCCGATGTCAACAAGGATGGAAAGATCACGGCCGATGACAAGACCTTTATCGGTAATCCCAATCCGAAATTCATATACGGATTTAATTCCGTGGCCTCCTATAAAGGATTCGAGCTAACCGTCTTTGTCACCGGAACACAAGGCAATGATATTTTCAATCTCAACAAAGCCTCGACGCTGGATATCGGGATGGGGCTGAACGTACCGGTGGCGGAATACAACGATCACTGGACGCCTACGCATACCAATGCCGCCTATCCCAAACCTTCGAGATCGATCTCGGGGAATATGTCTTCAAGATTTGTGGAGAACGGATCATACCTGCGATTCCGGAACATACAGCTGGCCTATAATTTCCCGGTCAATAAAGCAGCTTCCTGGTGGCGCAGCGCGCAGCTGTATGTCAGCGGGCAGAACCTGATCACCATTACGAAGTATTCCTGGTATGATCCGGATATCAAC
>JBEVLT010000079.1:0-4495 GCA_040509055.1 Chitinophagaceae bacterium
CCTGTACTGGTCCGTGCGAAGCAATAAGATCCGCAATGATATATGCCCCTTCAGGCGCTCTTATTGCTACAACATCTTCTTTCCCCATCGTCTTTACGCCCCTGCTGTCCACCGGTACAGCTCCTTATAAAGTCGTACTAAAAGGTAAATGCGGAAATAAAGAATGTGACTCCTGCATTATTAGCGTATTTACGAACTGTAAAGAAAACTGTACGTGCGGTAAGTGGGAAAAAACTACCATAACGTATGTACTTGACAACAATCAGCATACCGACGAGAAAGTAAGCTGTAATAAAAACATGATTACCGATTGCGACAGGCCTGTATACATCAACGGGAGCTTTTATTGCAACGGGAACTGCGACCCCATCCAATCAGCCACCGTTTATAAACCCGACGGAAGCCTGCTGATGACCAACGTTCCATTGCCTGTCACCTTTACACCTTTTCTGCAAGGCAGCAACCCTTACAAAGTAGTATTGAAAGGAAAGTGCGGGAAAGACATTTGCGACAGTTGCATCATTTCTGTAACTCCCAGGTGCATCGAAGGCTGTACCTGCGGTGACTGGAATGATCTCACGGTAAATGATGAAAAACAATACAAGTGCGGGACAGAGATCCCATGGTCCTGCAACAAGCCGTTTTCATTTCTCCAATCTTACGCGTGCATCCCGGACAGGTGCAGGGCTGAAATAAAATGGGAAATAACCAGGAATGCCGTATCGGTTGCTTCCGGCAACGGGATCCGTTTTGTAAACGGCTCCTTCACCCCTTCACAGAACGGAACATATGTGCTTACTTTTTCGGCAAGCTGTGATGGCAAGCCCTGCAGGGAATGCCGCTACCTGATCGTTGTAAAGGATTGCTGCGAAACCAAAACCGTACAGCTATTCAGGAAAGAGACGCCTGTACCGGCTGATCTTTCCTGCATTGAACCCGGAATATACACGTTTACGCTGCAGCCTGGAGCGCCTCCTGTAGCCGGCAGCTATACGCTCATGAGCCTGCCTAACGGCTCCATCCTTGGCAGCGGATTTTTCAACTCATCCACGCCATTAACTCTTACGATCCCGCCATACTCGTGCGGAATAACAGGCTTTAGGTTGACATACCAGTGGGACAAAATTTGCAGTGCAACTATCGAAAAGAATATATGCCAGCCCCCCTGCTGCGGTTATTTTATAGATGAAAAAATAAAGAAATCCTTAAACGGACCGGACATGGACTTCGCTACCTACTTTACATTATCCGGAACACCGATCGCTTTTAGTAAAGTAAAAGTGCAGATCCTGGAAATAAAGGTAGCCGGATCGGCAAGACCTGATGCTAATATTGTAACGATCAGCAGTCTTTCACCTGCGTTAGCAGGGAACGTTTCTACCGCAATCACCACCCCTGGCAATGCTTTCTGGTTCGGTCCTTTTACGGCAACAGGGAATATAGCATTCAAAGGCAGGATTATTAATATTTCGCCGGTAGCCAGCCCTTACGACGTGAGCCTGAAACTCAGGTACACTTTCTATAGAATGAATGGCGCCTGCCCGGAAATTATCTGCGAAAAAGACATCACGCATTAAGGCGGCAATTCACAAATAAAAACTGAAACATGAAAAAGCTGAAATATATAATCGCATTGGTGGCATTGCTGGGAACCGGTCTGCATACAGGCCTGCAGGCCCAGCTGATTCAAAATGGGGCGGCCTCCCCTGCAGGACCGTATGCCGGCGGAACGGTCATTACCATTCCCTATTCGCTGGATTTTTTGATGATCGGCGGACAACAAAAAAAACTGAACATTCATTATAACGCGGCAGCTTTCGAGTTCATGGGCACTGATTTCTCCACCATGAGTAACAATGCTTTTCAGCCCACCACACCTGATGCCGGTTTTGAAGATGCCTTTGAAACACCTGTTTTCACGAGTGCAGACAACAATTATACATCGTCCAGCTACTTTACATTTAGCTTCAGGGTAAAGAGTCCAAGTTGTGTTCCGGTATCAGAAAACATCGTGGTTGAAATAAAAAACAGCTGTGCAGGCTGCCTGCCGGACATCCAATCCGTTATCACTTCTGTAGCTATTTTAAACACCAACAGCAGCCCTTCAGTGTCCCTCGATTTATACCGGGGAAACGACTGCACTACTGCGATGTATAAGATCACCAGCTTTGGCCAGGACCTGGATGCATACGCAGGCAACAGCTCTTTTACACTTACTTTACCAGCAGGAGCCACCCTGCAGGATGTGTTCGATTCGCATGGCAATCCCGTTACACCACCCATAACCACCGGTCAAACAACCTTTACCTGGAACAGAAGCGGCATACCTAATGAAGGATTACAGAACCATTTCGTAATTATCAATTTCAATACGGCGGTGCTTTGCCCCAGCAGTGCAACTTACGATATAACAGTCAGCTTTACCAGTCACAATGTCTGCACCCAGGCACAGCAAACGATCACGGCAACCAGGCATATAACGGGATGCTGCACCACTCCTTTTTCCGGCAGCGGAGTTGTTCTTAGCAAAACCCTTATGCAATACCCGTTGCGCTATTTCCCTGCTCCCGACAACTGCAGAACGCACGATTACATAATACAGGTAGACAACCTGACGCCGAATGCACTCTCCAATTTCACTGTGAAAGACATACTGGGTGCCATCACCTCACACCCCGATGAAATCGAAGTGACCGGCGGCAGCGCTTCGCTTATTTCTTACTTCGGGCCGGCTTCCTTTTCATTTACCACAAATCCGGTATCGAATAGCGGCACAACTACAATTACATCGCCGGGCTCTGCGCAAAATCTTTCTTATGGCAGCACAATGTTTCCCAGCCCCTCTATCAGCAACTGGGTCCTTACAGGCACCGTCGTATTTCCAAAATACAGTTCCCTGATCATCAGGATCACCCACAGGCTGGTGAACCCCAATCCCCTGAACGAGAGTTACGTGAATAATGCAAAACTCTCCTTCGCGATTGGCAGCACCCCTTTTATCGCACAGGCTACCTGTAAAAGCGAGAAAGACAAGTATATACCCTTTATCGTCGTAGAAAAAAACGTCAGGAACCTCACTGACAACGGCACCTTCAGCTATGCAACAAATGCCAGCCCTGCCGAAACAGCCGAGTTTGAAATAAGAATAAAAAACTATGGCATGGGCGACGTGACCAATGTAAACCTGAACGATGTGATAACAGAAACCGGAGCGACTAACTTACTAGCTCCTTCTTCCGTAACGGTTACAGGAACCGGGTATTCGACGGCAGAGCTAACCGGTATCGGGACCGCTATCGGAACTCCCTCAGCCAATGGGTTCAGCTGCATCATCCCAAAGATAAGAGCGGCGCCCTGCGCCGGGATCTCTGAACTGGTCATCAGGTACAAAGCAAAGGTAAAATCACCCGATCTAGTCGTTTGCAACTCGATTTATACAAACAAAATAACCCTTAGCTGGGTATGGAACGGCAATACGGAGACCGCCACGGATGAAGCGGTCGTCAACGTAGATCTGTTCAAAAATATTCTATATAGGCTCGAAGCAAGCTGCAAAGGCCCTGATGGTCCTTTCCAACTCATCCAGGCAAACGGAATACCTGGTCAGCCTATCTGGTACAGGGCTTTGGTAAAAAATAATAATGCTTACACCATCAATAATTTTAAAATGGCGGTCCAACTGCCGCACAACGGGATTGTTTCAACGCCGCATGGTAGCGAAACCCTTGTTTCGTCCGCTCCTTTGTTGCCTGCCGGTACCAATTTGCATCCCGAACTTCCTGTTATGGGAACCAATACGGGCCAAAGCACAGTTGTAGCAAACTGGCTCAATACCTCAGCAGCGGCACCCACAGGCTTTGATGACAAGGTGCTTTACAAATGGGGTACAATTCCACCCGGATCAGAAGCCAAGATTATTTACAAGGTTATCGTTCCCTCCAATATTTTCGGTTCGCAATATGTGACCGCGATGGGTGTTTCGATAGCAGGAGCTACCTGCTCCATTGTAAAACAAGACAGCCATACCCTGACAGTTGCGCAAAGCAACAACTGCGGTGCTATTACCGGTTGCGATCTTATCCTGTTCAATAGCAGGATCGAAAGGATATTCCCGGATAAGTTTAGGGTCACGTTGTTCGATATACTGGGCGCCTACCCGGGTTTCAACATCGACAACATCGATATCGTGATACACCAGCCTTACGATGACATCATGATCCTTCCCGCACCATATAATAAACCGATGATTCCATATACCACCGGGCCGGTCACGTCTTCATATGCGCCGTTTACGGTAACGCAGGCTTTACCATCAGAGCGATATTACAGAGTGACGAACGGGCTCAATCCAATAAATTTCGGAAGCGTATCCTTCGATATACAAACTACGCTCCCGGCTTCTTTTCATCATCTTGTATTCCCTGTAAACGTGGTTTTCAAAAATAAGGCAGATCAATGCACCTTATGTGAAAAAACGATCTTTCTTACCTATGAA
>JBEVLT010000080.1:0-4313 GCA_040509055.1 Chitinophagaceae bacterium
TGTACCAGGATAAGGAAAGCTTTACCGAAGGCATCCCTGTGCCTGCCGACCGGAAAAAACCCTGGGGCACAGCTCATGCGGTGCTGTGTGCCATGTCGGCGATCAATGAGCCTTTTGCCGTGATCAATGCAGACGATTTCTATGGACGGGATGCATTCGAAAAGGCATTTGACTTCCTGATGAACGACTGCACGGAAACGAATTACGCGATCATCGGGTACGACCTGGTAAAAACCCTGTCCGATTACGGCACGGTGAACCGTGGCGTGTGCACGCTGGACAATGTTGGCAACCTGGTAGCCATCACCGAACGGATCAATATCGGCTGGAAGGACAAACAGATCATTTGCGACGACGGGCTGGAGCCGAAGGAATTGCCCACCGATACGCGGGTATCGATGAACTTCTGGTGTTTTCATCCCACTTTTTTCAGCTATACGCAAAAGCTGTTTCGCGAGTTCCTGCAGGAGCATGGACAGGAACCGAAATCTGAATTTTTCATTCCCCTGGTGGCCGACCAGTTTATCCGCGAAGGCGGCCGGGTGGAAGTGATCCCTACTACTTCATCCTGGTTTGGCGTAACCTATAAGGAAGACGCTCCCTTTGTAAAGAACAGCCTTGATACGCTGATCAGCGCCGGCGAATACCCTGAGCGGCTGTGGAACCAGTAATACCATCAGGCTTTGGAATTGATTAAGAAGGAAGCGGTCATCCTGTTGCGGGATAGCGAAGGATGACCACTTCCTCCTTTAAGTTTAAACAGTATAAAAACAAAAAAGCCATCCTGGTAATCCCGGGATGGCTGCTTATATTCTATTAAAATGGATCAATCTCCTTTTACCATAAACACAAAGTCCTCGATCTTCTGCACCTGCTGCTGTTTGGAAAGCCCGGCCAGGTTTGAGCGGGATGCGATCCTGATATGCTGGTAGACCGGATTTTTCTTTACTTGCTCCACGGCCTGGTAGATATATTTGGACTGGATGGCGAATACCACATCGTCGGCCTGGGTTTGCTTGGAGCTGAGTATGCCGATTACTTCGCCATTGTGGTTGAATACCGGTCCGCCGCTGTTGCCGGGGTTGGCCGGTACGGCGATCTGGCAGCTCAGGGTATCGTTGCGATAACCTGTCCTTGCGCTCAGGTAGCCTTCACCATATACGATCTCATCGCGGGGGAAGCCCAGTGTAAAGATCGGCTCGGCAATATCCGAGGCGGATTTGCGGATGCCATAGGGCAGCGAAGCGTAAGGTTTGAATTTAGGGTCGTCGATCTTGATGATCGCCACATCCCGCGGAATGTCGAGCTGCACCACGAAAGCGTTGAACTGCTCGCCTTTGGTGTTGAACACGCGGATATTGCGGGAATCTTTTACCACGTGGGCATTGGTGATCATCAGTCCTTTCGGGTCGATGAAGAAACCGGTGGCCACGGTCTTATAATTAATAACCGGGATGTTTTTACCTTTCTTCACGTCGTTCACATCGTCTTTCACCGTGTTGATATCCTGCTGCAGCCGGTTGGTCTTGTCCTTCTGTTCCCTGATCTCGCGGCTCAGTTCTATGTAATCAGCTACCGTGGCTGGTTTGGGCGTTACCGACCATAACAGGGTGCTCAGGGTAATAGCCGTGATACCGGCAATAGAAGCGGCTATGGCTGTTACTTTTTTATACCGGTTCCACAGGTAAACCACGCGGGCCTTGCCTTTCAGGCGATCTCCATTGATCTTTCCCTGTTCGGCCAGGTCGGTATGCACCCCCTGCAGGGTGGAGCGGAATTTTTGCCATTCGCCGAAGCGGTTGATCTGCTGCAGGAAAAGGGTATGTTCCACCACCAGCTGGTCTATTTCGCTGCTGGTCTTTCGCAGGTTTTCGAAATGCAGGCGTTCGTCGGGGTTCATTTCTCCCCGTATGTAGCGTTCTACAGCGTCAAGGATCATTATATCGTTATTCTCTTTCATCACCGGATCCGTTTTTATAATGCGTAAAGAATAGTTTTTTCAGCCGCATCAGGCACTTGTATTTCTGGGTTTTGGCGTTTTCTGCATTGGTATAGCCAAAACCGGAGGCAATATCCTGCATGTTCTTTTTCTGGATGTAAAACGCTTCGAGCAGGCTTTTACAGGGTTCGCCCAGCCCGCTGATCGCTTTTTCCATCATCCCGAATTCCTGATCGCGCCTTACATGGTCCGTCAGGTCGTCTTCTACCGCCACCAGCGTTTCGGTAGCGGCAATTTCGCCGCTGAACCGCCGGGCCTGCTGCAGGCGTTTCAGCCACAGCCGCCGGGCCACCGAATAGATGTAGGTTTTGATCTGGCAATGTAGCTCAAAGCTGCCGGACCGGGCTTTTTCATAAAGAACTATCATGGCCTCCTGAAACACATCCCTTGCGTCGTCGGCCGAGCCGTTGTTGTTGATTATCAGGGACTGAACCATTGTATAGTTCTCCCGGTAGATCGTCTCAACGGCCTTTTTGTCGTTACGGGCTAATCCTTGCAATAAGACTTTTTCGTTGTTCGGCGGTTTCACACTTCCGTATTTAATACCTTTTTTTAAAAATAGTAACCCGGTTTCAGCCCGAAAAAAAAAGTTTAAAAAAATGGGTTACCTTTTTTTCGTCCAGGTATAAAACAGTGAAATATTTCACAAATCAAAAAATTCACAACACAATGAAAAAGCTTTTCATCGTACTGGCAGTTGCCAGCCTGGGTTTCGTAGCATGTAACAACGAAGGTACTGCAGATTCAGCTACTGCTGATTCTCTGCGCGTTGCCGATTCTATCCGCACTGCTGACAGCATCGCTGCTGCTGCTGCTCAGGCTGCTAAGGACACAGCTCATGCAAATGACACTCTGCCTAAAGGCGACACTCTGCCTAAATAAGATTTTTTTAAGGCAAGCAATTTCAGGAGCCATCCCGGTCCAGTACCAGGGTGGCTCCTGATTTTTTTCAGGGATGCCGCCCCTAAATGGGCTACTTTTGCCCTCGTATTATTTTATTAAATCATCAGAAGTGGATTTTGAATCATTAGGAATAGAAGAAAGATTATTACAGGGCATTCGTGCATTGGGCTTTTCCGAGGCTACCCCTATCCAGGAAAAAGCTATTCCCGTGCTGCTGCAGGGCACCAAAGATTTTGTCGGCCTGGCACAGACCGGCACCGGCAAAACGGCGGCTTTCGGGCTCCCCCTTTTGCAACTGATCAACCGGGAAGACAAGTTTCCCCAGGCGCTGGTCATTTGCCCTACCCGTGAACTGTGCATGCAGATTACCAATGATCTGCATTCGTTTACCAACAAAAAGGAACTGGCCGGCGTGACGGCTGTATATGGCGGCGCTTCTATCGGTGATCAGATCCGCAGCCTGAAAAAGGGTACCCGGGTCGTCGTGGCCACTCCCGGACGCCTGATCGACCTGATCGAACGGAAGGCCATCAACCTGGAGCAGATCCACTACGTGGTGCTGGACGAGGCGGATGAGATGCTGAACATGGGTTTCAAGGACGACATCGAATTTATTTTAAAAAATACGCCCAACCGGCAAAGTACCTGGCTGTTCAGCGCTACCATGCCGCCGGAGATCCGCCAGGTAAGCAAGCGCTACATGAACCAACCGTTCGAAATCACGATCGGGAAGGTAAATGCCGGCAATGCGAATATCGACCACCAGTATTACGCCACGCAGCACGTGAACCGCTACGAAACCCTGAAGCGGATCATCGATTTCAATCCCGGGCTGTATGGCATTGTTTTCACCCGTACCAAGGCCGATGCCCAGGAAGTAACCGAGCGCCTGGTCCGCGAAGGCTATGATATCGAAGCGATCCATGGCGACCTGACACAGCAGCAGCGGGATAAGGTGATGGGCCGTTTCCGGGAAAAAAGCATCCAGCTGCTGATCGCTACCGATGTGGCGGCCCGCGGCATCGATGTGCAGGGCATCACCCATGTGATCAACTACGAGCTGCCGGACGATACCGAAGTATATACCCACCGCAGCGGCAGAACAGGCCGTGCCGGCAAAAGCGGTATCTCGGTTTCTCTTGTCACGCCCAAAGAAATATACCGGCTGCGCCAGATAGAAAAGCTGCTGAACACGAAGTTTCATAAAATGGATATTCCATCCGGCAAGGACGTCTGCCGCAAACAATTCTTCCATTTTATTGACCGGATGCTGCAGGCCGATATCAGCCATGGTGAATACGAAGCATACCTGCCTACTTTACGTGAGAAATTTGAGAACGTAAGCAAGGAAGAAATTCTACAGCGGGTCGCTGCACTCGAATTCGATCGGTTCCTGAAATATTATGAGAAT
>JBEVLT010000081.1:0-3750 GCA_040509055.1 Chitinophagaceae bacterium
ATGCACACCAGCAAGACCATGGAAGAGATTGTGAAAGAAGCGGAAGGACTGGTGAGGAGGGGCGTTAAGGAGATCATGCTCATTGCCCAGGAGCTGACCTATTACGGCCTGGATATTTATAAAAAAAGGATGCTGCCGGACCTGCTGCACCGCCTGGCCGATGTGAAGGGGCTGGAATGGATACGCCTGCATTATGCCTACCCGTCCAAATTCCCGATGGAGATACTGGATGTGATGCGGCAGCGCGACAATATCTGCAACTACCTGGATATGCCGCTGCAGCATGCCGCGAACAATATGCTGAAGGCCATGAAGCGCCAGATCACCCGCGAAGAAATGGAAGACCTGGTGGCCGCCATCCGCGATAAAGTGCCGGGTATTTGCCTGCGCACCACGCTGATCACCGGCTTCCCCGGCGAAACGACCGGCGACGTGGAAGAGCTGGAACTGTTTCTCCAGAAAATGCGCTTTGACCGGGTGGGTATTTTTACCTATTCGCATGAAGAAGGCACATCTGCCTACGGGTTGACCGACGATGTGCCGCAGGAAGAGAAAGAACGGCGCGCACAGGAGATCATGGAAGTGCAGCAGGAGATCAGCTACGGGCTGAACCAGGAAAAAACAGGAAGGACCTTTAAGACCCTGATCGATAAAAAAGAGGCCGGCCGCTACCTGGGCCGCACCGAGTTTGACAGCGTGGAAGTAGATAACGAAGTGGTGATCCATTCTTCGAAAAAGCTGAACATCGGGGATTTCTACAACGTCCGGATCACGAAGGCGTATGATTACGACCTGGAAGGAGAAATCGTCTGATCTTTTTCCGCCAGCTTCTTTTTCACAAATAAACAACGGGGGCATCGTTTGGTTTCGCAGGCGGAGTTGATAGCTTTGCCGGGTAACCATTATCAACCACCCACTCATGCGTAAGCTGCTCCTGGTCCTGTCCATCACCTGTTTTGTCCTGACAGCTGTGGCACAGGATTTCAAAAAAGAATTTTCCGCCCTTCAATCCAAAAAAGACACGGCTGCCCAGATCGCGCTGCTGCGTAAATGGGAACAACACGACCCCAACGATGCAGCGCTATTCGTGGCTTATTTCAACTATTACTATGCAAAAAGCAGGTCGGAAATCGTCAACCTGGGCCGGGAGCAAAAAGGAACGCCCGGGTTTACCCTCACGGATAGCATTGGCAATGTGGCCGGATTTCTTTCCGGTGGGACGGCTTACGATCCTGTTATGCTCGCCACCGCTTTCCGGTACATCGACTCCGGTATCAGCCACTACCCTACCCGATTGGATATGCGCTTCGGTAAAATATATGTATACGGCCAGGTGGAGGATTATGAACGGTTCACGGCCGGCATCATCCAAACCATTCATTTCGGGCAAACGATCGGCAACCGGTGGACCTGGGCTGATAATAAGCCCGTGAAAGACCCGGAGCGTTTTTTTCTGCAAACGATACAGGAATACGTGGTGCAGCTGTACAATGCCGGCGATGCGCAGCTGGACAGGATGAAGAATATCGCGCTTGCCGTGTTACAATATTACCCGGCGCATGTGGAAAGCCTTTCCAACCTCGCCATTGCTTACAGTTTGCTGGGCGATGATGATAAAGCGCTGGATGCCCTGCTGCGCGCGGAAAAGATAGCCCCGGAGGATTTTATCGTGCTGAATAATATTGCCGGCCTTTACGAAAGCAAAGGCGATAAGCCCAAAGCGATCGACTATTACGAACGGATGCTGAAGCACGGTGACGACGAGGCCAAAGCCAAGGCCACGGAAAAGCTGAAGGAGCTGCGGAAATAGCTGCCGCTCAGCTTGTGCGCGGGCAAAACCGATTAAAGAGCCTGTTCAAAGAAATCAAGTCCCGGTCTGCTGCAGACCAGTGGCGGACTTATCGTACAGCTCAGGGGAATGGGATAGATAACAGAACCGGTAAAAATGAAATAAGCGCTTTCATTAAACCACACCGGGATGGGCTGGTCTGAACCCTCTATACAACGTGTCATCGTCCGTACCCCTTTTTTCTTACTGCCCTGCTTTGCTGCAGCCCCGGCTATCCAGGCGAAGACAGGAATACAAATGAGCCGCATACCGGCTGATGACAATGGCGGATAATGTCTAAATAAGGGTTCATCGCCGTTTTATTTCTTCCCATACACCCGCACATAATCCACTTCCATCCGCTGCGGGAAGATGCTGTCATCCACTCCTTTCTGTCCGCCCCAGCCACCGCCCACCGCAAGGTTCAGCAGCAGGTACATGTTATTGCCGAAAGGCCAGGCATCGTAGCCGGTATGCTCGTTGGCAAAGCGGAAAAACGTGCTGTCATCAACCGATACGCGGATGCTGTCTGCATCCCAATCCAACGCATAGACATGAAAAGCATCCGAGCAATCCAGCACCCGGATGGTATCGGTCTTTTGGGTACCGATAACGTGGTAATATTTTTTGCAATGGACGGAGCCATGAATAAAACCGGGGTTGTGCCCCACATGCTCCATGATGTCGATCTCCCCGTCATCCGGCCATTCCATATGTTCTTTGTCGCCCAGCATCCAGATGGCCGGCCATGTGCCGCGGCCCGATGGCAACTTGGCCCTTACCTCGATGCGGCCATACCGGAATGAGGCTTTCCCGCGCGTGACCAATCTTGCTGATGTATACTGCATGCCCTGCCAGGCCTCTTTCTTTGCCTCGATAACCAGGTGACCGTTTTCGACCCTTGCATTTTCCGGCCGCTCGGTATAATACTGCAGCTCCTGGTTGCCCCAGCCATGACCGCCGGTATCATAGGCCCATTTGCCGGTATCGGGTCTGCCGGTGTAGTCAAACTCGTCGCTCCAGACAGGCGGGTTGGTTGCAGAATTGTCTGTGGCAGGATGACTGGCCTTCTTTGTTTTGCAGGCAAACACAACCAGTGCGAACAGGGAAGCCAGGCCCGCCCGGCCGGCAATTGTCAGGAACGGCATACGGCAAACATCTTTTGCTGAATGTCGGAATAATCCGCGGATTGGTAAAATAAGAGCCGGATAATTACTTTTGACAAAACAACGGTTTCCATGATCTCCTACAATACCAAAGATTGGTTCACCTTTATTTTCCGTTTTCACAAGGCCGATACGTTCCGCAAGCTCGGTCCCCTGCTGATCGGCATCTGCGTGTATTCGGGCATTATTGCTTTCCTGGAGCTGGAATACTGGAACCTGTCGGAGAAGAACTATGTGCGCAATATACCCCTGATGCATAGCCTGCTTGGTTTTGCTATCTCCATGCTGCTGGTATTCCGCACCAATACTGCTTATGACCGCTGGTGGGAAGGCCGCAAACTCTGGGGCAGCCTGGTGAATAACAGCCGTAACCTGGCGCTGAAGCTGGCCGCTATTCTACCGGCCGAGGAAAAAGCGCAGCGTTCGTTTTTCCGCAAGATCATTCCCGCTTATGCAGCCATCCTCCACAAGCACCTTAGCCGGGAAGAAACCCGCATCGAGCTGTTTGACGATGAAGAACACCACCATATGTTCAGCAAAATCGATCATGAGAAACATGTGCCCAACCAGGTGGCCGGTCTGATCTACCGCCATATCCAGCAGCTGTACAAGGAGAACATTATCTCCGGCGAGCAATTGCTGTACCTCAATACAGAGCTGCAATCTTTTACCGAGATATGCGGCGCCTGCGAGCGGATCAAGAATACACCCATTCCCTTTTCCTACAGCGTGTTTATCAAGAAATTTATTTTTATC
>JBEVLT010000082.1:0-13206 GCA_040509055.1 Chitinophagaceae bacterium
AGCCTTCGGTCCGAAAACCATTGTACAGGTATTGCGGGCTGGTATAATAGGCTTCCAGCCCCAGTTTTAAAAAATCATGCTTCTCGTAGATCAGCGCAGAGTTGATCTTGTGTTTTGGCACCAGCGGCAGGAACTGGTTGCCGGTCAGATAATCCGCCCTGGCATCGGTGAATGTATAGCCAAGGAACAACTTAAAATCATGCCGGTAGATAAATTTGGCATTGGTCTCAAATCCCTGGCTCTGTACCGGTTCGGTAGCATTCACAAAAACAAAATTGCCGGTTCCGTCGGGCTGCAGCACCAGCGGCCGCCTGATACGGGTATAAAAGAACATGTGGTTCAGCGAAAGGTCCAGATCGCCGCCGAGCCTTGTTTTGAAATTGATGTCAGCCGTACCGCCGTAGCTTCGCTCCGATCGTACCCCGGTCAGCTGCTGCACGCCCTGGTACTGCATGGTTTCCGTACGTTCGGTAAAAAGGGTGGGCACCTTGTAGCCCAGGCCGGCACCGATGCGGGAGGTCAGCTTTTCGTTATACCTGATCAGCAGCGATACCCTGGGCAGCACAAAGAACTCGCTGTTGGCAAACAGGGCATTGCTGTACCGCGCCCAGTCAAACCGCAGCCCGCTTTCCAGCTTCACCTTGTCCGATGCATCCCAGGTATCCTGCACATAGGCGCCGGCGGCCAGGCTGGTATTGTCCCGGTCGCCTGCGCTGGCCTGCTTTTCCGTAAACCGGTCCACCAGCAGGTTGCCCCCGGTCACCAGCGTATGCCGGTCAAAGGAGGAAAGCCAGGTAATATCGGTAAAGCTGCTATAACTGGCGCCGTGAAAATGATAACCGGGAATGCGGATATGCCGGTCGAATACCGACAGGGCCTGCCGGGCGGTAAACTGGCTGTTATCGCCGCCCTTCCGTTGCAGCTCCAGCGTGGTGATATTGCGCACCGTATTGTTCTCTTCAAAATACCGGTGGGTGGCATCGGCCTTTCCTTTGATCACCTGCACATCACCGCCTTCCCGCCGCCCTTTGGTAAAGCTGTTGCCGACGATCAACGTGGTATTGCCATTATAAATGAAAAGCTTCGGATGCACGGTGAATTCGAACGAACGCGGCACTTCGGTAAAGTCGTCCTTGTCCACGTCAAACAGCTGCTGGTTATTGACCAGGCCCAGCAGCGTGTAGCCGGTGCGTTTGCCACGCCCGGATGAGAAATAGCCCAGGTTGGTCTGGCCGATGCTGGATTGGTTGAGCAGCAGGTTGTGTTCCGTATCCGTACCAGGCGTTCTGGAAATAAAGTTGACCACGCCGGCTATGGCGCCTCCGCCGTAGAGTGTGGAAGCAGGCCCTTTGATGATCTCCACCTGTTTCAGGTCCAGCGGCGGTATTTCCAGCACGCTCAGCCCGCTGGCAAAATTGCCAAAGCTGGCAAACCCGTCCTTCAGCAGCTGGGTGTAGCGGCCGTCAAGCCCCTGGATGCGGATGCTGGCATTGCCGCTGGTAGCGGATGTCTGCTGCACCTGTATGCCCGTGCTTTCGTGCAGCAGCATGGCCACATTGGCAGGCCGCATATTGCTTTTTTCATCGATCTCTTCCATCTCGATGGTCTCCACCCGCGTGGGCACGTTCCGTATGCTGCGGCTGGTGCGGGTAGACTGGATGATGACCTCTTCTTCCTCCTCCTCTTCTGCCGGGTGCAGCAGGATGGCATAAGGCTGGCTGCCTTCATAAGGCAGCGCCAGGGTCACTTCGCTCTCCTCAAAGCCGATATGGGATACACGAATACGGTAACGGCCGGCCGGGAGATCTTTTACCAGCACCAGGCCTGCGGTATCCGCAGACATTCCTTTTTGCAACGAAACAATGGTAACGGTGGCCCCGGCCAGCGGCTCGCTGGTTTCAGCATTCTTTACCGCCAGGCTTACGGAATGCTGCGCGGAAAGGGTGGCAGCCAGCAACAGTGCGGCTGCACACAGAACTATTCTATACATGTGTACAACTGATTTTTTAAGTTAATGAAAAAGAGAGGAATTCATTAACCCAACCGGGGTGGTTGCCAGAAGCTGTAATGAAGCTCGGGAATAAACGGGAGCAGAAAATGGGTATACACACGTTTGATACCGGGTGCAGGAACATTGTAAACGATGATGTCGGCATCGATGGTAACAGAAGCGCAACCCTCGCAATTGAAAAAGGGTGAGCAACTGCCACAGTCCTTGTCGCCGCTTTCGTGCCGCTCAGCCTGCTCCACAGCCGCTTTATCATCGGGGCAGCCGTCAAAGGCACAGCAGGGGATCACGGAAAGCAGCACCAGGTAAAAAACAAGTATGTACTTCAGCCACTTCATCCGGCACAAAACTATGACGGGAACAGGAAAACCGGCGCCGGAGCGGCCGATTTATTATCGCAACAACAGTTCACAAGGCTTCAGGCCGGTGTGCTTCTTGAAGGCGGTGGAGAAGTGAGAAATGGAGGAGTAGCCCAGCAGCAGCGACACTTCGGTCACGCTCAGTCCCTTTTCGTACAGCAGGTACTTGGCGTGCTCCATGCGCTGGCTCTGGTAAAAATCGAAGATGGTGGTACCGAACATCTCCTTAAAACCCTTTTTCAGGTAGCATTCGTTCATTGCCACCTTGCGGCTAAGCTCTTTGATCGTGATCGGCTCGCCGATATGCTGGATCAGCACTTCCCGCGCCCGGACGATCTTTTCCCGGTCGGCCTCGTTGGCCAGGAACTTGCAGCTGATGGTGTCGATCTCTTTTTCACCGATCATGCAGTCCAGGCTGTGCAGCAGCAGCATCTGGATCTGTGCATTGATGAAAATATTTTCCAGCGTATCCGTATAGTTGTTGTTCAGGATAGCTTCCAGCACCATGCGCGATTTGCCGCAGAGCGGAAGTATCTTGGTAAAGGAGGACAGTTTGCGGAAACCGAGCACTTCATCGCTCAGCACGGCCACATCCGTATGGCGGGGCTTGACGAACTGCGATAGCTGGGCCGGGGAAAACCGGAAGCTGAGCAGGTCCAGGCTTTCCTCCTTTTCCGCGCAGTCTTTGCTGAGGTTGAGCCGGCATTTGTCGCATTCGTTGTTTTTCTGGCGGCAGTATACGTTGCCGCTGACGCAGAATTTCAGCTCCAGGTAGCTCTCGCCCTTTTTCTCTTTTTCGTAGTGATAGACCAGCATGCCGGTATCTTCCGTATTCCACTGCACGTTGCGGCGGTAGCGCCGGATGGCATATTGCACGGAGCCAGGCACCTGGTGCTCTTTTTCGTGCAAAAGCGATAATTGCTCCTGCAGCGGAGCCTGCTTATAGGCCAGGGTAAGTATATCGGGCGCAGCGTGCATTGGTTGCAAATTTACAGGCTAAACATTGAATTTCGCCGTTTTGTTGCAGCAAACCCCTCCTGCCGGGTTGATATGGTAAAAAAAGTTCCTTTTTTGGCCGTAACTGTTAACTTTGTGTGTCACGTTTTGAAACACGTGACTTTTTTGTAAATACTGCATGATCCATCCCCATACATATATTCATCCCAACGCAAAGCTTGCCACTAATGTAAAGATCGATCCGTTTACCGTCATTCACCAGGATGTGGAGATTGGCGATGGTACCTGGATCGGCTCCAACGTGACGATCATGGAAGGAGCGCGGATCGGCAAGAACTGCCGGATATTTCCGGGCGCCGTCATCGCGGCCATCCCGCAGGACCTGAAGTTCCAGGGAGAATATTCCACCGTCGAGATCGGCGACAACACCACCATCCGTGAGTTTGTGACCGTGAACAGGGGTACCAAGGACCGTGAAAAAACCGTGATCGGTAAAAACTGCCTGATACAGGCGTATTGCCACCTGGCGCATGACTGTATTGTAGGCGATAACTGCGTGATGAGCAACAATACACAGGTAGCCGGCCATGTGATCATCGGCGACTGGGCCATCCTGGGCGGCATGTGCGCCATTCACCAGTTCGTCAGGATCGGGCAGCATTCCTTTGTCAGCGGCGGATCGCTGGTAGGCAAGGATGTACCTCCCTATATCAAAGCCGGGCGCACCCCGCTGAGCTACTCGGGTGTCAATTCCATCGGGCTGAAAAGACGCGGCTTCAGCGTGGAGCGGATCAACGAAATACTTGACATCTACCGGGTGCTGTACAACAAGGGTATGAATACCAGCCAGGCTGTGGAATACATCGAAGAAGAAATGCCGGCCACCGACGAGCGGGATGAGATCCTCACTTTTATCAGGGAAAGCGGCCGGGGTATCATCAAACGGTTCACCAAAGGCAACGGCGATGACGATCTCCCTATCTGATGCCGGTAAACGCTTCAACCGCGAATGGATCTTTCGCCATTTTACGTACGACTTTGAACCTGACCAGTCTTATGCCATCACCGGTCCGAACGGTTCCGGCAAAAGCACCCTTTTGCAGGTGCTCAGCGGCAGCCTGATGGTCAACCAGGGCCGTATCCAATACCTGCAGCGCGGCCTGCTGACAACGGTAAAGACAGGCGAGGGTCCCGCTGCTTCCATTACCTACCAGCCGCATATCCTGCCGGCCGAACAGGTGTACCGCCATGTGTCCATCTGCGCCCCGTACCTGGAGGTGGTAGAGGAAATGACGCTGACAGAGTTCCTGGATTTTCACCGGGTTTTCAAGCCCTGCCTGCCGGGTGTTACCGTGCAGGACATCATTGCACAGACCGGGCTGGAGAAGGCCGCGAACAAGCAGATCCGCTATTACTCTTCGGGCATGAAGCAGCGGGTAAAGCTGGCGCAATGCATTTTTTCCGATACGGACATCGTGCTGCTGGACGAACCCTGCACCAACCTGGATACAGATGGCATTGCGCTTTACCACCGGCTTATCAGCGATTTTTGCCAGAAGCGGCTGGTGATCGTGAGCAGCAACGACAAGGTGGAATACGAGTTCTGTAAAAAGAAGCTCAGCATCCTGGACTGGAAATAAGCTTAGGCGCCCTTGTCCGGCTTCAGCAGGGAGGCCAGTCTCTTTTTCTCCCCTACGATCCATACCACGTCGCCTTCGCGGAACTCCATCGCCGACTCCGGGTTCAGGATACGCCGGCCTTCGCGCTCGATACCCACGATCAACCCGTTGAAGAATGGCCGGATCCCGGATGCACGGATAGATTGGTTCAGGAAAGGCGAATTGCTTTCGATCGTAAACTTTTCCAGCTGCACCTCCGCTTCCTGCCCCGGCCCGGGCATATGTTTGCTCCGTAGCACCACGTTCATTTTTTTCTCCTGAGTATCGGTGCAGATCACGTACAGCTTATCGCCTGGATAGACCCGGTCGTTGCGGCCCGGTACCAGGATGGTGATGGAGCCTCGCCTGATCATGGCCACGTTGATACCCATCAGCTCGCGCCATTTCAACTCTTCCAGCGTTTTGCCGATTACATCGGCCTCCGGCTCCACGTCAAACACGGTCATGTGCGCATCCCAGGGCGCCAGCGATTCATCGCGCCGGCCGGTCTGTTCCTTTCGTACCCGTATTTCCTCCTGCCGCTGCTTATCGTTCAGGTTGGCGATAAAGCGGTTTTCCAGCCGGTCGTACATAGCCTGCACGCTTTTGCGAAAAGCGATAAAGAACAATCCCATGAACAGGGCGCCATACAAGGCAATGGACAGGGAGAAAAAAGCGTCGAGCAAAAAAACAATGAAGAATACGGCGAGCGCTATTTTGATGCCCCGCATCAGCCAGATGGGTCCCCGGTATTTCTGCTGGGCATAGATGCGGGCAAAGGCCTCGTTCTGCTCGTTGCGTACTGCCAGCGCCCACAGGAACGGCGCCATCAGTACCAGGGTGATGAAGGAGGCGCTGATCTCGCCGAAATTGTAGTCCACATAACCTTCCACCCAGGGCAGGGCATAGTTGGCCGACATATAAATGATCGCAATGAGCAGCACGGAAAAAACGATCACATTGATCAAAAAGGATTTCAATACCTGGTGCCAGTCGCTGGCCGCACTGATGGTAGTGGCTTCGGAGCTGTAGCGCAGCAGCGACCTGCGCCATTTTTCAGGCATCCGCCTGTCGATCCATCCATACAGGGGTGCGCTGGCGCGGATCAGGTAGGGCGTGGTAAACGTAGTGATGCCGGACACGGCGATAATGACCGGGTACAGGAACCCGCTGGTGGCCTTCACCGAAACACCAAGCGCCGCAATGATAAAAGAAAACTCGCCGATCTGTGCCAGGCTCATGCCGGTTTGCAGCGACACTTTCAGCGAATTGCCGGAAATAAAAGCGCCGAATCCGGTAGTGATGATCTTGCCGGCGATACATACCACGGTGATCAGCAGGATCGGCATGGCATACTCCCCCATCATCCGCAGATCGATCAGCATGCCCACCGATACGAAAAAAATGGCCCCGAACAGGTCTTTCACCGGCTTCACCAGGTGCTCGATCTTTTCAGACTGCCTCGTTTCGGCCAGCAGCGAGCCCATCACAAAGGCACCCAGCGCCGGCGAAAAACCGGCAAGAGATGCCAGGTACACCATCAGCAGGCACATGGCAATGGAGACAATCAGCAGCGTCTCCTCGTTCAGAAAGGCCCGGGCCCTCTTGAGCATGGAAGGAATAAAGAAAATGCCGGTGATGAACCAGAGGATCAGGAAAAACACCAGCTTCAACACCGATAAGATCATTTCGGCCCCGTCGAACTGCCGGCTTACCGACAGCGTGGTGAGCAGTACAAGCAATGCGATCGTGATCAGGTCTTCCACGATCAGGATGCCGAATACCAGCGTGGCAAACTTTTTCTTTTTCAACCCCAGCTCATCGATCGCTTTGATGATGATGGTGGTGGAAGAAACTGCCAGCGCCGCGCCGAGGAAAATACTATCCATCACAGGCCAGCCCAGTACCATGCCCGTGCCATAACCAAGCGCGGCCATGCCGACCGCTTCTATAAACGCAGAGACGGAAGAAGAGCCGCCTACCTGTGCCAGCTTGCGAAAGCTGAACTCCAGCCCAAGGCTGAACAACAGGAAGATCACCCCGATCTCCGCCCATACGGTCACGTTTTCCATCCCGATCACGGTAGGAAAAAAACTGAAGTTGGGACTGACAAGTATGCCGGCGATGATATATCCGAGCACCAGCGGCTGTTTCAGCCACTTGAACAGGATGGTAATGACGGCAGCGGCGCCCAATATCAGGGCCAGGTCGGTGATCAGGTGTGGTAAATGGGTCATGCTGTTGATATTAAGCGATTTCAGTAATGCCGTTTCGTTTGAATAGCTTCAGCCAGCGTTCAGCCTTTTGCAGCCGCGAAGCCAGTTGCTTCAGGCCATTCCTGTCCTGGTCGAAAAAAACGAACCTGCCTACAAGCTTATTCTCTGCTGAAAACAGCAGCAACGATATGCTGGTCAGCAATTTTTCAAACGGTTCGCGGTTTCTGCCGCGGTGTACGGTTTCCGTAGTTTGCTTCTCCAGTTTGCAGCAGGCGATGTCGGGAAGCGGCAGGATGGCAATACCGTCAACGGTGTTTTCAAGGTCGGCCATCACGAGCACCCGCTTTAGTTTGTCCAGCCCGATAAACCGGTTATCCACCAGGTCGCAGTGCGAAAAGTCGGCGGCCGTCAGCCCGGGCAGGCGGGCTACATGCAATGCCCGGTGTTTCTTCGCTGTGCTTTTTTTCCGGGCCACCTGCAGCAGCAGTATGTACAATAAAATAGCAGAACTTACTGCCAGTAATACAATCGTGTTATTCATAAACCTGCGTTTAAGAACAGCCTGCAGGCGGTCGCGCCGCCATCACAGGTAAAATAGTTTCAGGTAAAAGATGAATAACCGGTATTACCAGAAATAATAGAAGGGATAGATATGAAGCAGGTAACCGGTAAGACGATGATGATGATTGCCCTTCGCGGAGAATACGGGGGAATTAAAGAAAACTATTTGCGGTTTACCGGTCGCAGCGTGAAATACACTACCGCTTCCGGCAGCATTATTCTTGCCGGCACATTTCGCATTCAGGATAGAAGAGGCGGCACAAAGTCCGTCGCCGGAAACGATCCCCCTTTTCTTTCCGTTTTCTTTTTTGGCAATAAGATGGGAAGACGTTTTCTGTTTGCCAGGTGTGGCGAAGGAAGGAACATGCGCCAGCATCAGTGCTGCAAAAACAAAAGCGCTTATTATATAATATTTCCTTCGCATGATCGCGGCAAAGATAACCCCAAAAATGCTAAGAAATCTTTAAGGAATGAAGGCAGGAATACACATCAGTGCACATTGCTCATATCCAGCTTTTCACTTTGATCTTTCTTTTTCCGCACCAGTAGTACAACAGGTATGCAGATCAGGAACAATAGCCCGATGTAGAGGAATACATCCATGTACGAGAGTACGGCTGCCTGCTTGGTTACTGCAAAGTCCAGCGCCTTATAAGATTTTTGCAGGGCGGTATTGGCCGCATCGCCTTTTGCAATAAATCCCTGCTGCATGCCAACGATCCTGTTTTGCACCACCGGGTTGGTCACATCCAGGTGAGCCACCAGGTTGGCACGGTGCTGCATATTCTGGTGAGCCATGAACGTGGTGATGGCTGCTATGCCAAACGAACCGCCCAGCTGCCGCATCATACCGGTAAAAGCAGCCCCGTCACCAATTGCCCGCCCTTTGAGCGTACTGAGCGATAATGCAGTGACCGGTATAAACAGCAGGCCCAGCCCTACCCCCCGCATGATCAGCATCCAGAAAAAAGCAGGCTTGCCGGTGTCCGGCGTCAATATCTTATAACCCCAGAAGCAGAATACAAAAAAGATCAGCATGCCCGCCGCTACCAGGTATTGCTGGGGTATGCCTTTCTGCATCAGTTTCGCGATCAGCGGCATCATGACGGCCGTCATCAACGCGGCCGGCACCAGCAGCAGGCCAGCCTGTGTAGCCGTCCAGCCCAGCGTGGCCTGTACATACAGCGGTATGATGAACGTGGAACCGTACAACCCGAATCCCATAATGAAAGAAAGGATCGTTCCCATCCGCAGGTTGCCGTTCTTCAACACCCGCAGCTGTACTACAGGATTGCGGAACGTAAGCTCCCGCCAGATAAAGAAGAAGGCGCCGAGGATGGCCGTAGCGGTAAAGAAAGTGATCGTGCTGCTGTTGAACCAGTCGTCTTCCTGTCCTTTTTCGAGAATATATTGCAGGGAACCCACAAAAACAGCCAGCAGCCCGATACCCAACCAGTCAATATCCCTCGTGCTGCTTTTCTCTGCATATTTCGGGCTTCTGACAAACTGCAGCGTGAGCAGGGTAGCAATAATACCCAGTGGTATGTTGATGTAAAAGATCATTTCCCATCCGGCATGATCGGTGATGAAACCGCCAAGGGGCGGCCCCAGCGTAGGGCCTACGATCACACCCAGTCCATAGATGGCCTGCGCCATGCCTCTTTTTTCAGGCGGGTAGCTCTCCGTGATGATGGTTTGCGATGTCACCAGCAGGGCGCCGCCGCCAACACCCTGTAAAAAGCGGAAGATGATCAGCTCGTTGATTCCCGTCGCCTGCCCGCACAGGAAAGAACAAATGGTAAATAAAATGATGGATGCGGCGAAATAGTTACGCCGTCCAAACTGGACTGCCAGCCAGCTGGTCATGGGGATGATGATGACGTTGCCGATGGCATAAGCGGTTACCACCCATCCTACTTCGCTGGTGGTGGCACCGAGATTGCCCTTCATATCGTTCAGCGCCACATTCACAATTGTCGTATCCACGATCTCGAGCAGCGCACACACGATCGCCGTCAGGGTAATGATCACCCGCCGCGACCCGTATTCTACCAATGAACTTGCCTGTACCATAATTGTTCGATATTGGAGGCTTTAATCAGTTAGCGGTTTGATGTCCGATATTTCGCAAGGTCATCTAATCACATACCTTCCAAAGGTCAGCACATCAAATCCAAACCTTACATCCTGACATTGCCGGATGTTCGGCATGCAGAAGGCTTCCCAATAAATCAGCCATTCCGCATGACACGACCTTAAACCCTGCCTGCCTGCCGGCAGGCTCTTAAACTTTTTAATTCTTAATCCAGATGCACATCTACCAGCACATTCATGCCGGGGCGCAGCTTTTTCACCAGCGTATCTTTCGGGTCAAACTCGATCCGCACCGGCAGGCGCTGTACCACTTTTACGAAGTTGCCGCTGGCATTATCGGGCGGCAGCAGGGCGAACGTAGAACCGGTAGCAGGTGAAAACGATGCTACTTTGGCCTCGAATTCATGACCGGGATATGCATCGGCATGCACGCTCACTTTCTGACCGGCCACCATCTTGTTCAGCTGCGTTTCCTTGAAGTTGGCGATCACCCATACCTTATCGCTGTGCACGATATTGAACAATGCCTGGCCGGCCTGTACGAACTGACCGGGCTGCACGTTTACTTTCGACACGAGTCCATCCTGCTGCGCTGTCACTACGGTATAGGAAAGGTTCAGCTTCGCAGCATCGATGTCCACCTGCTTTTGCTTAATCGCTGCGTCAGCCACACTGATCTGCGAAGCGGTAGCATTGCTTTGCACCGCTACGGCATTGGTTTGCTGCGCTGCCTGCTTTTTTTGCTCCTGCAGGATATCCAGCTGGCGTTCGGCCGTTTGTTTGGCTGCAAGCGCCTGCTCGTATTGCTGCTGGGTAACGGAATGGTCCTTGATCAGGTTGGCATAGCGCTCATAGTCCTGGGTAGCGCGCCACACGTTCACTTTCGCAGCTTCGATCTGCGCGTCCACGGTACCGACAGAGGCCTGCGAGGTGGCGATATTGGCCCTGGCGGCAGAGGTGGTTGCTCTGGCACTGTTCAGGTTGCTCTGGGCGATCTGCAGGGCGGCTTCTGCCTGCTCTACTTTGATCACGTAATCACGATCGTCGAGCACCAGCAGCGTATCGCCTTTTTTTACCCACTGGTTATCTTCCACCCGCACTTCCGTTACATAACCGCCTACCCGCGGAATAACGGGACTGATATCGGCACTCACCTGCGCATCATCGGTATCCTCGTGATGCTGGCCATGAATGTATTTGGAAATACCAAACCAGGCACCACCGATCACCAGCACAGCCAGGATGATGATAAAAACAGGGTTTCTTTTTTTAGGAGCCGCGCTTGCTCCGTTCTGTGTTTCGTTAGTTGTTGACATATTCGTTCGCTTAATGAGTATTGGAATGATTAATTGGTCAGCAGACCAGCAGCCTGCAAAAGGGTGTTATAGGTTACAACGGCATCGGCTTTGGCAAACAGGTAGTTCAGGCGCGCCTGCAGCTGCGCCACATCGGCATCCAGCAGGTCGGTGGTCGTGGCCAGGCTGTTGTCGTATTTATTTTTGGTAATGCGGTAGTTTTCTTCTGCCTGCTCTACGGCTTTGCCATACACTTCTATTTTTTTACGGCTGCTCAGCAGGTCCAGGTAGGTTTTGTTTACCTGCAGGCGCACCTGGTCGTTCACCAGGGCTTCCGTGGCGGTCAGCTGTCTTACCCGTGCTTCCGACTGCTGTACTTTGGCCTTTGTTTTCCAGAGCGAACCGATATCATAGGATACGCCTACACCGATGTTGACGGCATTGGTCACGGCCAGCACTTTGGGTATATCGGCGGCGATGTAACCACCGGATAATGCCAGGGAGGGATACATCTCTGCTTTGGTAGCTTTCACGCCTGTTTCAGCCGCTTTACGCTGCAGGCCGAGCGAGGCCATGTCCTTCCGGTTGGTCAGGGCCGATTGCACATAATCCTCAAGTGCCCTGATCTCCGGTTGCCGCCCGAGCATCGCCGAGTCAGGTACCAGTTCGGTCTGGTCCGGCAGGCCAAGCATCAGGTTCATGTTCACATTGGCCAGCTGCCAGTTGTTCTGCACGTCCAGCAGGGTCAATTCTGTATTGGAGGCCTGCAGTTCGGCTTTCAGCAGGTCGTTACGCGCCAGCAAACCGTTTTTCTCCAGGTTGCTGAAATCCTTTACCCGCTGCTGCGCCTGTGCCAGGTTATCCTTTACCAGGTCTACGGCCGCTTTGGCTTTGTACAGGTTGATGTAGGCTTCGATCGTGGTACGAATCACTTCTTCCTTTTGGGTGCCGGCATCTAGCCTGGCCGCTTCAGCCAGGTACCGGGATGATTCGATACCGTATTTGATTCGCCCGCCGGTATAAACAGGCAGCGACAGGTTCAGCATGCCGTACATAGCCTGCGATACCTTCGGGGCTTCACTGCCGGTACCGCCGCCGGTTGAATTATCCTTTGTTTTCAGATCGATATTGGCACTGTTCAGCCGCATATACGAACCGGATATTTTGGCGTCCGGCAGCCGTCTTTCCACAGCCTCTTTCAGCGCAGCCGTGGCCTCGTCAATTTTTGCCTGGCTGCTTTTCAGCTGGTGGCTGTTTTTGACGCCCAGGTCGATCGCCTCCTGCAGGCTCAGCGGTCTTTTATCCTGCGCCTGTGCCAATGAACAGGCAAACAGCAGGGCGATGAACGGCAATTTCAGTTTAGTCTTCATGTTTCAGTATTGCTTTAAATATTCCTTTTAAATGCTGGCTCAGTTTCCGGCGGATATGCTTCTGGAATTCTTCTTCCGACAGCGACTGCAGGTTGTTGATCTCGCGATAGTAGTGCTGCGTGGTCACCAGCTGGCTCACGGTTCCTATCAGGGTCATCATCAGCAGGGGAATGTCGATATGCTTTTTGAAATCCCCTTTCTTCTGCCCTTCATGGATCAGCTTTTTGATCAGCTCCTGGTTGCGCTTTTTCAACGCCTGTATCTGTGTAGCGATCAGCCCGTTATTATTGACCATCTGCTCGCGTACCATCACGCGGTGAAAGCATTGCTGGTTCATCAGCTTTTCGATGTACTGGTCGATCAGTTGCTCCACCTTCTGCATCGGCTCCAGGTCTTTGTTGTGGATCATCGTTTCCAGCTGCAGCTTGAAAGATTCGCTGCGGTAGCTGAACATGGCTTCCATCAGTTTTTCCTTGGATCCGAAATAGTAAGAGATCATAGCCAGGTTCACACCGGCCGCCTCGGCAATATCACGCACCGAAGTGCCTTCGAATCCCTTGCCGGCAAACAGCTTTTCGGCTGCTTCCATGATCTGTACTTTTTTTTCGCTGTATTCCATTTGGCAATCCTCTTTTTTTAAATTCCGGGCACAAAATTAAACAAATGTTTGATTTAAACAAACGTTTAA
>JBEVLT010000083.1:0-6358 GCA_040509055.1 Chitinophagaceae bacterium
AAAGACCCGAAAGCAAATGCCACTTTACAGGAATGCAACGAACTAACAGGGATTTTTACAAAAAGCATTGAAACTGCTAAGAAAAACAGGGTGTAGGCAGTTTTACATTCAGTATTTTATATTTTTCATTTTACATTTATCCATGCCTTTACTCACCCTTACTTCCGACATTGGCCAGCAGGATTACCTGGTCGCTGCAGTAAAGGCGCAGCTGTTGAAGATCAGCCCCGATTTTACCCTGATCGATGTGTCGCACAGCCTGTCCCCGTTCAACTACCCGCAGGCCGCCTATATCTGCCGCAGCGCCTTCAACAGCTTCCCGGAGTTCACCTACCACATCATCCTAGTGAACCTGTTTGAAAAAAAGCCGGAGCAGCTGCTGCTTGCCTTTCACCGCAACCATTATTTTCTCTGCGCCGACAACGGGCTGCTGAACATGATCCTGGAAGGCAAACCGGAAATGCTGATCGGCATACCGCTGGACCGGCTGGCCACTAAGAACACGCTGTACTGCACCGACGTCATGGGCAGGGCGGTCAACCAGCTGGTACAGGGTGAATCGGTCAAAGACATCGGCATCCCCGACGTGGCCTACACGGAAAAGAACCACCTGCGGCCGCTGCTGGACAACAACTGGATCGAAGGGCAGATCATCTTCATCGACAACTTCGAGAACGTGATCGTCAACATCACCCGCGAGCAGTTTGAAGAGCAGCGCAGGGGCCGCAGCTTCCGCATCGTGTTCAAGCGCGACGAGGTGATCGACCATATCAGCGAGACCTATGCCGATGTGCCCCAGGGCGAAAAGCTGGCCCTTTTCAACAGCGCCGGCTACCTGGAAATAGCGGTAAACAAGGGCAACGCCGCCGGCCTGTTCGGCCTGAAAGGCTTTTCGGAAAAAACCGCTGGCCAGGCCGCCATCATGCAAAACAAGCTGTTTTACCAGACGGTGAGGGTGTATTTTGAGTAGTCTAAAGTGGAACGTTTAAAAGTTTAAAGTTCTTCTCTCGGGGAAAGACAGACCAAGCCCCGAACTTGCCGGCAAAGCGGCCCGCAACCTTACACTTTAAACTTTTAAACGTTAAACCATCCCTCCCTTATTAAACCTCTTTTAACGCTTAATTCCCCTATTTTTGCCTCCTCCAAAATAAACGAGTTTATGAACTTCAGAAAAGTCAACAACCTGACCGGTTGGGCTGTGTTCCTGATTGCATTGGCCACCTACTCCCTGACACGTGAAGCAAGAGGCAGCCTTTGGGACTGCGGTGAGTTTGTGGCCAGCGCCGACAAGATGCAGCTGCCCCACCCGCCCGGTGCGCCCCTGTTTACCCTGCTTGGCCGCTTTTTCATCATTCTCTTCGGCGATAACGCCACTACGGCCGCCAACGCCGTGAATTTCATGAGCGCCCTGGCCAGCGCCGCCACGATCCTGTTCCTTTTCTGGAGCATTACTCACTTTGGCCGTAAAATGTTTGTCAGCGCCGGCGAAGAACTGTCCGGCCACCAGATAGTTACTACCATGGCCGCCGGTGCCGTCGGCGCCCTGGCCTACACCTTCAGCGACTCCTTCTGGTACAGTGCCGTGGAGGGCGAGGTGTACGCCCTGTCGTCCTTCTTTACCGCCCTCGTGTTCTGGTGTATTCTCAAATGGGAGCATGCCGACGAACGGGCCGGCAACGATCCCTGGGCAAGGGCCCGCAGCGACCGCTGGATCATTTTCCTGTTCTTTATGATGGGCCTGTCCATCGGCGTACACATCCTGAACCTGCTGACCATCCCGGCTATCGTGATGGTATACTACTACCGCCGCTACCAGGCTACCACCTGGGGAGGCATCCTGGCCTTCGTCATCGGCTGCCTGATCACGGGTATCGTACAGGCAGGCGTTATCCAGTACTCCATGAAGGCAGCGGGGCTGTTTGATATTTTCTTCGTCAACTCGGTAGGCCTTGGCTTCTTCTCCGGCTTCACCATCTACTTCCTGGCGCTGGCCGCGCTGATCGCCTGGGCGCTTACTTTTTCCGAAAAGAAGCTTACAAAAGCCAAACTCATTACCTGGTTTATTCTCTTTCTGGGCCTGTCCACCCTGCCGTTCTTTGTAAGCCTGGATTCGGAAGCAGGTAAATCGGTAGGCAAATTCCTGCTGATCGCCATCGCCGGCGTCCTGGCCGGATACTTTCTGAAGCCCGGCGGGCTGCGGGTGCTGAAGCTCAGCCTGTGGTGCTATGCGTTCATGATGCTGGGCTACTTCATGTACTTCACGTCCATCATCCGCTCCAATGCCAACCCAACCATCGACATGAACAATGTCGATAACCCGATCAACCTCGTATACTACCTCAGCCGCGAGCAGTACGGAAGCGCGCCCCTGCTCTATGGTCCTCATTTCGCCGCACAGCCGGACGATATCGTGGAAGGGGAAATGAAATATGTAAAAGGAAAAAACCGCTATATCGCCATCGGCCGTACCCGGGAATATTCCTACCCCGCCTCCGAGCAGCAGCTGTTTCCCCGCATCTGGGACCCCAGCAACGACCAGGGGCACGCCAGCTTCTATGCCCAATGGCTGGGCCTGGGGCAGGACGCCTCCGGCAGCCGCTTCGAACCGCCCACTTATGGCGACAACATGGAATGGTTCTTCACCTACCAGATGGGGCTCATGTACTGGCGCTACTTTATGTGGAACTTCTCCGGCAAACAAAGCGATGTACAGGGCCTGGGCAACCCGAGGGACGGCAACTGGATATCCGGGATATCGTTTATCGATAACAACCGCCTAGGCGACCAGAATATGCTGCCGGACAGCGTGAAGCAGAACAAAGCGCGCAATCAATTGTACATGCTGCCCTTTATACTGGGCATCCTCGGCTGCGTATACCAGTTCCTCCGCAACCGGAAGGACTGGGTAGTGAGCTTCCTGCTGTTCTTCCTCACCGGCATCGCCGTAGTGATCTACCTGAACCAGCCCGGCAACCAGCCCAGGGAACGCGACTATGCTTATGTAGGCTCGTTCTATGCCTTTGCCATCTGGATCGGGCTGGCCGTCATCGCCTTTGTGCGGATGGCCAGGGAAAAGGCCGACCGGCAAAGCTTCCAGCAAACGCTGCTGTACGGCTCGGTGCTCACCTTTGTGGTGGTGCTCATGAGCTCGCTGCGCGGAACGGGCAGCGGTATGCTGCTGACCAGCATTTTCGTTACCGCCCTGTTCGCCCTCGTTACAGCCGGCGTCACTTACCTCGGCAGGGCCATCTCGTCGGGGGGGCAAAACTGGAAGCTGCTCAATATCGGCACGGCTGTGCTCTGCCTGCTGGTACCCGCCATCATGGCGCAGCAGGAATGGGATGACCATGACCGGAGCAGCAAAACCCTGGCTCCCGACCTGGCCAAAGATTACCTGGAAAGCTGCGCGCCCAATGCCATCATTTTCACCTTTGGCGACAACGATACCTACCCGCTCTGGTATGCCCAGGAAGTAGAAGGCGTACGCCCCGACATACGCATTATCAACAACAGCCTGCTGGGCATCGACTGGTACATCAACCAGCTTCGCTACAAGGTAAACGACTCGCCCCCGATCGACGTGATCTGGACGCCTGAACAGATCGAGGGGCACAACCGTGAGTTCATGCGCTACCGCCCCGACGGCCAGAACCAGAATGCCTATTACGATCTCTACGATGTCATGAAAAACCGGCTGGGCCTGGCGGCCCCGGACCCGGAAACCGGCAGGGACGTGGGCACCAGCATCTTCCCCGTATCCCGGCTGGGCGTACCGGTGGATATTGCAGCCGTACGGGCCAATGGTACCGTAACGGCCACCGACAGCGTGGTATCGCCCATGCGCTTTGAAATACCCAAAAGCAAGCTGGACGGCGGCCTGATGCGCAGCGACCTGATGATCCTGAACATCATCGCCAGCAACCAGTGGAAGCGGCCGATCTATTTTACGTCGGCCTATGGCGAGCTGGGATTCTGGAACTACCTGCGCAAGGACGGCCTGGCGTACCGGCTGGTACCCGTACTTAATAAATACCCGCAGCAGCACTGGGTGCTGGAGAACGCCATGGACACCCTGCAGCGGAAATACAGGATCGGCATGGGTACCCAGGTGGGCGACAACAACGGCGATGTGATGTACAAGAACCTGATGGAGAAATTTGCCTTCGGCAATGCCGGTAAAAAAGGTGTCTACTTCGATGAGGAAAACAGGCGTCACCTGCTCAATATCCGCTCCGTATTTGCAGAAGCGGCGGGCAATATGGCCGATGAAGGGAAAAAAGACGAAGCCCTGAAGCTGCTGGAAAAAGTGGAACAAGGCATCGACCCGGCCAACCTGCCGTATGCGATGGTGAGCCGCTTCAACAGCCACAACCTGACCGGGCTGGTGTACCTGGAAGCCTGCTACAAAGCCGGCAATATTGCCCTGGCAGACAAAGTGAAAGCAGCCATCCGCAAAGACATCGAGCAACAGCGCCGGTACTACGCCTACCTGAACGCTGAAAAACCGGAGCTGTACAACGGCTCGCTGGAAGGTACCGAGTCGCGCACCAACGAAATGCTGGCCGAAGTGCTCACCGCCATCGAGCAGCGCTATGCACCCGGGGCACAGATAACCACGCCCGGAGAGTTGCAGCGCAACACGATCATCACCCAGCCCGACAGTAACCGGCAAAAGCCCTGATACTCACAGGACTGAACGACTTTCAAAAGCCCCTGCCGCAAGCGGGGGCTTTTTTACTGAACCGATGCCGGGTTGGTTTGTTGTTAACAGGTACATGGCTCCTGATAATTATCGTAAATTGCTTTAAACCTGATTGTGTGCGAGGATTTCATTTTACAAAATTCAACCCGGCTGAAAACGGGAAAACCCGTTTCGAGCAGTTGCTCGACATCTTCATGCAGCTGCTCACCTATACCAGCGGCGATGTGGGCGAAACGCTCCGGTGGCTGAACGAGCTGGACCAGCAATACGAGCTGACCGATGGCGAATACGGCATGGGCGACTTCATCGATGAGCTGAAGGAAAAAGGCTATCTCACCGACGATAACCAGCCGGGCCAGATCAGCATCACCCCGAAAACGGAACAGGGCATTCGCAAGCGCAGCCTTGAAGACATCTTCGGCAAGCTGAAAAAAACAAAAAAAGGCGACCACCACAGCTTCAAACCCGGCCAGGGCGATGAGCTGAACCCGGAGAGCCGGCAATTCCGCTTTGGCGACATGCTGGAGCAGATCGACTTTACCGAGTCCATCCGCAATGCGCAGATCAACCACGGCATCGACAGCTTCCGCATGCAGGAAGACGACCTGAGCATCCGCGAAACGGATTTCAAGGCGCAGACGAGCACGGTGCTGATGATCGACATTTCGCACTCCATGATCCTCTACGGCGAAGACCGCATCACGCCGGCCAAGAAGGTAGCCATGGCGCTGAGCGAACTGATCACTACCCGCTACCCCAAGGACACGCTCGACATCGTGGTATTTGGCAACGATGCCTGGCCCGTGGAGATCAAAGACCTGCCCTACCTGCAGGTAGGTCCTTACCATACCAATACGGTAGCCGGTCTGGAGCTGGCCATGGACATCCTGCGCAGGCGAAAGAACCCCAACAAGCAGATCTTCATGATCACCGATGGCAAGCCTACCTGCCTGAAGATCGGCAAGCGGTACTACAAGAACAGCTTCGGGCTGGACCGCAAAGTGGTAAACCGCTGCATGAACCTGGCCGCGCAATGCAAGAAGCTGAAAATACCGATCACCACCTTTATGATCGCCACCGACCCGTACCTGCAGCGCTTTGTACAGGAGTTTACGGAAACCAACAACGGCAAAGCCTTCTTTGCCTCGCTGGATAAGCTGGGCGCTTTTATCTTCCGGGATTTTGAAAGCGGGAAAAGGAAGACGGTGTATTGATCTATTGCCGGGAAGGCGGGAAGAAGTATATACCTGCTTTAAATCAGTTATGCTATACAAACCGGCAAACGACGGGGAGTTTCTTTGTAAAGAAAGTTGATTGTGCTTATCAAGTCCGCAAAGAGTCAGGGCCTGGTTTATCGGAGAGAATTTATGAGGTTTGCTTTTGCCAGACAGGTGTTGCTGCCGGTAAATGACCTGCACTACACCGGGCTTCTCATCAACATCAACGCTGCCCTGATCAAAAATGGAATAAGAAGATACTGTAAAGAATAATAATGGCTTACCGCCTCTGCGCCTGACCGGCTATAAAAAAACACGACCAGAAAAAAAACAATGATGAACATCAACGACATCCAAACCCTCGGCGAACTGAAAAAGAGCGGCTACCGCTCCCGGAGCATCAAAGACGAGATCCGGCAAAACCTGATCGGCAAACTAC
>JBEVLT010000084.1:0-3330 GCA_040509055.1 Chitinophagaceae bacterium
ATTTCAATGGCAATAAATCTATATGGGGTTACACCGGAATAATCAGGATAGGGGATGGCCCTTCCTGGCGGAGGAATAGCCGAAGATAATTTGCTCCGGCTATTTTGATCGGGTCATTGATCCGGGAGCACGAACCAGGGCCGCAGTACGCGTTGGAAACGAGCAGAAACTGTATGGTTCCGATACACTCCGGGGCGAAAATTTAATATAAATTGTTGGATATAAATCCCTTACGATCCTGCATGCTTCTGACCCGCCTAGCAGCTAAATACACCGGTAATGCTACCGGATATGCGCAGGCGCCGTCGCCGCCGCGCTAAAAGCCGGCTTTATCCGCTGTCTGCCATCGGTACGCAGCTGGAAGACCCGGGTACACAAATCCTTACCGGCCCTTGTTCATCCGTTGGGCAATCGTCCATCCCTGCCGGCGTGCTGGCCATCATCCCGGTGGCAACGCCCATTCCGGGATGATGCACAGAAATACCTGAAAATATTTACCTGTGTTGTAAAAGCGATATTATCTGCTGTATATTACAACAATGAAAACAGAAAAGGAGAAAATGGCAAGTGGCGAACTGTATGATGCCTATGTGCCTGAACTGGTAAAGGAAAGGGATTGGGCAAAAGAAAAGATGTACCAATACAACAATTTATCTCCTTTGTTGTCCGAAGAACGGCAAAATCTTATCAGGCAGGTAGTGGGTACCACCGGAAACAAGTTTCTCATAGAATCGCCTTTTTATGTAGAATACGGCTACAATATTCACCTCGGCGAAAATTTTTTTTCCAATTTTAATTGCATCATTCTGGATGAGGCCCCTGTACGTTTTGGGAACGATGTACTGCTGGCGCCCAATGTTAGTATTTATACGGTTAACCATGCCCTGCACCCCGGGCGACGCAGGGCCGCCCTGGAATATGCCCGCCCGGTAACCATCGGCAATAATGTATGGATCGGGGGCAATTCGGTCATATTGCCGGGCGTAACGATCGGCGACAATACGGTGATCGGTGCAGGCAGCGTGGTAACTAAAAATATACCCGCCAATGTAGTGGCTGCCGGTAATCCCTGCAAAGTGCTAAGAGCGATCACGGACGATGATATATAGACTGTGCGCCGGCTATCTGTTTTGTGGTTTAAACATAATTTCCCGCTGCGTAGGTAATTGCCGGATCCAATGAGCCGGGGAGAGCAGGGTAATCAATTGCCTTCTTCTTTATCAACTTTCAATTATGAAAAATGGACAATAGCGTTGACTGGGGCGGCGTGTGCCTTATACTTGCCATGTACGGCATATTTATTTTTATAGGCTGGAGGGCATCGCGTAAGGTGAAAACCGGTTCTGCCTCAGATATGATATTAGCCGGCCGTGGTGTACCCCTGTTGCTTGCAGTGATGACAATGACCGCTACCTGGGTGGATGGCGGCTATATACTTGGGACGGCAGAAGGCGCATTCAGCAGCCTCGCTTCGGCTGTACAGGGAGGTGTAGGTTTCGGGTTAAGCCTTATCCTTGGCGGTATTTTTTTCGCAAAGATCATGCGGTCGCGCGGCTATACTACGCTCATTGATCCGTTTGAAGAAAGATTTGGCAAAAAATGGGCGGCCGTACTTTCCCTGCCTGCATTATTGGGCGAGGTATTCTGGAGTGCCGAATTGCTTGTTGCAATAGGGGCAACGTTTGGCGTGGTTCTCAATATGGACCTTACTACGTCCATACTGCTATCGGCGGCCATTGTTACTTTTTATACCATGCTCGGTGGTATGTGGGCAGTTGCCTATACGGATGCCTTCCAGCTTTTGCTGATACCCATCGGGCTTATTGTGGCGCTGCCATTTGTTTTTCAGCATGTGGGCGGCGTGAACGCAGCATGGGAGCAATACCATACGCTCAAGGGCGAGGCAGCCGGTTTTGTGCCCCCGCTGTCTGCCAATGGTTTCTGGACCACCGGCGGCATTGCTTCCTGGTGGGATGTTAGTGCCATGCTGGTGCTGGGAGGCATTCCATGGAACTGTTATTTTCAGCGGGTGCTTTCCTGCAAGACACCCAAAAGCGCGAAGCAGCAATCTATCATTGCAGGTATCGTAACTATCCTGTTAACCGTGCCGCCTTTATTGCTCGGTATTGTGGCAGTCGTTTATTGGAAAGGCGATCTTGCCAATCCAACCATGGCCGTTCCTTTGATGTTCCGGCAATTGGTTCCCTATTGGGTCGGCTTATTGGGCCTGGTGTCTATCGTGGGCGCCGTAACCTCCAGCTTCAGCTCATCCATCCTTTCCGCCGGCTCCATGTTTACCTGGAATTGGTATGTCAGGCTTATTTCACCCCAGGCTTCCATCGATAAATTGCAGCGGATTGTTCGTATTTCCGTTGTTACGCTCGGAATCACCGCCACCTGGATGGCGCTGAAGGTAAAAAGCGTACAGGCCCTTTGGTTTTTTACCAGCGACCTGGTATTTGTCATCCTTTTTCCGCAATTGGTAATGGTATTATTCGACAAAAAAACCAACAGGGCAGGTTCCATCGCGGCTTTCAGCGTTTCATTCCTGCTGCGGTTTGGCAACGGGGAACCTATTTTCGGGCTTCCCCGGCTTATACCTTACCCTGATTGGTGGCCCGTACGCATTGTAGCGGCAGGCATCGGTTTTATATTGCTGGCGGTGGTATCACGTTTAACCTCCAGGCCAAAGCAGGATAAAATAACTGCTGGATTACAGGTAAAATTGGTTTAGAACCGGAAAGGGCCAGGGCATTTTATAATCCGGGATTAAGCATCCGGTATCTCCGGCTCTACCAGCTTAGCCAGTTTTTCCAGCGATTCCTGCCAGCCTAAATAGCACATCTCTACGGGTATGACCGAAGGAATGCCTTCCTGCGTGATTTTTATTTCCGTGCCCGCAATGGTTTTCCGAAGCCAGATTGTCGTGGTCATTTCTCCGGGCAGGTTGGGGTCGTCAAATTTATCGGTGTATTGCAGGTACTCGTTCGGTTTAAGCGATGTGTATGTCCCGCCGAAAGAATGACTGTTGCCGGTGGAAAAATTCTGGAACGACATGCGGAACGTACCGCCGGTCTCTGCATTCATCTGGTGAACGGTGCAAAGAAATCCGTAAGGAGGCAGCCAGGAAGCGATGGCGGTGGCTTCCGTAAAGGCGCGGTACACTTTTTCCGGGGTTGTTTTAAGCATTCTGTGCAGTGAAACGCTGTTGTTTGACATGGGAAATAGTTTTTGTTCCTACTCGTCTGGCTTTTCGGTTGCGCCCGTTTTTTTGAGTGGTTGCTGCTCCACCGGCCTGTTCATCTTGGCAGATCAAAGATGGTAAGAAGA
>JBEVLT010000085.1:0-3856 GCA_040509055.1 Chitinophagaceae bacterium
TGCAAAACGGCCAGCCACACAGGACATCCCCTGGCGGCTGGCCGGCTGTCTGGATACCTTTCTGCTGGTATGGGCCATCGCAGGCAGCCTGCCGGCCGGTATCCGCACAGCCCTTGCAGAATTGCTTCTCAAAACGATACTTTATGTTGCCTACAGCCTTACCCTGCGAAAAACGGGTTTGCAGCCGGTCGCCAATCCTGAAAATGCCAAAACCGGGGTAGCAGAACACTTATTCCGGCAATTCTATGCCGTACGCCGGCCTGAACGGGAACAACTGAACGGGCACCCGGCCTTTACCATCTGGCTCACAGGCCTGTCCGGGTCTGGCAAGTCCACGCTCGCTTCCGGGCTGGACCAGTGGTTGTACACCCGGCACATTCACAGCTATATCATCGATGGCGACAATACCCGGCTGGGGATCAACAAAGACCTGGACTTCTCCGCGGCAGGCCGGCAGGAAAACATCCGCCGCGTGGCCGAACTGTGCAAACTTTTCAACGAAGCAGGCATCGTGGTCATCGCGTCCTTTATTTCTCCTTTTGAACAGGGACGACGCGAAGCAGCCGCCATCATCGGTGAAGAATACTTTTCCGAAGTGTTTATAGATGCCAGCCTGGCCACCTGCGCGGCCCGCGATAAAAAAGGCCTTTACCAGCTGGCCAGAGAAGGCAGGATCAAAGAATTTACCGGCATCAGCAGCCCATACGAACGCCCGGCAAACCCCGACCTGCACCTCCGCACCGACGAAGCTTCCATAGAAGAAAGCATGCAGGCAATTATTGAATGGATACAGAAAACCAAACTGGCCGCTTATGCTCCCGTTGCAGCAACTAAAACAGCTTTATTCCAATGAGCAGGTTTTACTGGTATTGCTGGCCAGGCTTTATTTCTCCACAGCTACTCCTGAAGAAGTGCAGGATTTCATCCGGCAGCATCCGCCCGATGAAAAACGCCTGTATAGCATAGCCAGGGCCCACCGCCTGAGGCCCTTTATTTATTCTATCCTTACCCGCCATGGCATAGCGGTCGGTGCCCAACTGGCTGCAAAGCTGCAGCAGGACTACCGGATCGCCAGCATGCGCAACATGCAGCTGTCGGCCATCACCACCCGGCTCATCAGCGAGTTTGGCCGACTGGGCATCCGGCTTATTCCCTACAAGGGAGTGGTACTGACCCACCATGCATACGGCGACATGGGACTGCGGGAAAGTTCGGATATCGACTTTCTCGTATCCCCGCAGGACGTGGAGGCCATCGAAGATTATTTTATCGCCAATGGCTATGCAGCCAAACAGACGGTGCCACGCAGCTACCTGTGGTTCCAGAAAAGGTTTTTCAAGGAGATCGTGTATGATACGCCGGAAGATAAAAACGGCGACACCTACTCCATCGAGATCCACTGGACACTGACCGACCGGCATGCCGGCAGTTTTCCCGGCTATTCCTTTTTTGCTCCCCATACCGAGCCGCACCGCATCGCCGCCCTGTCGATGCACAAGCTGCAGCCCGCCTATGACTTCCTGGTCGTAGCCTCCAATCATTTTGTGAAGGACATGTTTATCCGGTTCCGCTACATCACCGATATGGCCGGGCTGCTGAAACGGTACAACGGTGTGCCGGACCCGGAGCTGCTGCTATCGGTAGGCCGGCAATACCATTGCACCAAAAAGCTGCTGACCGGCCTGGCCGTGGCAGAGCAGCTCATAGGTATACCTTCGCAGGTGCCGGGTGTGCCGCAACACGTACCCGCATCCTTCCTGGCCACACCGCTGCGCTATCCTGTACTGCTGCCAAGGCTGCAGTTTGATGAAAAAAAATTCCTGCAGCGCTCCCTGGAGCTGCAGGACAATGCCTGGCAAAAATGCAGGTTCCTGCTAAGGTGTTTTCTTTATATTTTCATACCTACGTACATGGACATTAATAAGTTCAGGCTGCCCGGGTATTTTTTACCGCTGCTGATCATACTGCGGCCGTTCCGGTTATTGTTTGAAAAAATACGACCGCGCAAAAACAAACGTCTGGAATCGTGAAAAAACAAACGTTCAATCTCGGCCATTTCAAAAAGGACCTGGGCAGGGCGCTGCGCCTGGTATTCAGCGCCAGCCCGCGCACAGCCGGTTTGAATTTGTTCGTGCTGCTGATCCAGGCATTCCTGCCCGTGGCCTCGCTGCATTTTCTCCGCCTGCTGGTGGAGATCGTGGTGCAGGAGCCAAAGGCCGATTTCAGCCAGGTGGTCCCGGTGATCATCGGGTTCAGCATTGTGCAATTGCTGATTGCGCTGGCCGGCCAGTATGCTACCTATATCACCACGGTGTACCAGCAGAAGCTCACCGACTACATGTCCGAACTGGTACTGAACAAAGCCATTGAAGTAGACATGGAGTATTATGAAAACCCGGCCTATCATGATACCCTGCACCTGGCGCAGCAGCAATCGCTGCACCGCGTCACCCAGCTGCTGGCCAACTTCAACGCACTGCTGCTAAGCAGCTTCTCCCTGGTGTTTCTCACCGGCCTGTTCCTGACCATGCACTGGGTGTATGCCCTGCTCTTCATGGGCCTGTCGCTGCCGCTGGCCGCGGTGAAGTGGTACTATGCCCACCGGCTGTACGGCCTGGAAAAAAAGTTTGTCACCATGGAGCGGGAGTCCAACTACCTGCACCAGGTGCTGACCGGCATCAGCTCCGCCAAGGAAGTGCGGACACTGGGCTATGGCCCTTCTTTTATCCGGAAATTCCGTTCCATCAGGGCCGTCATCTTCAAAGGGAAAAAAGACCTGAACGCCCGGCTCACATTCTTCAGCCTGCTGGCCGAAGCGCTGGAAGTAGTGGTGGTAGCCGTCATCTTTTTTATGATGGCCCGCAGTACCTGGGAGGGCGCCATGACCGCAGGCGTATTCGTGGTATACCTGCAGGGATTCCAGCGCCTGCAGGGCGCTGCCAAGACCTTTCTGCAGTCGGTAGTACAACTTTTCCAGCAGCGGCTCTTTTTACGCGACCTGTTCAGCTTTATCGATATCCCGTTCAGCAGGGCTTCATCGCCCGGGCTGGCGTTTCCCCAACCCAAAGAAGGACTAACCATACAGGACCTTTCGTTTTCCTATCCCGGCACGAGCGTACAGGTGCTGGATCAAATCAACATCCGTTGCCGGCCTGGCAGCATGATCGCGATCGTGGGCGAGAACGGGTCGGGCAAATCGACGCTGGTAAAGCTGCTGGCCCGCCTGTACCGCATCCAGCAGGGCGCTATCCGCATCGACGATACGGCTATTGACGATATTGCCACACCAGCCTTCCGCGAACAAACGGTTTTCCTGTTCCAGGACTTTGAAAAATACCTGCTGACCGTGGAGGAAAATATCGCCCTCGGATCGGCAAAAGAAAAAACCAGCGAGGCTATCGAACAGGCCGGCCGCCTTTCCGGTGCGCATTCCTTTATCACCCGGCTGGCCCATGGTTACCAGACCCGGCTCGGCCGCACCTTCAAGCACAGCATCCAGCTCAGCGGCGGCCAATGGCAGAAGCTGGCGCTGGCCAGGGCATTTTACAACTCCGCGCAACTGGTGGTATTGGACGAACCTACCAGCGCGATCGATGCCATCGCGGAGTACGACCTGTTTCGCCACCTGAAAGAACTGTCCAAAGAAAAGATGATCGTCCTGATCTCCCACCGGCTTTATAATATCAAGCTGGCCGATTACATTTATGTGATGCACGAAGGCAGGATCGCTGAAGAAGGAAACTTTGCCACGCTGACCGGCCGGGATGGGCTGTTCAAAAAAATGTACGACCGGCAAAAGCTGGATTAAGTTCAATCAGACATCAGACCTTCTTCGAAAGAAGAGGGCAACGTTTAC
>JBEVLT010000086.1:0-3311 GCA_040509055.1 Chitinophagaceae bacterium
CATTCACCAGGTCGTTCTTCTGCTCTACGATGAACTCGTAGCGCTTCTTCATTTCGGTAAAGGCTTCGATGGCGGTGGGGTTCACCTCGCCCAGGTTGTCCAGCCGCTTTTTCATGCGGTCGGCTTTTTCCTGCAGCTCTTCCAGGGTAGTTTCGGTGCTGCGGGCCTGGTCCAGGATGTCTTCCAGCTTGATGCGGAATTCCACGTCCAGCCGCTCCTTGGTGCCGGCCAGCTGCAGCCGCAGCTCGTTCAGCTTGTCCTTGATGGCGGCCAGCATGTGCTCCACCTGCTCCCTTTCCTTCACCTTGTGGCGCAGCTCGCTTTCTTTTTCGCCCAGCTGGTTGCGCAGGTTGTAGTAGGCCTGGTCGGCTTCGTTCAGCCGGTGCTCTTCCTCCTCGCGGCTGCGCATCAGCGTCACCATGCCTTCTTCTATGTCGAAGAGGGATTGGGCCGACTTTTCGATGTTGTGGCTCGTTTCGGCCAGCTGCGTGGTATTGTTCTCTATCTGCTGCTGCAGGTCGTTTAGCTGGTTGGTCTTGAACTCCAGCTCCTGCTTCAGCGAGTTGATCTTGCTCTGCTGCTTGGTCACGCTCAGGTTGAACTCGTTGTACTGCCGGGTGGCTTCGCTGTAGTCCGTTTCGGCCAGTTTGAAGGCTTCGTCGGCTTCCGCCAGTTTGGAAGCGTTCATCTGCAGCTGCTCGCTGTACTCGGCCAGCTGGTTGCGCACGCCTTCCACGGAGTGCTGCGTCTGGTGCACCTGGGCGGTCAGCTCTTCCAGGCGGTGCTGGCTGCTGGTCTGCATGGAGTGCAGGTTTTCCAGCTTGTTGTGCAGGGAAAATACCTGGTTGGTCAGCTGCTGTATCTCGCGTTCCGTTTCGCGTACGGCCGATTCGCGCAGGTCTTCGTTGAAGGCGATCACCTCGTTGTGGCGGGCCTGTATCTGGCTGCGCAGGTTTTCCACCACTTTGTCCTGGGCGGCGATCACTTCCTGCAGCTTTTCCAGGTTCTTGGCCCGGCCGATCTTCTTGCCCTCGATCATGCCTACGCTGCCGCCGGTGAGTGAGTATTTGCCTTTTACGTACTTGCCGTTCTTTTCGATCACCACGAAGCCGTTGCTGTTTTGCAGGGCGTCTTCGTTGTCGGCGATGAACACGTTGGCCAGCAGGTGCCCGGCCAGCTTTTGATAGCGCTCGTCCACTTCCACCACGCTCAGCGCGGGGATGGCCCCTTCCAGGCGGTGGGGGCGATGGGTGTAGGGATGCGGGGCCAGCTCGTTTTCTTCGCGCAGGCCGGACGGCAGCACGTTCTCGCCGGTCAGCGTCTCATCGGCTATGTTGAACTGCTTGTTGAAGTCGGTGTCTTCCGTAGCTCCTGCCTGCCATGGAGCGCCGCCGTTCTCGTTCAGCTTGTCCAGCAGGAAGAAATTGGCCTTGCCTTTCTTGTTCTCGTCCAGCAGGCGCACGGCCTGCAGGCCTTCCTGCAGGTTGTTTACCACGTAGTAGCCCAGGTAGGGTTCCAGCACGTTTTCCAGCGCGGTGCGGAATTCTTCTTTCACATACAGCACATCGGAGAGGATGGGCGACTGGTGGCTCCAGTTGGTATTGTTGTGCAGGAATTTTACGCTGTCCGGGTAGCCTTCCATGGAGTCGATCATGCTTTTCAGCAGGTCGTGCTCGTTCTTCTTGGAGTCCAGCTTGCGGTTCTCCCCGGCCAGCTCGTTGCGCAGGTTCTCCACGATGCCCTGCGTCTGCAGTATCTGTTCTTTGGTATATTCCTGGTGCTGCTGCAGCTGTTCCAGGTCGGTTTTTTTGATGTCGAGCTCTTTTTCCTTCAATATCCGTTCGTGGTCCAGCTGGTGCCGCTGCTCGTCGCGCTGCCTGCGCTCTTCCTCTATCTGGCCGATCAGGCGCTGCAGGTTCTGCACCGAGGTATCGGCCACGGCCACTTTCTTTTCGGCGTCAAACTGGTTGCGCTGCACCTGCTGGTGTTCGGCGCGCAGGCTATCGAGCGTGCGGCGTTTTTCGTCCAGCACCTCGCGCTTGCGGGCCGCTTCATTCTGTAATTGTTGTAATTGTTCGCTCAGTCCTTCCAGCCCGTTCTGCTCTTCTTCCAGCTGCAGGGTGGTAAAGCCGATGCTCTCGTCGATGCCTTTCAGCTGGCCTTCTGCTTTTTGGAGAAAGGCTTGCAGGCTGGTCTCTTTTTCCTTCAGGTGCTCCAGCCGCTGGGCCGCCAGGTTCTTCTGGTTTTCCTTGGTGCGCACCTGCTGCACCAATTCGTTATAGGCATGCTGCAGGCTTTGCAGCTGACGTTCTTTTTCGATGAAGCCTACTTTTTCCTGCTCCAGCGCCGCTTCTTCGGTAGCGATCTCCGCTTCCATCCGCAGCTTCTTATCGGTCTCGGTCTCGTGCTGCTCGTTCAGCTCCTTGTAGGTCAGGTTGAAGCCTTCCAGCGCCGCTTTGGCCAGCTCGATGCTGATCTCGCGGTATTCTTTTTTTATCTCGTGGTATTTCTCCGCCTTTTTGGCCTGGCTTTCCAGGGCTTTCAGCTGGTTGTTGATCTCGAAGAGCAGGTCTTCGATGCGGGCCAGGTCCTGCTCGGTAGCGTCCAGCTTTTGCTTTGCTTCTTTCTTGCGGGTTTTGTAGATGCTGATGCCGGCGGCCTGCTCCAGCATGCGGCGGCGGCTGTTTTCCTTGTCCTTGATCAGGTCGTCCACCATGCCCAGCTCGATGATGGCATAGCTATCGGTGCTGATGCCGGTATCCATGAAGAGGTTCTGGATATCCTTCAGGCGGCACTGCACGTCATTGAGGCGGTATTCGCTTTCGCCGCTTTTGTAAAATTTGCGGGTTACGGTCACGGTGCTGAACTCGGTGGGCAGCAGGTTTTTGGTGTTCTCAAAGGTCAGGCTCACTTCGGCCAGGCCGCTGGCGCTGCGGGTTTTGGACCCGTTGAAGACCAGGCTGTCCAGGTTTTCGGAGCGCAGGTGGCTGATCTTCTGTTCGCCGATCACCCAGCGGATGCTGTCCACGATATTGCTCTTGCCGCAGCCGTTGGGCCCTACGATGCCGGTGATGTTGTCGTCAAAATTGACGATCGTCTTGTCCGCAAAACTCTTGAATCCCTTGATTTCTAAGCTCTTTAGTCTCACTGTATTTCCAGGTTTTAAGTCAGGCGGCGAATATAAGCGAAACCCGGGCAAAAGCAGGTCCGGGCATACACCATTTATACACAGGAGAGGTGCAAAGCTGTGGGTACAATGTGGATAAACTAAGAGTTGAAGGCGGCGACAGAGGGAAAACGGAGTCAAGGGT
>JBEVLT010000087.1:0-4649 GCA_040509055.1 Chitinophagaceae bacterium
TGGAGGGGTTGAATAAAAACAAGACCAATCCTACTTCCATCGATCCGGCGTTGGTGCTCAATCAGGCCGTTATCAATGCTTCCTTTCCTGTCAAATCGCTTGTGTTTGATATCGGCATTGTGCAGCAAATGATCTCGCCAAACGGCGGGGTGCTCACCGGCGCCAATTTCAATGCAGACAGCAAGGATGTTACCACGCCTCCGCTCTGGGTAGCTTACTACCAGGGCGTCATCAAGAACACACATGATGTGATCGTGGCTACAAAAGGTGTGTCCACACGAAGTAATCTTTACAACATGGCCCGGATCTTCCAGGCTTATACCTTCATGGTGCTGACCGATGAGTATGGCAGCATACCGTATACCGAAGGCGGCGCCGGGTACTCGGACAATATCTTTTTCCCGAAATATGATGCCCAGCAGGATATTTATCCCAGGCTCATCCAGGAATTGACGGAAGCCGCTGCTGCGTTAAGCACGGCTGCCCCGGTAGAAGCTTCCGATGTGCTGTATGCGGGTGATGTAGCAAAGTGGAAAAAGTTTGCCTACTCGCTGCTGCTGAGAGCCGGCATGCGGCTGAGCAAGGTCGATGCGGCAAAAGCACAGTCCACGGTGCAGGCCGCCTTTGCAGGCGGCGTGATCACCAGCAATGCCGACAATGCGTATATGCGTCATGACGGCAACTTCCCGCAGCCCATCGGCAATACGCTGAACGGGAGCGAGGCCGCCAATTTTTATATGACCAAACCTTTTGTCGATCACCTGAAAAGCACGAACGACCCCCGCCTGTCCGCGATCGCGATCCGCTATATCGGCGCTACTTCCGGCAACGGGCAAACTCCGGCCGTCGGTTCTACCAACGCGGCCGACCAGATCGGCATGCCGCTGGGGTATGACAATACCACCATTGCCCCGCGGGCAACGGCCGACCTGGGCGCCGGGCAGACCTTTTACGCCTATTCGCAGGTAGACCGGCGAAGGATGGCCAAGGCATCGGCTCCTGTATTTTATGTTACGGCTTCGCAATCGCTGCTGCTGCTGGCCGAAGCACGGTTCAGGGGATGGATCACCACAGGTACGGCCGCCCAGTATTTTGCTGATGGCATAAAAGCACATATGGACCAGCTGGCCACCTATGATCCCGGTTCGGCCGTTGCTGCCGGCGCCAGGGATACCTATGTGGCGGCCAACCCGCTTGTTTCCGGTACGGAGCTGCAGCAGATCAATACGCAGTACTGGATATCTTCTTTCCTGAACGGGCCGGAAGCCTTTGCCAATTTCAGGAGAAGCGGTTTCCCGGCATTGGCGCCCAATCCGTTTGCGTCGGTAGATATACCGGCCGGAACATTTATCCGGCGACTCACGTATCCCTCTTCGGAGCTGTCTGTGAACACAGACAACATGAACGCCGCGATCGCGGTGCAGGGAGCAGATAAATTAAGCACCAGGGTGTGGTGGGACAAACCATAAAGAATTTATAGCAGCAGTGTTTTTTTTCAACAAGACCTTTTGTTTTTACATCAGGTCTTTCTTTATGCAAATGCTCCGTGGTCATTTCTTGCATAGGGAAAAAATCATCCTGTACTGCCGGGCTGATTGTTTAAGGCGTTTCGGCTATATTTACAACGATCGCTTTGATCGATGTCGACGAGGTAAAAAGTCTTGAATATGCGCACTTTTATCCTGCGCTGCCAGCAAGTTACAGCCTGTACGGAGCATCAAACAGCATACTGATGGAAAAGAAGAAATTAAGGAGCTATGACTGGTTTGGCAAATCCGATAAAATGGGATTTGTGCACCGGTCGTGGATGCGCAACCAGGGCTACCCGGATGATTATTTCACGGGCAGGCCGGTAATCGGGATCTGCAACACCTGGTCCGAGCTTACGCCCTGCAACGGGCACCTGCGCGATTTTGCCGAGATCGTCAAACGTGGTGTGGTGGAAGCCGGCGGCTTCCCGGTCGAGTTCCCGGTTACATCCCTCGGCGAAACATTGATGCGGCCGACCACCATGTTGTTCCGCAACCTGGCCAGCATGGATGTGGAAGAAACGATCCGTGCCAACCCGATCGACGGGGTGGTATTGCTGACCGGTTGTGATAAGACCACGCCTTCTACCGTGATGGGCGCCTGCAGCGTAGACCTGCCGACGATCGTAGTGCCGGGCGGACCGATGCTCAACGGCCGTTTTCGTGGCGAATGTATCGGGTCGGGCTCTTTCAACTGGCTGATCAAGGAGAAGCAATCGGTGGAGCAATACACCGAAGAAGATATTCGTGAAGTGGAGATCGGAGTGGCGCGCAGCCAGGGGCATTGCATGACGATGGGGACCGCTTCTACCATGGCCTGCATGGTGGAAGCATTGGGGCTGACGTTGCCGGGCGCGGCGGCCATACCGGCCGTGGACTCACGGAAAAAAGTGCTGGCGCAGCTGTCCGGGCGAAGGATCGTGGAAATGGTAAAGGAAGACCTGAAGCTGTCGAAGATCCTGACACGGGAAGCGTTTGAAAATTCGATTGTCGTCAATGCAGGGGTGGGCGGATCTACCAATTTCCTGATCCATTTACTCGCCATCGCCGGACGCATCGGTGTGGAATTAAACCTGGAAGATTTTGACCGCATCGGCAGTAAAATACCGTTGCTCGTAAACTTAAAACCATCGGGCAAATACCTGATGGAAGACTTTTATTATGCAGGGGGCCTGCCGGTGGTGATCAGCCAGCTCAAACAATACCTGCACAATGATGCCATTACGGTAAACGGGAAAACGATCGGTGACAATAACAGCAACCCGGCCTGCTATAATACCGATGTGATCGCAGCCCTTGAACAGCCTTTGCAGCCCGAGGCAGGCATTGCCGTGCTGAAAGGAAACTTGTGCGAGCAGGGGGCTATTATCAAGCCGTCTGCCGCATCAAAGGCGCTGATGAAGCACCGGGGCCGCGCCGTGGTATTTGAAACCATGGAAGATTACCATCACCGCATCGACGATCCTGCACTGGATATCGATGAACATTGCGTGATCGTATTGAAAGGAGTGGGTCCTGTCGGCTATCCCGGTATGCCGGAAGTGGGGAACGTGGACCTCCCTGATAAATTACTGAAACGGGGTATAAAAGACATGATCCGGATATCGGATGGACGGATGAGCGGCACGGCCGCCGGTACGGTGGTGCTGCATGTATCGCCGGAGTCGGCCATCGGCGGCACGCTGGCACTGGTGCAGAATGGAGACATGATCGAACTGGACGTAGAAAACCGCCGGCTGCACCTCGATGTAAGCGACGAAGAGCTGCAGCAGCGAAGGGCACGATGGAAAGCGCCGGATCCTGCCACCACAAGAGGCTATGTGAAGTTCTATATCGATCATGTGCAGCAGGCGCATCTGGGCGCCGACCTGGACGTGCTGCGCGGCGGATCAGGAGCGGACGTGACAAGAGATCTGCATTGAGAGTATAGACCTGTAAGGTTACCCTGAAAGCCGGTGGCTGATCTAAATAGTAACCTTATCGGTTTTATGGATTGAAATTGGATATTGTTTTGTTGATTGTTGAATGTTATTTATAAAAAAGAAAACGCTCAATGCCCAACGCTCAACGCTCAATACTCATTGAAACAACCAACATGAAATATTTCCTGACAATTGGATGTTTTGCGTTTCTGCTGAGCTGCAATCAACAAACAAAGCAATCGCAAACAGCAGCTTATCCTGCCACCGGCAGCATCGAGCGGATCGATCCGGCGCTGGATGCGATCATTTCGGCGGATGCCAAAGCTGAGATCATTGCAACGGGTTTTGACTGGAGCGAGGGCCCCGTATGGGTGGAAAGCCAGGGAATGCTTTTGTTCTCCGATGTGCCGCGTGATACCGTGTTTAAATGGACTGAAGAAAAAGGAAAGGAAGTATACCTGACGCCCTCAGGCTATACGGATACGGCAAAACGCGGAGGCGAGATGGGATCGAACGGGCTGCTGCTGGACCAGCAGGGCCGCCTGGTGCTGTGCCAGTGCGGCAACCGGCAAATGGCCAGGATGGATGCACCTATTGGTCAGCCCGCGCCGGGCTATGTCACTCTTGCCGGCCGGTACAAGGGCCAGCGTTTCAACAGTCCGAATGATGCCGTATACAACAGCGCCGGTGAACTGTTTTTTACCGATCCGCCATATGGGCTGGAAAAGCAAATGGACGACCCGAAAAAAGAAACTCCTTTCCAGGGGGTGTACAAAGTGAAAACAGACGGTACCGTGCTATTGCTGACCGATTCGCTGACACGGCCCAATGGTATCGCCTTCCTGCCCGGTGAAAAAAAGCTGATCGTTGCCAATTCGGACCCGGAAAAACCATACTGGTACAGCTATGAGGTAGACGGGGATTCCCTGCGCAACGGGACGATCTTTTACAGTGCCGCCGGACAAAAAGGAGTAAAAGGCCTGCCGGACGGATTGAAAGTAGACAAAAGCGGGACTATATTTGCCAGCGGGCCGGGTGGCATCTGGATCTTCAGCAGGGAAGGAAAGCTGCTGGGGAAAATAAAATTGCCGGAAGCGGCTTCCAACTGTGCCCTGTCGCCGGATGAAAAGACGCTCTATATCACCAATGACATGAACATTGTCCGGATCAGAATGAGAAGCTAACCGTACGCATTATC
>JBEVLT010000088.1:0-8354 GCA_040509055.1 Chitinophagaceae bacterium
GACGGAGAGCGTAGCGGTGGCCGAAACCCTGTTTCAGTAAGACTTCTGCATTTCTATAAATATTGCCAAATCCGGTACAGGCGGCACAGGCTTTGTCTCCAATTGCGTTAATTTGCGGCTTCCTTTTACCAAATTCATTCTCATCATGAAGAAACCAGTTCTCGGCGTTCTTTTCGTTTTTATCGCCGTTATCTCCTTTGGCCAGTCGAAGTACGATGCCAAAGCAGCTTTCGACCCGCAGTTTTACCCTTATCCGGGCAATGATTTCCGCAGCGCCAGCGGCGAACCGGGTTCCAAATACTGGCAAAACCGGGCCGACTACAAGATCAGCTGCACGCTTGATACGGCCACCCATGGCATCAGCGGCACGGTGGAGATCACCTACACCAACAACAGCCCGGACAACCTGCGGTTCCTGTGGCTGCAACTGGACCAGAATATTTACCAGAAAGAATCCCGCGGCTCTGCTACCACTACGGAAACAGGCGGCCGCTGGGCCAATGCAAAATTTACCGAAGGGTACAAGATTCAATCCGTTGCAGCCGAATACAACGGCAGGAAATACACCGCCAGCCACACCATTACCGACACACGCATGCAGGTATGGCTGCAGGATGCCCTGAAATCCGCCGGTGGCAAAATAAAATTGTCGATCTCCTTTGCTTTTGAAGTGCCTGAATACGGTACCGACCGGATGGGCCGGCTCAATACCAAAAACGGCTGGGTATACGAGATCGCGCAATGGTTTCCCCGCCTGTGCGTGTATGACGATATACAGGGATGGAACGTGCTGCCCTATCTCGGCGCCGGCGAGTTTTACCTCGAGTATGGCGATATTGAATATACCGTTACAGCTCCGTCAGGCCTGGCGGTAGTAGGCTCTGGCGAGTTGCTCAATCCGCAGGAATGCTTTACAGCCGATCAACTGAAAAAATACAATGAAGCGAGAAACAGCGATAAAACAGTAACGATCCGCAGCGAAAGCGATATTACTGCCAAAACCGCCCTGCCCAAAGCGACCACTACCTGGAAATTCAAAATTCAGAATACCCGCGACGTAGCCTGGGCCGCCTCCCGCGCTTTCATTCTCGATGGCGCCCGGATCAACCTGCCGAGCGGCAAAAAATCGCTGGCGCTGAGCGCTTACCCGCTGGAAAGCACAAAGGATAAAAAAGGAAATGACTGGCGCCGCTCTACCGAGATGGTCAAAGGCTCTATCGAGCACTATTCCACCAAATGGTTCGAATATCCCTACCCGGCTGCCGTGAACGTAGCCGGTATCGTAGGCGGCATGGAATATCCCGGCATCGTTTTCTGCAGCTACTCGGCTACCGGCACCGGGCTGTGGGGCGTGACGGACCATGAGTTTGGCCATACCTGGTTCCCGATGATCGTGGGCAGCAACGAGCGGAAGTATGCCTGGATGGACGAAGGCTTCAATACGTTCATCAATGATTTTTCTACCGAAGCCTTCAACAAAGGCGAGTTCAGGGAACATAATTTCTTCAGCGATCCCGGCTCGCCGGTGATGATCAAGTACGTATATGGCGATAAGTCTGACGGGCTTTACAACACTCCCGACGTAATCCAGCAGGATAACCTGGGCGTGGCCGCTTACCTGAAGCCATCCCAAATGCTGAATGCGCTGCGTGATATGGTAGGCGCCGATCGCTTCGATGCCGCTTTCCGTGAATACGTGCGCCGCTGGGCATTCAAACATCCTACGCCATGGGATTTCTTCCATACCATGGAAAACGTGGCCGGGGAAGACCTGGGCTGGTTCTGGCGCGCCTGGGTACTGAATAACTGGCGCCTGGACCAATCGGTGAAGGAAGTGAAATACGTAAAGAACAACCCGGAGAACGGCGCAGAAATAACGCTGGAGAACCTGGAGCAAATGCCGATGCCCGTGACCGTGCTGGTAAAAGAAACCAATGGCAGGGAACACCGGATCAACCTGCCGGTGGAAGTATGGCAGCGCGGCCCGCAATGGACCTTTGGCGTGGCCACCACCAGCGATATCAAAGAAGTGGTACTGGACCCTGACAAAAAACTGCCGGACTGGAACCGCGACAACAATAGCTGGAAAAAGGCATTCTGACGACTATATCTTTTGAGCAGCGGGTGATGATCCATGATCGTCACCCGCTTTTTTTATGCAACAAACTATAGCCGGGTCATTAGTTCCTGCAGGGGTGCTTCTTCCAGCAGCTGGCGGTGCGGCTGCCGGCTGCCGGCCATCGTCCATTTCACCAGCCGGATGCAGCCATCGGCTATTTCGATGCCTGTAATATCCCCGTCGGAAAAACAGCAACAGCCGCTGTTGAAATAGGTCGGCTTCATGGTCAGGTAATCCACCGCAATGGCAGCAAAGCGTCTCTCCGTTTTGCTGATCTCGCGGTTCACTTCGGCAGTGGCAGCCTCATCCTTGCCAGCCTCGGCCACCTGCAGCCGTTTGTACAGCCGTTCTATATGCGTGAGCGACCCGAATACCGGCTGATGCGTATGCCCGGTAATGAGCAGCGCATCTTTGCGCAGGGACGACCATTCGTACATGATCTCGTTGTGCAGTGTCTTTTTCTCGTTGTTGTACGCCGGTGTATTCGGATTGATGTACAGCCAGGCCTGCAGCGGCGCCCAGATGCGGGCTACAAAAAACTTGCTGAACCAGTTGCCGTCGCTTTGTGCATCGCCCTGGTGGCCATGTGCGCAAAAGATACGCAGTGTCCGATCCCCGACAGCGGCTGCCAGCACCACCGCTTCGTATACTTTTACTTCTTCGCCATAGATCTCTTTGAGCTGTGAGCCGGCAAAAGGATCGTTGCCCCAGTACAGGTCATGGTTGCCGATGATCTTGACAAATGCTTTTTTCTCAATAAATTTCTTCTCGGCTTCAAAGGTGTTGCGGTTGCATGCCTTCACCCTGGCCAGGCTGTTTTCCCATAGTTCTTCGCTATCGCCCAGGCATACCAGGCAGAAACCCTGGCTGCTGTAGTGATCCAGTGCGGCAAGGTAGTTGGGCTCTGCCCCGGCGAAATCATCGGCGCCGTTCCTGGCCCCTTTGTGCTGATCGGAAAAGATAATGAACTTACCTGTCGGTAAGTCAAAAGGCAGTATCGTTCCCTTCTTACCCGGTTGGTCGTGAATATCCTGGTACAGCTTGTCGAGCGCTGTAAATATCCGTTTCCGTTCAGGCCGGGAAGAAAATTTGCGGGTGCCCCATAGCACCGGGCGCAGCAATATCGATCGGAAGAATCGTCGCATAAATGGAGCTGCCGGCAGACAGCAGCAATTCACCGCAGGCCGGTTATTTTACTGCGATCATGCTTATTTCCACGTTTACGAACTTGGGCAGCGCCGATACCTGCACGGTCTCGCGGGCGGGAAAACCGGACTGATCTCCGCTGAAGTATTTACCGTACACTTCGTTGATCTCGGCAAAGCGGTGCATATCGGTAATGAAAATGGTGGTCTTTGCCACGTTGGCAAAATCCATCCCGGCTTCCCGCAAAATGGACTTCAGGTTTTGCATGGCCTGGTGCGTTTCTTCCTGCACATCCTTGTTCTTCAGCTCGCCGGTGCGCGGGTCGATGCAGATCTGGCCGGAAATATAAAGTGTATCGCCCGCCAGCACACCCTGGTTGTAAGGCCCGATCGGCGCCGGCGCGTCCGTTGTATTGATAATCTGTTTATTCATCAGTGAGATTTAGAAATGAGGCAACGAATATAGTTTTATGCTCTTTCTTTGCAAAAAATTGCAAATGAAGGTACTGCTACTGGCTGATGATGCCTCACGGGAAGAATGGCTGGCGCTGCCGGCCGCAGCCGGGGTACAATACCAATGGCTGACGGCGCCCGGTACAGCTCCGGTGCACCCGGACACGGAGGTCTGCATCGATCTGCTGTTTGAAAATACACCGGAAAGGATACAATGGTTTGAACAAATCCGGGTCCCGGTTGTTATGATTAATTCTGTTTTGACTACGCTTGCCGATATCGGTGAAAACTTTATCCGCATCAACGGGTGGAAGACCTTTCTGAAACGACCGGTGGTGGAAGCGGCCTGTACCGACGCAGCGCTTAAAGCCAGGGCTGAAGAGCTGTTTGGCATCCTGGGCAGGAAAATCGAATGGATACCCGATATCCCGGGATTCATTACGCCGCGGGTAGTGGCTTCCATCATCAACGAAGCCTGGCTGGCACTCGAAGAGGGCGTAAGCGATGAGGAAGCGATCGATACGGCTATGAAAATGGGAACAAATTACCCATACGGTCCGTTCGAATGGGGACGAAAGATCGGCCTGCAGCGGGTTTTCTTATTGCTGGAAGCATTGAGTAAGAAACAGGAACGTTATACACCTGCTGCGCTGCTTGGGGAAAAAATTCTGGTATAATTATGGCGACCATTCTCAATATTGACACTTCAGTTGATACAGCATCGGTTTGCCTGTCGCAGGACGGTCATTCCATTGGATACGATAGCAACGAAGTTCAGCAGGACCAGGCAGCCTGGCTGCATCCGGCCATACAAAACATGATTGCCGGCGCAGGAATGAAGCTGGCGGCGTTGCAGGCAGTAGCGGTCACTATCGGACCCGGCTCTTATACAGGATTGCGGATCGGATTGTCTGCGGCAAAGGGGCTTTGTTTTTCATTGAGCATCCCGCTGATCGCCGTCAATACGCTGGAAATGATGGCTTCTGCCGTCAAAGAAGAGGAGGCTGACCTGCTTTGTCCCCTGATCGATGCCAGGCGAATGGAAGTATTTACCGCGGTCTACGACAGGAACCTGGTACCGGTTATCGGGCCCACTGCCATGCTCATCACCGGGCCGGCGTTTGATGAACTGCTGGCAACGAAAACAATCGTTTTTTCGGGTAATGGCAGTCTGAAATTGAAACCGGTCCTTCATCATCCTAATGCAAAATTCAGCGACAGGAAGGCGTCTGCTTCCGAACTGGCTGTTTTGTCGGAACAGTATTACAGGCAGGAAAAATTCGCCGGCCTGGCTTATTCGGAACCGCTTTACCTCAAAGAATTTTATACCACAGCACGGGTATAATTCAGCAATGAAAACAGCGCTATTAACATTTAAATTTCAAAAAATAGTCATACATTTTTTAACTTTGCAGTTTAGTTTTTAACCGGTCATAACTATGAATAATTATTCGCTAACATTAAACACTTCGCCGGAAAACGGCACATCCCCCCTTAAGGTGGATTTGCTGAATGTCAAAAAGGCCTCCCTGATCCTGAGGGCCATCAATCACAAGCTCCGGCAGCAGATACTCAAGCTGATCGATGAACAAGGCAGGATCACCGTGACAGAGATCTATGTGAAATTACGGCTGGAACAGTCCGTTGCCTCGCAACACCTGGCCATCCTTCGCAAAGCGGGATTTGTGAAAACAGAAAGAGATGGCAAGTTCATTTATTATACGGTGAACACCAGTCGTATCGAAGAGCTGAACCAGTTTGTCGAATCGCTGCTGAACTGAGGAAAATCATATCAACTCTTTCCGGGAAGCCAGCGGGCTTCCTTTTTTTATTCTGTAATTTTGCAGATCAAATGGAAGCTATGTTTATTAAACAATTATATACAGGCTGCCTCAGCGAGGCCGCGTATTACATAGAAAGCAACGGGGAAGCTGCCATCGTAGATCCGCTGCGCGATATCGACGTTTACCTGGAGCTGGCCAAAGAGCGGAACACGACCATCAAATATATCTTCGAGACGCATTTTCACGCCGACTTCGTGAGCGGCCACCTGGACCTGGCCAAAGCGACAGGCGCCCCGATCGTCTATGGCCCGCAGACAGACACAAAGTTCGAAGCGCATATTGCCAAAGATGGGGAAACATTCCGTGTGGGCGACCTGACCATTGAAGTGCTGCATACACCGGGACACACGCTGGAATCTTCCTGCTATTTGTTGAAAGACGAATCCGGCAAAGACCATTGCCTCTTCACCGGTGATACCCTGTTCGTGGGCGATGTAGGCCGTCCTGACCTGGCCCAGAAAGGTACCGAAATCACTACCCGTGACCTGGCAGGCATGCTGTATGAAAGCCTGCAGACGAAAATAGTGCCGCTGGCCGACGACGTCATCGTGTATCCTGCCCACGGCCCCGGCAGTTCCTGCGGCAAGAACATCGGGCCGGACACCGACAGCACCATCGGCCAGGAGAAACAGTTCAACTATGCGCTGAAGGCCGCGTCGAAGGAAGAATTCATCAAGGCGGTTACCGATAATATTCCGCCGCCGCCGCAATATTTTCCCATCAATGCCAAGATCAACAAGGAAGGCTATGACAGCCTGGACGAAGTGATGAAAAAAGGACTGCGCCCCCTACCGGTGCAGGAGTTTAAAGACCTGGCGACGGAGGATACCGTCATTCTCGATACGCGCCCTTCTGCCGTCTTTACGCAGGGGTTTGTACCAGGGTCTGTCAGCATCGGGCTGGATGGCCGCTTTGCCGAATGGGCCGGCAGCCTGCTGCCTTTTGACGTACCAATGCTGCTGGTGGCGGAACCGGGCAAGGAAGAAGAGAGCATCATCCGGCTGGCCCGTGTGGGACTGGACAAGGTGCAGGGTTACCTGGAGGGCGGCTACGAAGCCTGGAAGGCCAGTGGTGAGGAAACCGACCTGATCATAAACGTGGAAGCCGATGAGCTGATGATGGATATTCCCTTTGACCCGAACCTGGTCGTAGTGGATGTGCGCAAGCCGGCAGAGTTTGCCGACGGCCACCTGAAAGACGCGGTGAACCTGCCGCTGAACGACCTGACCGATCCCGGCAGCATGGCGAATATCGGGGACACCCAGAACCTGTACGTGCATTGTGCCGGCGGCTACCGCAGTGTGATCGCCGCATCGCTGCTGAAGCGCCAGGGCATCCATAACCTGCGGAATGTGCTGGGTGGCTGGGGCAAGATCAAGGAACAGGAAAAGGTGGAGGTGGTGAAGGAGAAGAGTGTGTTGAATTAAGATATATCTGATCTTTTAGACCGCCCAGTCCGGCGGTTTTTTTTATGCAACCGTGTTTTCACGGTTATACAGCAGCGAAAACACAGTTGCCTTTGAAAAAAGAAGGTAGTAGGTTTGAAAAAATTAATAACCATGCCAACATTAAAAGCAGGCGCCATTGTCAATATCAATGCCGCTATCAAAAATCGCATCAAGTTCATAACAAGTTACCCCAGGGTAAAATTTGAATCCGACGGTGCAACTGGTGTCAATGTAATGATCTCCTTTAACATCAACAATGCACAGATCGTAGCCGATGACCAGGTGGATGAGGCTGACCTGGACGGCATTAACAAACAGGCACATATCAAATTCGACTCTGCTGCTTCTCGGGCTACTATTGCCAGATCGCTCGAGTGTATCGAACTAACACCCCTCGGGCTACCGGGAGATCGTGGTGTAAAGGTCAATTTTGAATTTACCCTGGAAGATGGTAAGGTAGGGGGTGCAGGCAGCTAACTTCTCATTACGACTGAAAGTTATCCAGGAACACATTCCATGTGCCCATTCCCTTTATCGTACTGAAGCCAAATTCCTGGCGTAGTATTGTAAGCACGTCTAGCTGACCTTGGCCCGGAAAGAAAACAGATACTCCCTGAGGTCCTTGTATAGGCAGGAAATTTCTAACAAGCTCCGGCTCAAACAATCTGCCGGGCTGGTGTGCAGCTATTACGGTCTTTGCTTTACAATCGGCAAATGCCTTGAATACTTCGCGGTACCCGGCATCTTCATATTCTTCATGATCCATCATTTTCCCTACATTGTCAAAGAAAGTTTTGATATCAACAATCCCCCGGATTTCCGATTGTCTATTTAGCATAAAACTCTTATCTCTTGCAGCTGTTATAATATCTGCCAGCAGAAAAGGTTGGCTGCCAATGCAAAGCTCCGTTGGAGTCCTGAACCGGTCGTTTAGCAGGGTTGTTACCTTGTCAAAAGCTATGTTCAGATGATCGTATGTATCAAGATCATTGGCAGAAAAAGCCACCTCTTCGGGAGTAAGCCTGTCCTCGGGAACCACCGGCCTCAAAGAATAAACAGGATCTTCATAATATTTCTGAGCAAAATAGAGACATATAGATCGCCCGATCTCACGTACTGTCAAATCAGGACGGCCCTGCAGCATCCGGAACAACATGACATAATTATAGCCCCAAAAAGGCATTGTCGTTTGAGGACTTACCATTACACCCACCGCTCCTTTAAGGTAATACCCTGTTTCAAACAGTTGCATATAGCAGTTCATAGTGATCAGCATATCAGCGTATCCTATGCTATCGGTAATAACACTCCTTAATACATGTAGACCCAGTACATCCTTATAAAC
>JBEVLT010000089.1:0-4467 GCA_040509055.1 Chitinophagaceae bacterium
TTCTACAGCAAGGGAGATTATTACTCTGCTGCTCAGTATTATGAAAAGCACCTGGGTGGCAAAACCCTGCCCGGCAGCGGCTATGAGCCCTACCTGATCCAAAAGAAAACGGCGGGCGCCGGACAAAGCAGCAAAGCTGAGCTGCTTTACAAACTGGCAGAAAGTTATCGCCTGCTTAATGACTATGCCCATGCAGAGCAGTATTACAAAGCCCTGCTGGATGAAGATGCTGCGGCTTATCCGCTGGCTACTTATTACTACGGTGTAAGCCTGCGCGCCAACGGCAAGTATGCAGAAGCGCAGCAGCAGCTGGAACTGTTCCTGTCGAAATACACAACGGCGGATGCTTACCAGCAACAGGCCAAACAGGAACTGGCCAACCTGCAATTCATACAACAGCAGCTGAGCCATACCAGTACCCTTACCAAAATAGAAAAGCTCAACGGCAACATCAACAAGGATGGAGCCAGCTATGCAGCCGGCTGGCTGGACGCCAATACCCTGGCCTTCACCGCTACACGCGCCGACAGCAGCAATAAGAAGAAAGTGACGCACGACAATGCCTTGTACAGCGCTGCGCTGAAGGATGGCGGCTTTGAAGAAGCTGCCAAGCTCAATATGCCGGTGGCCGATGGCAACCAGCAGGGCGTGGCGAGCTTCCTACCGGGAGGCAATACCGTTTTCCTCACAGGATGGAAAACAGATGCACAAGGCAAAAAGAGCTCTGCTATTTACAGCAGTGAAAAGCAGGGCGACAACTATTCAGTACCCGTTTTACTCCATACCAATATCAATGTTGAAGGATCCAATACCCGTCAGCCCCAGGTAACGGACGATGGCAAATACCTGTTGTTTGCCAGCGACCGTCCTGGTGGCCAGGGCGGTTTCGATATCTGGTATGCTCCTTTAGACAGCAAGGGCCAGCCCGGTAAAGCGGTGAACATGGGCACTGGTATCAATACTGCCAGGGACGAAGAAGCTCCTTTCTATCATATCGCCGCGCAATCGCTGGTATTTGCCTCCAACGGACTGACCGGCATGGGTGGATTTGACCTGTATGCCGCAAAAGGTACCATCGGCAGCAGCTTTGGTGCTCCTGAGAACCTGGGCGCTCCCATCAACTCCATCAAAGACGATATCTACTTTGTAAGCAAAGGCAAACGTTTACTGGAGAATGCCTGGATCAGCAGTGACCGTTCTTCCCTCTGCTGCCTGGAATTGTTCAGCGTACAGAAGACCTATCAACAATACTATACCGGTAAGGTAGTAGACTGCGCCGGCAATACGCCGCTCGCAGGTGTTAGCCTGGAAGCACAGGATGCCAGTGGCAAGTCCATCGGTACACTGATCACTGATGCAACCGGTAGCTATACCTTCCAAACGGCTCCTGGCGGTGGCCTGCTGATCACCGGCAGCAAAGCAGATTACAACAAGGTATCTTTCACTACTGCCGATGGCAATGCAGATACCATCACCAGCAAGGATGTGTGCCTGAGCAAAACGCCTGTTGCGGTGAAAGAGCTGCCAGCGCTGGATACATCACACGTGCTGTTTGCTTTCAACGAAGCACAGGTAGCGACCGATTATCTTGGTTACCTGGATAAAGTAGCGGCATGGCTCAAAGAAAATCCGGAAGTAAGCATCGAGATCGCTGCGTATACCGATGGATTGGGTACCAAAGCTTATAACCTGAAGCTCTCCCAGGAGCGTGCCAATGCCTGCCTCGATTACCTGGTGAAAGCCGGTGTAGAAAAGGACAGGCTGAAAGCCAAAGGATACGGCGAATGCTGTCCGCTCGTACCGGAAACAACAGACGGTAAGGACAATGAAGCGGCCAGACAACAAAACAGGCGCGTAGAGATCAAGAAGCAATAGTTTGAACTAAACATAGGAACTTCACAAGACCCGGCTCAAAAGGCTGGGTTTTGTGCTTTACAGGAGCTTTGGCTACAACAACCATAGATCAGGATACAATTGCTTTTGTGTGGCTGCGGAACTTTGTGGTATCAAAAAATGCAGCACATGAAAATTATCGTTACAGGGTCTTTGGGACATATCAGCCGGCCATTGACAAAGGAATTGGTACAGAAAGGACATGCGGTTACCGTGATCAGCAGCAATCCCGACAGACAAGAGGAGATCGAAGCGTTGGGCGCTACTGCAGCCATCGGCATGATGGAAGATGTTGCCTTTCTTGCAGCGACCTTTACCGGCGCAGACATCGTGTATTGTATGGTGCCGCCGGCACTTTATACAGAGCCGGACCGGGTAAAGTTTTACCGCAGCATCGGCAGCAATTATGTGCAGGCCATTCAGCAGGCAGGGGTAAAGCGGGTCATCCATCTCAGCAGTTACGGAGCTGACCTGGACAAAGGCACCGGACTTATCCTGGGCGCCCATTTCGTAGAAGTAATGTTGAACGAGCTGCCCGGCGTGGCTGTGACGCATATGCGCCCCACTTATTTCTATTACAATTTATTTAGCTTTATAGGCAGTATCAAAGCGGCAGGCGTGATGGCTGCCAATTATGGCGGGGACGACAAGATCGTGATGGTTTCGCCCATAGACATTGCGGCGGCCATTGCCGAAGAGATAGAGCTGCCTGCTACGGGGCATAAGATACGTTATGTAGCCAGTGATTCGTTGACGGGTCATGAAATTGCAAGCATCATAGGTGCTGCCATTGGTAAGCCCGACCTGAAATGGGTGGTGATCACCGACGAACAGATGCGCCACGCTATGGAGAGCAATGGTGTGCCTGCTAAGCTGGCGGGTGATTTCATCGATATGTTTGCCAGTGTTCGCAATGGTGATCTGGCACGGGATTATCACCTGCATCCACCGGCTGTGATGGGCCACGTAAAGCTGACCGACTTTGTATCCGAATTTGCTGCTGCTTTCAACGCGAAATAATACATGATCGAATGACCAGTACACAACCGCATAAGATCAATACCATCAGTGAATTTCACCAGCTGAGGGGCCTGCCCAAGCCGGCGCATCCATTGGTGAGTGTGATCAACTTTGAAGATATCAGGCGGCAGGAAGGTGACCCTAAGAACCTGGTACAGCAGTTTTATTCCATTGCGCTGAAAAAGATGTCGAATGGCAGGATGAAATACGGTCAGCAGGAATATGATTTTGAAGAAGGTGTGTTGTTCTTCATTGCACCGGGCCAGGTGTATTCCATAGAGTCAAGCGAAGATTTTCAGCATTCGGGATGGCTGATACTCATTCATCCCGACTTTTTATGGAATACGCCTTTGTCAAAGACGATCAGGCAATACGAGTATTTCAGCTACTCGGTGCATGAAGCCCTGTTCCTTTCAGAGAAGGAGCAGGCAACGATCAATGCCATCATACAGAACATGGAGCAGGAATATCATGCAAACATCGACAAGTTCAGTCAGGGTGTGATCATTGCACAGCTGGAGCTGTTGCTTACGTATGCAGAAAGGTTTTACCACCGTCAGTTCATTACGAGAAAGATCACCAACCATAAGCTCCTGGAGCGGCTGGAAGAGATCCTCACGGGTTATTTCAACAGTAATTCCCTCGCCGTGAAGGGCTTGCCCACTGTTCAATATGTGGCTGAAGCATTGAATGTATCTCCCAATTATTTAAGCGGATTGCTGAAGGTGCTGACGGGACAAAGCACACAGCAACATATCCACGACAAGCTGATCGAAAAGGCGAAGGAGATATTGTCTACCACCGGCTTATCAGTGAGCGAGATTGCTTACGAGCTGGGCTTTGAGCATCCGCAGTCTTTCAGCAAACTGTTTAAAAGCAAGGTGAAAGTAACGCCTTTGGAATACAGACAATCCTTCAACTAATTTATTGCCGGGCCTGTGTGAATGCTTCTCCGAAGTGCTCAATGAGGTCGGAAGCAATGAGGGCTTCCTGGCTCCGGTAAGAGGCGGCGAGGTCGCCAGCGAGGCCATGCAGGTAAACGCCCAGCAGGGTTGCCTGTTGTGGTGTGTAGTGCTGCGCGGCCAGTCCGGTGATGATGCCTGTAAGCACATCTCCGCTGCCACCGGTAGCCATGCCGGGATTGCCGGTAGGGTTGAAGTAGCCAATGCCTCCGGGCGTAGCCACGAGGGTATAACGACCTTTTAGAACGATGATGATCTTTAAATCAGCGGCTTTGGCAAGCGCCAGTTCCATGCGCTCAAAATCGTTGGCTGTTTTGCCAAAGAGGCGTTCAAATTCTTTGGGGTGGGGTGTAATGATCGTATTGACAGGAAGGCGTTCCTGCAAAGGTTTGTTCTCTGCCAGCACATTCAGGGCATCGGCATCCAATACGAGTGCTCTTTGGGTTTGGTCTATGATACTGCCCAACAGTGATGCATGGCTGGTATGCTGTCCCCAGCCGGGGCCTGCCCCGATGGCCTGGTACTTATCGAGGTCTACCGCCATTTCAATATATTCTTTGCCGGCTGTATAGGCCATGGCTTCCGGCGCCGA
>JBEVLT010000090.1:0-3142 GCA_040509055.1 Chitinophagaceae bacterium
GTAACGATCACTCCCTCGCCGGTATAATTGTTTAACCCGTTACTGGCATCTTCACGGTATTGATTGATCGTGCCTTTGTGCGTACCGCCGGCCCACATCCTTTGGTTTGTTTGAGAGAACATCACGCCGCCTACACGCCCGTCGACCAGGAACCGTAACGACACGCCGTGATAGGTAAATGTGTTTTCCAGGCCATAAAAGAAGCGCGGGTCACCGTAGCCGACAAGCCTTGGGAAACTCCCTGCCAGCGGAAGGCCGTTGGTATTGTAAACAATATTTCCCTGCGGGTCTGTCTGGTATTTGTTGACAAACAGCTTATCCGTACGGTCGCCCACCCGCAGGTTGTTCAGCGTGGGGGCATTGCCGTAGATTTTTGTCAGGTAGCGGTGGTAAATGCTGAAGTTGGCCATCACATCCCAGCTGAATCCTTTTTCTGTACGGAAAGGCGAGCCCGTCAGCGTCAGCTCGAATCCTTTTCGCTTGAATTCGTTGCCGTTTACCGTTTGCGTGGAAAATCCTGATGCTGTCGAGATCGGGAAGGAATAGATATTGTTGAAATCCCTGGTCTGGAAATAGGTGGCTTCAAAACCGATACGGTTCTTTAAGAATTTAGCGTCCACGCCTACTTCCCAGCTATTGGAAGTTTGCGGTCTGAGGTTTGGATTCAGGATCGAAGCGCCGTAGGTCAGGGAAGGCTGGTTGTTCCAGATCGTGCCGCGGCTGAAAGTGGGCAGGTAGCCGTAGGTGTACGCATTATCGTTCAGGGTGCCGCTCGATACCTGCGACCAGGAGCCTCTTGCTTTCAGCAAGCTGACCCATTGCGGCATTTTCATCAGCCTGGACAGGATGACCGACGAGCCGAACGAAGGGTAAAAAAACGAATTGTTCTTAACCGGTAGCGTGGAAATAAAGTCGTTGCGCCCGGTAGCGGTAATATAGACCGCGTTCAGCAATTCCAGGTCAACGACCCCGTAAATACTGCTGGTCCTTCTTTCTTCCTGCGTATTGGTGGCCGTCACAGGATTGATCGAATTACCCAGGTTGTAAAGCCCGGGTACATTTAACCCATCGGTTTTGGCGTTGCCGCTTTTTTCGTTCCGGTAATAATTGGAACCACCGGCCTGCACGTGCAGCTTGATCTGATCACTAAATGTATGATTGTAATCGGCGATCAGGTCGGAGGTAATATCAAAATAGTTGCCGTAGGCAGCAGTAAAGTTTCCTTTCGATACCTGGCCGCCTGCCAGATAGCTTTTAGGCTCGCTGGTAGGGCGAAACAGGTTATACGCATTAAAGCCATTCCTGAGCCGGATATTAAAAGCCGGGCTGATCTTATAGTTCAGGTTCAGCGATCCGAACGTATTGCTTTTGTCGTAACCCTGCAGGTATTCGTTCACTACGAAGTAAGGGTTATTGTAGTATGAATAGTTGTAGTTGCGCTGGTTGTACCCCTCTTTGCCCGGCTGCCAGTAATTTTTCAGGTCCAGGATATCCACATCCGGCCCGGTCCACAGGATCAGGTTGTACAAATAGTCGCCGGATCCGTAACCGACCACAGGAAAATTATTTGTGAACTGCTTGTTATAGCTGATACGGGCATCGGCGCTCAGCTTATTGCTCAGGTCGTAGTTGCCCGCCACGCTGAAGGAAGTGTTATTCAGGTCCGCGTTGGGCATGATGCCCAGCTGGTACACATTGCCTGCCGAAAACCGGAACGAACCTTTGTCAAGACTTTTGGTGATGCTGACATTATTGGTAGAGATAACGCCTGTACTGAAAAAGTTTTTGACGTTGTCGGCCCCGCGGGAAATGAACGGCGTGGGAATGCGTTTTCCTGTTGCCGGATCGATCGGGCTATCGTACTGGGGCGTTTCAAAAAAACCGCTGGGGGTTGTCGGGTCAGGCTTGTCCAGCCTGGGGCCCCATACCCATCCGGCGCCTTCGGTACCGGCTCCTGTACCATCGATGTAAGCATATTTACCTTTCATGCCATCACCATACAGTGTTTGCACATCCGGTATCCGGAGGAAGCCCAGCTGGAATTCGGTGGTTGAATTGAGCTCTATATTCAGGTCTTTTCCTTTGCCGCGCTTGGTCGTGATCATGATCGCCCCGTTTTGTCCGATGGACCCGTAGAGGGCCGATGCGCTGGCGCCTTTCAGCACGGTCATATCTTCGATATCGTCTGCATTCAGCTTCCAGATATCGTTGGATTGATCGGGAATACCGTCGATCACGATCAGGGGGCGCCTTCCCCGCAAGGTCATGGTCGGATTTTGAAACAGGTCGGTGGTATTGCGGATGTCCAGGCCGGCAACCCGGCCGGTCAGGTTGGAGATCACATTCGGCTCCCTGGCTTTTTTAATATCCTCACCGTTCACTTCCTGTGCGGCATAGCCCAGTTTTGCTTTCTCTTTGCGGATACCCAGGGCTGTAACGACTACTTCAGAAAGCCCCTTTATCTCTTCTTCCAGCATCACCGTGTATTCGTGCTGGCCGGATACCGTGATCTCCTGGCCTGTAAACCCGGTGTGCCTGAATACCAGCACATCGCCGGAAGAGGCTTTGATGGAAAATTTTCCTTCCTCATTGGTCACCGTTCCGGTCGTTGTTCCTTTGACCATCACAGATACACCGGGCAGCGCCTTGTTTTTGGAGTCGGTGACCCTTCCGCTGATCGTGACGGGTGGAGCAACTGTATTCGTGCGGTTTAGTTTAGTCCCGGCCGGTTTAACGATGATCTTGTTGTTGAGTGTAGTGTAAGTGAAGGCAACTTTACCGGCGAGAAGGTCCAGGACCGCCGCCAGGTTGCTGTTTTGAGCATCGATGCTGACCGGTTTCGACAAAAAACCATTCTGGTTCACGCAAACGATCTCAAAGGAGGTTTGTGCCCGGATGTTATCGAATACCTTTTGAAGGGGCTGTTGATTGAATTGGATAGAGCATTTTACTTTGGAGAGGTCCTGGCTGTTTGCCGCGGAAAAGGCCGGGCTGAAGGCCGTTGCCAGGCTGATAACAAATGCCAGCGTCAGCCTGAAGATCGCTGGTGGCGAAAAAAATGAATACGACTTTTTTTTCATAGCTTAGTGATTCGTTGTTTAAATAGATTACACTGTTTAATGACGATCCATAGCCGGCATCT
>JBEVLT010000091.1:0-6526 GCA_040509055.1 Chitinophagaceae bacterium
CAACGTAGCATCGAAACCGATATTGGTAATAGACTTTTCCTCCCATTTGATATCCGGCGAGGCCACCAGCGTTTGCAGTCCACCGGTATAGCTTACACCATTGAACGTATACACCACACCGGTATTGATGGTACCCTGGTACAGGTAATCGCCGATCTCCTGGTTGCCGAGCTTGCCATAGCTGCCCCGCAGCTTCAGCGACGACACGATGGCTTGCGGTACATTCCAGAATGATTCATTGCTGATACGCCAGCCTACCGAAGCCGCCGGGAAATACCCGAAGCGGTTTGCCGGGGCAAAACGCGAAGAACCATCCCGGCGCAGGGAGGCGGAAAACAGGTATTTATCGTCATAGGAATAGTTAACCCGTCCGAAATAGGAGCTCAGTGCATTTTCAAACTCCGAACCTTTGGACGATCTTGTTTTTCCATTATCGATCACCGGATAATAAGGCAGGGTGAATCCTTCCGCCCGGCTCTCCCGCACCACGAAGCTGCCATGACGATAGGACTGACCTACCAGCGCTTCCACCGAATGTTTGCCAAACGTTTTATCGTAATTCAACGTGTTCTCAATAGAGGAATTGGTATACACCCGCGAATTGTCGTTCAGCACCGCAAGGTCTTTGCTGAAGAATTTGCCCAGGTAAAACGCCGGCTGCCAGATATAATCCCGCGTGATGGTTTTATCGTAGTTCACGCTTGTTCTGAACCGCAGGTTATGGCCGTTGCTCTTCAGCAGCCGCAGTTCGGCATAGGCATTGGCAAAGGTCCGGTCCACATCCACATAGTTCTTCAGGATGCTGTTGATGCCGATACCGTTCAGCGAGTTGGCGCCATGAAACTCAGAGTTGCTTCCGCCAAAGCCGTTGATATTGGCCGGGTCGTATACCGGCATGGTGGGAATGGCTACGATCAGCGAACCGATCAGCGGGGGAATACCGCCGAGCAAAATATCGTCGCGGAAGGTCAGCGTGTTCTCGTTCGAATGGGTATAATTGAAGGTCTGTCCGACTTTCAGGATGCCTTTTTCCGCACTCGTATTGATCCGGGCCGTGTACCGGGTATAATCCGGTCCGTTGCCCACATAGGTGCCTTCGTTTTTAAAATAGTCGAGCGACAGGTTATATGTGCTGCTGGTACCTCCGCCGGACAGGCTTACGTTGTGGTTATTGCGGTAGCCGGTCTTCAATCCTTCTTTCTGCCAGTCGGTATCGATATCATCCACAAACCCCGGATCGCCGGGATCGTTGGCCGGAAACAAAGGTTTGCCGGCATTCACTCTTGATTCGTTGTTCAGCAGCTGGTATTCCGCGCGGTTGGTCACATCCTGTATCTGCCATACCTTATCTACGCCGTAATAACCATTGTAAGCAATGCGCAGCGGCGTATTCTTTCGTCCCTGCCTGGTGGTGATGATGATCACTCCGTTGGCCGCGGCCGCCCCATAGATCGCAGCGGCCGATGCATCTTTCAGCACCGTCATGGTCTCGATATCGTTCGGGCTGAAATCACGGATGGAGGCGCCCGGCACACCATCTACCACGTAAAAAGGCTGCGATCCGCCAAAGGTGCTGAAGCCCCTGATCCGAACGCTGGGAACCGCACCGGGTTGCCCATCGCTGTTCACCGCCACGCCGGTAGCGCGGCCCTGCAACAGTTGCGAAATATCACTGGCGGAGTATTTTCTTGTCTCGGCAATATTAACCGCAGCTACCGAACCGGTCAGGTCCCTTCTTCGCTGGGAGCCATATCCTACGATCACTATATCTTCCAGCACATCTACCCGCTGCTCCAGGGCATACGAAAGAGAGACCTGGTTGCCCACCGGTATTTCAGCCGTGGTATAGCTGGCGGAGGTCAGCACCAGTACATCGCCTGGTAGTGCATTGATCGTAAAGGAGCCATTGCCTGCAGTAGTAGTTACAGCACCCGAACCCTTTACGGTAACAGTAACGCCGGCAAGCGGAGTACCGTTCTTATCGGTGATCACACCTCTTACAGGCGATTGCGCCATCACCCATGACGCAAGAAGGGAAAAGACAAGCAGCAGCAAGCCGCTTTTTTCCGGTAATCGTTTTTTATTGATTCTCATACAGCAAAATTTAGTTGGTGAAAGTTTATGGATCAGTATCCGTGATCAATAATTGTCATTTATACATTTATTGAACCGGGTAAAAAAAAGTCCGGTCCTTATCGTCTTCGCTTCAGACGAAAGCAGGAAACATACTTACTGGAACAACAGGTAATGGCTTGGGAAGGAAAAAAGGGTAGTGTACCGGCAGAAATCATACTGGCAGTCATACTCAAATATTGAGAATTAGCAATCGTTGTATTACAAAAGTGAAGTTGATCAAAATATTTTTATACAAGTATCCAAATTGTATCAAACTTTCATCAATTCTTATCACCATTCAGAGATAAGCCATCCCCGTTTCAGGTGACCTTATTATATTTATAGCCTGTGAGAGTTGCCTGCCTGTATCATAAACTGACGCTGCTTGGCCTTTCGTTGCTTTTTGTGCTTGCAACGGCGGGGCAATCTTATTATTTCCGGCAGTACCAGGTAGAGAACGGTTTATCGCACAATGCCGTCATCTGTTGCCTGCAGGACAGGAAAGGTTTCCTGTGGTTCGGCACCAAGGACGGGCTGGACCGCTTCGATGGTTATTCCTTCAAGGTATTCCGCAACGATCCCGACGACAAAGGAAGCATTGGCAGCAACTTCATCCATTCGCTGTACCTTGATCCGAACGACATCATGTGGGTGGGCACGGAAAAAGGATTGTATAAGTACGATGCGTCTACGGAAAGCTTTACCCTGCTGCCCACCCCGTTTACCGAACAGATCACCGATATTAAAATGGATACAAAGGGCAACCTGTGGTTCATTTCCAACTTCAACCTGTTTCGTTACGACGAGCCGGCCGGGCAACTGGAACAATTCACCGTGCCCGCTTATTTCGAAGCCACTTCGCTCTGTACACTGGCCGATGGCTCGGTATGGGTATCCACTTCATCAGGAGCTTTGCAGCGTTTCAATCCCGCTTCGCATTCGTTTACCGCCTTCGACCTGTTTGCTCATTCCCCGAAAACCGTATCGGCCTGGATCGAAAAGCTGTATGGTACGCTGGATGGTCATATCCTCGTCGGCACGTCCAACCAGGGCGTAAAGCTTTTCAATACTCAAACGCTTTCGTACAGGGATATCCTAACTTACAATGCAGACAAAACAGAAATTTTTGCGCGAAACTTTGTGCAGACCTCTCCGGAAGAATGCTGGATCGCTACGGAATCCGGCATTTTTATTTACAACCTGCGAACCGGCCGCTACCAGAACCTGCGCAAGGAGTACAACAATCCTTATTCCATATCCGACAATGCAGTTTATACGTTCTGCAGGGACAAGGAAGGCGGCATCTGGGCCGGCACCTACTTTGGCGGGGTGAACTATTATCCCAACCACCCCCTGGCCTTTACGCGGCATTTTCCTGAAAAAGATAAAAATTCGATCAGCGGCAACGTGGTACGGGAGATACACCAGGACCGCTACGGGCATCTGTGGATCGGCACCGAAGATGCAGGACTGAATAAGCTGGACACCGCTACCGGGTTATTCCAGACCTTTCTGCCCACCGGCACATCCGAGGGCATTTCGTATACGAATATTCATGGGTTGCTGGCCACCGGCAACGAACTCTGGATCGGCACCTTCGAACATGGGCTGGATGTGATGGATATCCGCAGCGGCAAAGTGATCCGGCACTATGCGCGGGACAACGGGCCGCACCCGATCCGCAGTAATTTTATTTACTGCGTTTACCAGTCGCCTGCCGGCGAGATCATTATCGGCACTACCATCGGCGCTTACCGCTACAACCGCACCGGTGATTATTTTACCCCCGTGGAAGGCCTGCCGGTCTATAACTGGTATTCGGCCATCCTGCAGGACGAAGCCGGCACCATTTGGGGCTGCACCTATGGCAACGGCGTGAATTATTACAACCCGGCTACTAAAAAAGGGGGCAACCTGCGCTACCAGGCGCAGGATAAAACCAGTCTGGCCAGCGACCGGATCAACAGCCTGTTCCAGGACAGCGACCGGAACCTCTGGTTTGCCACCGAAGGAGGATTGTGCCGGCTGAACAGGGACAGCAACAGCTTTCGCCGTTATACCACGCAAAACGGCCTGCCGAGCAATTTTATCCTCAGCCTGCTCGAAGACGAACAAAAAAAACTATGGATCAGCACGTCGGGGGGCCTGGCCTGCTTTGACCGGCAAACGGAACATTTCACCGTGTACACCAAAGCGAACGGATTGCTCAACGACCAGTTCAACTTCAGTTCCGCCTTCAGGGATGCAGCTGGAAAAATGTATTTCGGCAGCGTAAAGGGACTGATCAGCTTTACTCCTGCCGGGCAGGCAACCGGTACGTTCCGCCCGGCGGTTTACATTACCGGCTTCCAGGTCAACAACAGGGATCTTGTCATCAACAGCAACGGTTCGCCGCTCAACCGCTCCATTACCTATACGGATAAGATCAGTCTTGGCCACAACCAATCCACCTTCAGCATCGACTTTGCGTCGCTCACCTACACTGCGCCTGAAATGTCGGAATATGCTTATAAAATGGAAGGGCTGGACAAGGACTGGACTTACCTGAAGACCAACCGCAAGGTCTATTTCACCGAGCTCACGCCCGGCACCTATACGTTCCGGGTAAAAGCTGCTTCGGCCAATGGCAGCTGGGAAGGTCCGGAATCGTTACTCACCATTGAGATCCGCCCGCCGTGGTGGGCCAGCCGCTGGGCCTGGTTCATCTATATCCTGCTGGTGGTAACACTCGTCCTGTACCTGGTGCGCAATTATCACCTGCGCGTCCGCGAAAAAAATAAACGAAAGATCGAACAGCTGGAAATAGCCAAAGAGAAAGAGCTGTACGAAGCCAAAATGCATTTCTTTACCAACGTGGCGCACGAGATCAAAACACCGCTCACGCTGATCAAAGGCCCGCTGGAAAAAGTGATCCGCAAAGCCGGCGATATACCGGAAATAAAAGACAGCCTCCGGATCATGGAAAAAAATACCGGCCGGCTGGTGGACCTGACCAATCAATTGCTCGACTTCAGGCAAACCGAGATCGAAGGTTTCAGCCTGCAATTCGCCAGCACCAACGTGGCCGAACTGATCGAAGACGCTTATACCGGTTTCAAACCGCTGGCCGAACAAAAAGACATCAGCTTTACCATGGGTCCGCTGCCCGACCGCCTGGAGGCGCTGATCGATACCGAAGCCTTCAACAAGATACTGGCCAACCTGTTCAGCAATGCTATCAAATATGCAGAAAAGAAAGTGGAGATCGCCCTGCTGCCGGTAAAGAATACCGATAGCACATTTACCCTGCAGGTGAAAAACGACGGGTACATCATACCGAAAGAAATGAAAGAACGGATATTCGAACCATTTTTCCGGCTGCGGGAAACCGAGAAACAGCAGGGTACCGGCATCGGGCTGGCCCTGTCCCGCTCGCTGGCGCAGTTGCAGAACGGTGTATTGGAACTGGCAGAACCGGAAAATAACATGAACATATTTTTTATCCGCTTTCCTCTTGCAGCAAACATAACCCCATTTACCAACCCAGCCATTCGTCCATGAAAGCTTTATTATTACTGGTAGACGACAATGATGAGATACTCGAGTTTCTCGAACACGAGCTGAACGAAAAATACACGATCCTGAAGGCGCAGGACGGGCAGCAGGCGCTGGACCTGCTGAAAGAACACGCCGTGCAACTGGTGATCTCGGATGTGATGATGCCGGTGATGGACGGTTTCGAACTCTGCCGCACCATCAAGACCCATTTTGAGCTCAGCCATATACCCGTTATCCTGCTTACGGCCCGCAATACCCTGCAGTCAAAGATCGAAGGGCTGGAGCTGGGCGCCGATGCCTATATCGAAAAACCTTTTTCGCCTGAATACCTGCAGGTACAGATCGCCAACCTGCTGATCAACCGCAACAAGATCAAGGAATACTTCGCCAGTTCTCCGCTGGTGCATATCCGGAGCATGGCCTATTCCAAAGCCGATGAATTGTTCCTGGAAAAAATAAACGAAACCATTGTGGACAACCTGGGCGATACGGAACTGGACGTGGAGAAACTGGCGCGGCTGATGAACATAAGCAAGCCCACGCTGTACCGCAAGATCAAATCGCTCTCCGACCTGTCTCCCAACGAGATCATCAACATCACCCGGCTGAAAAAAGCGGCGGAACTGCTTGCCGAAGGAACTTATAAGATATATGAAGTATCCAACATGGTCGGCTATGCTTCGCAGACCCATTTCGGGAGGAATTTTTTGAAACAGTTTGGGATGACGCCGACGGATTATGTAAACAGCAAAGAGGGAGAAAGAGAAAAAGAGTAATACAGGTCCCAAAAAATGATCAGTTTGCCTGGCTACCGTGTCATTTGTTTATCTCTGCTTTCATTTTGTCGGCATACTGTATTATCATTTTATTCTCA
>JBEVLT010000092.1:0-8451 GCA_040509055.1 Chitinophagaceae bacterium
GAAGAGCAGCAGCAGAATTTGGGCATTCGGTTCTATTCCATTCTGCTTGATAAACTGGAAAATTAAAAACTGCTCCTCAATATTATTCTTTTTATTCGTGAGAATACCGCCGTATTACGATTGCTCTTTTTCCTTATAACATTGTCTATAAAATAGTAGGTTCCACCGTGCTGGTCCTTGCTATCTTGCATCACCGGAGAAACCCGGCTGAACTTATTAAAAGAACCGGATGATCGTGCAATATCCCTTTTTTTATATCAACGAGTATGCTACCTCGCAAACCGATATCCTGCTGGAGGAAGAGACCTCCCGTCATGTCATCCAGGTATTGCGGATGAAGAAAGGCGACAAGCTTCATCTTACCGATGGCCGGGGCCATCTTATTACCGCAACGGTACTGGAGGAGCATAAAAAGCATTGCACGGTCAGGGTGGGCGATGTGCAATTTGTGCCCGGGCCTGATCGTCCGGCCATGGTTGGCATTTCCCTGCTCAAAAACACCAGCCGCTTCGAGTGGTTCCTGGAAAAGGCCACCGAGCTCGGTGTCAGTGAACTTATTCCCATGCTTTGCACCCGTACGGAAAAACAAAGCTTCCGTCCAGACCGGATGAAGAATATACTGGTCAGCGCCATGCTGCAATCGCAGCAGGTATGGCTGCCGGTGCTGCATGCACCCATCGATTATTCCCTGCTGTTCCGCCAGCAGGAAGTGGCCGATGCCGCGAATAAATTCATTGCCCATTGCATGGAGGGTGAAAAAACGAATCTCTCGGTTGCGGCAGATGCATCAACGGGCTCCCGGTTGATCCTGATCGGGCCGGAAGGCGACTTTACAGCTGCCGAGGCAAACCTGGCGCTGCAAAATCATTTTATCCCTGTCTCGCTGGGCGATACACGGCTCAGGGCCGAGACGGCGGGCATGGTCGCCGCTACTTTACTTTGCCTGGTCTGAGTAATTCTCTGTCTCCGGTAAGCGTGGCTCGTTCAGCTGCACCACGCGGCGGGCGTTGCGGTTGCGCATCACCATGTTCAGCAGCTCCACCAGGAAGGAGAAGGCCATCCCGAAATAGATATAGTTTTTCAGATGCAGCTCATGTGCGGCACGGCTGTCCCATCCTTCGATCACCAGGCTCAGCCCGATCATGACCAGGAAGGATAAGGCCAGCATTTTAAGCGTGGGATGCTTATGGATAAACCCCGATATTTTGGGACTGAACAGGAACATAATAGTCATGGCGATCACCACGGCAGCGATCATGATCTCCACGTGCTTGGCCGTGCCGCCGGCAGTGATAATGCTGTCAAAGGAGAATACGGCATCGATGACCATGATCTGTACAATGGCCTGGCTCAGTGAAAGGCCCTTTTTCTTCCCGGCTTCCATGGAAGGGTCTTCGCCTTCCAGCTTATGGTGTATTTCCTTCACGGATTTATAGATGAGGAACAGTCCTCCCGCCAGCATAACGAGGCTGGCCAGGTCGAATCCCCTGCCGCCGATGGTAAATACGGCCTTCCCTTTTTGCGACAGCAACCAGCCCAGCCCCATCAGCAGCAGGCTGCGGGAAAGAATGCCGGTGATCATCCAGATGCGGCGGGCCTTTTTCTGCTCTTTGATGTCCCGCAGCCGGTTCATGATGATGCTGACGAAGATCACGTTGTCGATGCCCAGCACCACTTCGAGTACCACAAGGACGATAAAGCTGATGATGCTTTCTGAAGTAAATAATTCTGCCATTGGTTATAGCGATTTACATATATTTTTTACAATAGCCGGGCCTTCGTAGATAAAACCGGTCCACACCTGCACCAGCGATGCACCGGCTGCTATTTTTTCCTGCGCATCTGCGGCAGTAAAAATGCCTCCTGATGCGATCACGGGAACCTGGCCGCCGGTTTTTTCATGGATGTACCTTACAATTTCCGTGCTCTTTTCTTTGACCGGTTTTCCGCTCAGCCCGCCGGCACCGATGGCGGCCAGTTGGGATGCAGGCGTCTGCAGGCCGCTCCTGTCGATGGTAGTGTTGGTGGCTACGATGCCGTCCAGCTTTATTTCCAGTGCCAGGTCCACCACATCGCCGATCTGCCGGGGTGTCAGGTCAGGTGCTATTTTCAGCAGCAGGGGTTTGGCTATCGCCCTGCCGTTGTTGATCATCTGCAGGTGCTGCAATATCCTGCGCAGCGATTCTTTTTCCTGCAGCTCCCGCAGTCCCGGTGTGTTGGGGCTGCTTACGTTCACCACGAAATAATCTACATAAGGGTGCAGCTCTTTAAAACAGATCTCGTAATCCTTCCAGGCATCTTCATTGGGCGTGCTCTTGTTCTTGCCAATGTTGCCTCCAATAAGGAGCGATGTGCCGGAATGTTCTTCTCTCCACCTTTTCAGTCTTGCGGCAATCACGTCCACCCCATCATTATTGAACCCCATGCGGTTGATCAGCGCATTGTCCTGCGGCAGGCGGAACAGCCTTGGTTTGTCATTGCCGCCTTGCGGGCGGGGCGTCACGGTACCGATCTCTACAAACCCAAATCCCAGCGCTTCCAGCTCGCGGAGGTACCTGGCGTTTTTATCAAAGCCGGCTCCAAGACCAACCCGGTTTTTAAAGGAAAGATGAAGAAAGGTGGTACTGGCCTGGTTGCGCGGGGTAAAGGCTGCGACCAGCATCCTGCGGATAAACCCGGCACTGCACAGCAGCTTCAGGCAATTCATCGAAAAATAGTGCACCCATTCCGGTGAGAAAAAAAATAAAATGCGCCGGATCAGCTTGTACATAATGCGTACGAAGATAACTGAACTTTAAAGGATCGCTTTTGTTGGGTAAAAAAGAGGAAAGTAAATTTGTTACAGAAAGTTGCATAAACAACAAATTCGTAAGTTGGGTTACAACCTCGGGATACCGAACGTTGAACCTTGAACTTTTTTAAATCTTTTAAACTTTTCTCTCATGGAAGCATATATCGTAGCCGGGTACCGCACGGCTGTCGGAAAAGCCAAACGCGGCGGGTTCCGGTTTTTTCGTCCGGACGACCTGGCAGTAGAAGTGATCAAAGGCCTTGTGGCTTCAGTGCCGCAGCTTGACCCTAAGCAGGTGGATGATGTGATCGTGGGTAATGCCGTTCCGGAAGCCGAGCAGGGATTGCAGGTAGGCCGCATTATTGCAGCCCGTGCCCTGGGTTTCGACGTGCCGGGTATGACGGTAAACCGCTATTGTGCATCGGGGCTGGAAACGATCGCCATTGCCACGGCCAAGATTCGGATGGGCATGGCCGACTGCATCGTAGCCGGCGGCACGGAAAGCATGAGCCTGGTACCGACAGCCGGGTGGAAAACCGTTCCGGCTTATTCCATTGCCAAAGACGAACCGGATTATTACCTCAGCATGGGGCTCACGGCAGAAGCGGTGGCCAAAGAATACAAGGTGAGCCGCGAAGACCAGGATGAATTTTCCTATCATTCGCATCAAAAAGCCATCAATGCCATTCAAAACGGGTATTTCAAAGAAGGCATTTTGCCTATCAATGTAGAGGAAGTGTACCTGGATGCAAAGGGAAAGAAACAAAAAAGAAATTACGTGGTCGATACGGATGAAGGACCAAGGGCCGATACCTCGACGGAGGTGCTGGCGAAGCTGAAACCTGCTTTTGCCGCCGGTGGTTGCGTCACGGCCGGCAACTCTTCCCAAACCTCCGATGGCGCTGCTTTCGTGATCGTGATGAGCGAAAGGATGGTAAAGGAGCTGGGCGTGAAACCGATCGGCCGCCTGGTGGCCTGCAGCTCTGCCGGTGTGCACCCGCGCATTATGGGCATCGGTCCTGTAGCCGCCATTCCCAAAACGCTGAAGCAGGTGGGTATGAACCTGGGTGATATCGACCTGGTGGAGCTGAATGAAGCTTTTGCTTCGCAATCCATCGCCGTCATCCGCGAGGCCGGCCTCGATCCGGCCAAAGTGAATATCAATGGTGGTGCCATTGCGCTCGGTCACCCGCTGGGCTGCACCGGGGCCAAGCTTACCATACAGGTGCTCAGCGACATGAAAAGACTGGGAAAAAAATACGGCATGGTGACCGCCTGCGTAGGCGGCGGGCAGGGCATTGCCGGCGTGATCGAGTATATAGCATAGCTTCCGCTGCGGGTCAGCCGATCTCTTTGATCATGTGGATGGTGCAGAAGTAATGGCCTGACCGACCCAGTGCATGGGGCAGCAGTGTAAACCCCATCCGCTGGTAGATCTGCACGGCAGCCTCCAGCTCCGGCATGGTTTCAAGGTACATGCTGGTATAACCTTTTTCCCTGGCAAACGCAATACATTTACCGATCAGCGCTTTTCCCCATCCCTTCCCCCTTGCTTCGGGCAGCAGGTACATTTTTACGAGTTCAGAGGTCCCATCGGGCAGGCCTGCTGTTGGGTACACACCTGCTCCGCCCACGATGGTATCGCCATCCATACCGACCAGGTAAGTACTGCGGGGCGTACAATAAAACCCGCTCATGTATTGCAGGCTGTCGTCATAGTACGCGGTGCCCGGCTTATTGATGCCATGCTCTTCCAACACGCTGCGGATAATGGCAGCCACTGCAGCATTGTCGTTCTCCTGTATTTCACGAATGAAATGGTTCATACAACTTCAAATTTCAGGATAATCCGGCTTTTGCGGCTTCCCAGCCGATCAGCAATGTTTTGCGGGTAGCGCCCCAGTGGTAGTGTCCCGTTACGCCCGAAGAGCGGATCACACGGTGGCAGGGGATGAGGAAGGCTACCGGGTTGCTGCCGATAGCGGAACCAACAGCCCGCATCGCATTCGGGTGGTCAATGGCACGGGCGATGGTTTGATAGGTATCCAACCCGCCCATCGGTATCTTCAGAAGCGCTTCCCATACCTTCAGCTGAAATTCCGTGCCTTTGAGATGCAGCTTTATTTGTTCGGGCCGGCTCCAGTCGCCCGTAAATACGCGCAGCGCGTTTTGCTGTACCAGGTCGGTCATTTGCCGGTAGCTGGCTTCCGGAAACTGTTGCTGCAACTCCCGCAGCGCCTGCTCCTCATCGTCGGTAAATGCAAGGTGGCAGATGCCTTTGGGCGTAGAAGCTACCAGTATATTGCCAAAGGGGCTTTCTGCATAGCTGTAGTGGATGGACAGATCCCTGCCACCGTTTTTGAATTCACCGGGCGTCATGCCTTCGATGTTTATAAACAGGTCGTGCAGGCGGCTGGTGCCGGATAGCCCGGTTTCGAATGCCGCATCAGCCAGCGTTGCCTGCTGATTTTTCAGGATGTTTTTAGCATGCCCCACGCTGATATATTGCAGGAATTTTTTAGGGCTCACGCCGGCCCAGTCGGTGAAAAGCCGCTGGAAATGAAAGGGGCTCAGGTGAATGGTGCCTGCCACTTCGTCGAGATCGGGCTGCTCGCGAAAACGGTGGTTGATGTATTCGATGGCGGTGGCGATGCGCCGGTAGTTCAGGGATTGTTGTGTTTCCATTTTACCGTTTTGTAGCACAAATGTAGCGGCGGTGCTGCGGGTGTAAAACCCGGAACTTGCGAAGTTGGTCAATCAAAGTAAGATTGCCGCCTGTAAAATAATTGAAATGATGTTGCATTTTTTATTACTTTGCGGGCCGGATGAAAGCACGCTCATTCATACTCCGCTGTGCAGCATTTTGCCTGATGCTGGTCTTCGTGCAGAAGACGGGCGCCGGCTTGTTCCTGCACAACCTGCTGCATACGGAGAGCGCTGCCAAATCATCCCCCCAGGATAACAAGGGCCGTGAGTTCAGCTATGCCTGTAGCTGTATCGACGACTTCCTGATGCCCATGACCGCGGCAGAAGAGCCGGATTATTTCTTCGCGGTGCCTGCGCCTGTCAGCCGGATCATTGCTTACTGCGCACCGGTTCCTTTCGTGTCCGTCACGCACACATCGCTGCGCGGCCCACCCGCCATCCAGCTCTAAGCTGCCGCCACCTGCACTGCAGGTCATCCTCTTTTTTATCAATTCTTCATTACTGTATCAGGGCCCTGCCTTGTTTTAATAATTCATTTCAACCATGAAATTGCGCGCATTATTTTTTATTGCCGGTATTCTGTTTTCCGCCATCGTATCAGCACAAACCAGGTTATCCATCAGCGGGAAGATAACCGATGCCAGAACCGGGGAGCCGCTGGCCGGCGCCACCGTTCATTTTCCCGATCTGCGGCGCGGGGCCGCCTCCGGCACAGACGGTGGTTATACCATTGCCAATCTTGCACCCGGCAAATACCTTGTAGAGATCAGCCACCTGGGCTATTCTTCCCTTATCGAAACCGTGGAGCTGGCTGCCGGTATGCAAAAAGATTTCAGGCTCGATCCGTCGGTCATCGAAAACGAAGCTGTCACGGTCACCGGTGTATCGGCCGCCACTTCTACCAAACGCACGCCGGTACCCGTGAATATCATTAAACGGGAAGACCTGTTCAACAATGTATCTCTGAACCTGGTGGATAATATTTCCCGCACACCGGGCGTATCGCAGGTGTCCACCGGTCCTGCCATCTCCAAACCGTTTATCCGCGGCCTGGGATATAACCGGGTGCTGGTGGTGAACGATGGCATCCGGCAGGAAGGGCAACAATGGGGCGACGAGCATGGTATTGAAATAGATGAGCAGAATGCCAGCAAGGTGGAAGTACTGAAAGGCCCTGCCTCACTGATGTATGGCAGCGACGCGCTGGCCGGTGTGGTGAACGTGATCTCCATCGTATCGCCGCCGGAAGGAACCATCCGGGGCAATCTGTCGGCGGCCTACATGGGTAATAACCGGCAGCGTAATCTGCATGCCGACCTGGGGGGCAACAGCAAGGGGTTTGTGTGGGGATTGTATGGTTCTTACAAAGCGGCCGGCGATTATAAAAATAAGTACGATGGTCGTGTGTTCAATTCCAAATTCAACGAACGGGCTTATGGCGGCTACCTGGGGCTGAACAAGAGCTGGGGATATTCGCATCTTTACCTGAGCCAGTTTGATCAGCGTGTGGGACTGGTGGAAGGAGAGCGTGACGATGCCACGGGGCAGTTTTTAAAACTGATCGATAACGGCGGTGTGGAAGAAGAGGTGATCGCAACGGATGCAGATTTTAAATCGGCCACCCCATCCGTACCCTGGCAGCGCATCCGGCATTTCAAGGCCGCGCTGGACAATAGTTTTCGCCTTGGCAGCGGCCGCCTTACCCTGGTTACCGGTTACCAGCGCAACCAGCGGCAGGAGTTTGGCAATGTGCTGGATCCCGCCGAGCAGGAGCTCTATTTCGATCTGGGCACCGTGAACTATAACCTGCAATATCATTTTGCAGAAAAGAACAACTGGAAGACGACCATCGGCGTCAACGGCATGCAGCAAACCAACCACAACAAAGGCGAGGAGGCGCTGATACCGGAATATTCGCTGTTCGATATCGGCACCTTCGTCTATGTGCAGAAAAGGGCCGGCTCGCTCACGCTCAGCGGCGGGTTGCGGTACGATCACCGCTCGCTCGATTCCAAAGGATTGCTGGAAGGCACCGAAGAAAAATTCCCGGCGTTTACCCGCAGCTTTTCCAATGTATCCGGAAGCGCCGGACTGGCCTGCGAGGCCGGCAGGGGTGTGACCCTGAAGCTGAACCTGGCAAGAGGTTTCCGCGCACCGAGCATACCCGAGCTGGCCAGCAATGGCGCCCACGAAGGTACCAACCGGTACGAGTATGGCGGTCAGGAACTCCATTCGGAAACCAGCTGGCAGACCGATGCCGGCATCGAGTGGAATACCGAGCACGTTTCGCTCACCGCCAGCCTGTTTTATACAGCTATTCAAAACTTTATTTATTACCGCAAGCTGGAGTCGGTGGCCGGTGGCGATTCCATCATCACGGATGGTACCGATGATTTCTTTGCCTTCCAATACCAGCAGAACAATGCCCGGCTCTACGGCGCCGAGTTCAACGTCGATATCCATCCGCACCCGCTGGACTGGCTGCACGTGGAGAATACGTTTTCCTGGGTGCGCGGCAAGCTGGCCCGTGAAGAGGACGGAAGCAGCAACCTGCCCTTCATTCCCGCAGCGCGGCTGATCAACGAAGTGAAGATCGACCTGCTGAAAAAGGGCAAAGCGATCCGCAACGTATTTGTAAAAGCGGAACTGGATAACACGTTTGCACAGGGTCATCCCTTTACCGGTTACAATACCGAAACGCGTACGCCCGGTTACAGCCTGCTGAATGCCGGCATCGGCGGTGATGTCCGCAGCAGGGGCAAAGTATTGTTCACGCTGTTTGCGGGTGTAAACAATATCACGGATGTAGCTTATCAAAACCACCTGAGCCGGTTGAAGTATGCACCGGAAAACCTGGTGACCGGCCGGATGGGGGTCTTTAACATGGGACGCAATTTTGCCGTGAAGCTGAACATACCGCTGTCATTTCAGACCAACTAAAAATAAAAACGGCC
>JBEVLT010000093.1:0-4019 GCA_040509055.1 Chitinophagaceae bacterium
CATCGTCGGCAGTAAATTTATTCTCTCCGGGAGCGTGGTCTATGCTGAAAACATTCTTTGAAGTCATGAGTTCCGAAACCAGGCTGCCGCCCTCCTGCGTCAAGCCGATTATTCCCAAAGCCTCGCTTAGCTGGCCAAGGAACGGATCAACCGCGCCTGCATTGGAAACGTAATTTCCCGCTTCGTCATAAAAGCCAAGCCCCTGATCGGTGTTGTTGTACAGATAACGATTGGTCACCTGCTGGCCGTTTACGGTCGATGTTATGCTTACCCAAATACTGTCGCCGTTGATATCGATATTCCTGACCGGATTATTTGCCGTGTATTGATAGGGTGACAACATCCGGTATTTTGCGGAAAACCGGTCTTGCATAAAGAAACGTCCAATCTGGTTATCATACATACGCGCGCCATAATCCAGCCATTCCAGACCTGACCCGTCGCTAAACTCGCGCCGCTGTTCTTCCTTGCCGTTGTATTTGTATCTGTTGGCAGCACCGCCGTATGAAAGGGCCTTCGAAGAAATGCCGTTCATGGCTAACCCGAATGGGTAATAATGGGTTTCCTCCAGAATTTTTCCTCTGGTGTGAACGATGGACAGGTCGTCAAAATAGACATTGCCCTTGCTCTCGTTGCTTACATAGACGTACAGGTAGCCATTCCTTTTGATCTCGATATCATCCCCGCCATTGGCCGCCATCACCTGGCTTGTCATCGTGTCGGTGATTGCCGGGATGCGGATCGCGCCGTAATTGTCCTCCACCAGCTTGAATTGCTGTTCGTCCAGCAGGATCCAGTTCAGGTAGGCTTTCGGGATCAGGCTGCTTGCCGGATCATGGCTGTTGTCGACAAAGGCCTGGAAAGGCCCGTTGAGTTCTGTGCTGCCGGGCACGGTGCCGCCGGTGCCGTGATTGCCGCTGACCAGCATGCCGCCGGTGAACGAGCCGACCAGGGCTGTCACGATATCGTCCAGTTCAGCCGCCGTATTCGGATTGGTCGCGTCCGGCTGATACCAGCCTTTGACCCCTGCCTTGAATTTGTCGCCCGCCATCACTTTCAGGACCACGCCAGGACCGATGCGCTTATCCGCGCCGCTGACGCCAAACAGCTTGCTGACTTTGTGATTGGCGGTGTCATTGTCGAATCCGCCTGGCTTGGTGAACTCGGTTTCGGGTATCTCGCTGAACAATTGTTCCTCGGTGACGCGCCGGCCGGTTTCCATTCCAGCGTAATAAGCGGCGCCAGGATCGGGTTCATCGGTCAGCACCATGCGGATATTGCCTAGGTGGTCTTTGATAAAATAATCGTAGACCAGCAGGCTGTCGCCTTGCGGCCGGATACGGCCTTCCTCATGGCCGATCAGCTGCAGCGTGTCGTTCTGATAAATGGTGCCGCCCAGGTAAAGCGTTGTCCGGTTCGGCTGGCCGGTTTCTTTGACGGTCTTTTGCAGTTTGTTGCCCAGCGCATCATAGGTGTATTCGATCAGGCCCTTGTCCTTCACCCGCACCTTCGCCGGAAGATTGAGAATGTTGTATTCGATGGCGTCCGCCGTATCGCTTGAAATATCCTTGTTCAGGTCCGTTTTGAGGTTGCCATTCGCATCATAGGTGTAATCCGTGGCACTATTGGTCTTGCTGCCGCTTAAAGCGGTCATATAGGCCGCTGAGCTGCGGAAATCCCCTAACCCCGTTCCGGTCTCATTAAAGCCGTCGATGACGTTTTTGAGTTTGTTGGTGTTGGCGGTATAGGTATAGCGCAGATCGTCGATTTGGGAACTTGCAAAACCTTTCAGGCCCCATTGCTGCATCCGCAGGATATTACCGTTGGCATCGTAAGCAGAATCCGCTTCCGTGCCGTTGCCCATTTTGACGGAGAAATCCACGCCTGCGGTCTTGCTGAAAGTTCCCCCTGTGTACTGGTTGAAATCAGCCGATAATAATCGGTTGACGGCATCGTAGGTGAAATCATATTTGCGTTTTTCGTTATCGCCTTTGCTTTTCCACAGCACCCCGGCAATGTTGCCGGAATATTGCGCAGCCGTATAGCTGCTGCCGGGAATGATCGTCCCGGTTTTATCGTAAGCCAGTTCGAACCCGAAATAATGATCCGCAGCATCCTTGATGAAATCCCGGTTGATGCCGAGCATCCAGCCGCGGATATTGTAATCATATGCGAGGTCTTCCAGGTCGGTGCCGAGGGTTTTCTTCTTTAATTGGCCGATAGCGTCATATTCGTTCTCCAGGATCACGGTCCAAGAACCCGGCAACGCACCGCCGTCGATCAGGCTGTTTCCGGCCTTCTTTTCAACCTTGGCAATACGGCCCAGCTCGTCATAGGTCAGTTTGGTCAAAACAAGGGTTGTCTGCGCATTCGTGCCGCTTTTCTGCTGCGTCTGGATGGTCAGCAGCGGCTGGCCCGCCCAGCCGTATTGCATGGTGGTAATATCCGTGCCGCCCGTGCTGTTGGTGGCCTGGGTTTGAACAAGCCGGGCCTTTTCGTCATAGATATTGACGGTATACAGATAGGCATTCGTACCGAGGATTCTGACCCGCGTGCCGGTGACGAGGCTGTTTGTCAGATTGCTTTGGGCTACCGCCTGCGGATACGGAAACACCGTATTGCTGGCGGATAGCAGATAAGCGCTATTTGTGGTATTGAGGCTTGCGCTGAGCGGGTTGCCGTAGCTGCCACGCCACGCATAGTTATCGTAAAAGGTTCTGACCAGTTCTTCTTCCGTATAATCATTCAGATCGGGATATACACCACCGAGAGCGGCCAGGGCACGGTGCCAGTCAGGGTCATTGTAATGGCTGTTATCGGTGATCAATCCGGTAACAGCCGGACGGTTCAGGTGATCATATTGCGTATAAAGCCATTGATGCGCGGCCCTGCGGTTGCCGTCCTGCGACAGCACCATGCGGTCGCGTGTATCGTAAACCATCCGCACTTCCGCAGAACCCGGTACTTTCTTCACGACAACCCGGCCACGGGCATCGTATTCGTAACGGAAACAGAGCTCGTCCAGGATGGTTGGGGTCATGCTCCAGCCGGTAACAGCCAGTTCTTTAACGGCTTTCGGCGGGATGACCAGGCGCAGCTGGTCCAGCTTATCATAGGCGTAATAGGTGCAGAGCCATCCGGCATGCGCCGTATCCGGCGATGCGGAAAGCTGCACTTTGCGCAGGATCACCAACCCGTCTTTGTCCTTGTATTCAACGATCTCCTTTTGATGTTCGTCGGTGGTCACGGTCTTATACAATTGCCCGGCGGCATACAGGGCACTGGTGCTGCTGGTACCGGTACTATCCACGATCCATATCCGCACGGAATCCCGCAGCCGATTGATTTTGTAATACATCCCGGTGCCATGCCGGTCGGCTGGATCACCGGCTGCCTCGCTGCCTGCCCAGCTATTGCCCGGCTGGTAGCTGCTCGTCACCCGGTTCAGCGGCGTCGGCTCGTAATTGGTTTTGCCGTAAAAGAAGGTTTCTCCGGGAAACTGCGCCACGCTGAAGGATTCCTGCTGCTGGAAAGGATTGAGCTTGAACCGTCCGTCGTCCAGCGAAGCGTTCCCACCCGTCGCGTTGGCACGGAACGGCAGGTAATGATAGATTTCGCGCCCGAATTCGTCATAGATCACGGCGCTCACCAGATCCCGCGCTGTGTCGCCGGTGGGCAAAGATCCCTGCTTGATCACGCTTTGGATCGGTCGGCCCAGCCCATCCACGTATTGCGTGGCGATCCGTGCGGTTTGCAGGGGATTGCCGACATGAAAGCTGTCGGTATTGTTCAGCGGCTTCACCGCATCCCAGGTGCGGATGGAATTGATCGGGCCAAGCATATACTCGGGCGGAGTGACCTGGGCTTGTATGGAAAGGGCAAATAAAATAAAAAGGGACAAGCTGGCAAAAATCGGTGCTTTTATACGGGGTGGCGGCATCCGGAAGCAGGTTTGGGCTGCTTAAAAGTATTGAAAATACTGCACTTGAAGGATGGAATTCAGCCAAAGCCAACTAAAA
>JBEVLT010000094.1:0-8490 GCA_040509055.1 Chitinophagaceae bacterium
AACAAGGTATTGGATGCGAAACTGAAACCGGAACCAGCATTTAAAAAAGTCGTTTTTATTGCCCTGTTACCGGCATCATATATTGTCGGGGAAGTGACCGTAAAAAATTCGTTGGTATCATGCAGGTGATAAATAACCTGGCCCGGGTTATTTCCGCTTAACAATAAGGGATTTTCAAAGATCAGATAGTTATTGATCCCGACCGGGATATAGTTGGGGCGGCTGGAAAAATCTGATATCACCGCGCTATATCTTACCGGAAATAGACCCGAATTTGTCTGGTCCTGCTTGTATTGAAAGGCAACTACCCTGTTGCTGGCATCATAAATGAAAGAATCAATATAGACTACATCATTCAGTGTACCCGAAAAATAAGCGACACTGTCCAGCTCCAGGATCACCCGATTCAAACGGTCCCGGTTATCATATTCATACCTGTTATAAGTAATATCACCTGTAGCGGAATCCACCAATCTCATCCCGCTTATCCGGCCCGCTGCATCCCTGAAATCCTTTTGGTCTTGCCGTTGTTGCTGGAAAACAGGGTGATTCGGAATAAAGCGGCGGCGCACCAGGTAATCGATCTTTTTGTCAGCCGCATAATAGTAAAAATCGTTCTGCGTATCCGTTTGGGTACCGGATTCATACTTCTTTACATCCAGTGTTTCCGGCAAACCGGTGGATGTATAAGTAAATAACCCTATTACGGAATCAACACTGTTTATTTCTACTTCTACAATTTTCTTTGGCAGATCTATCGGATCGGGTGCAGGTGGATTTTCTTCATCCGGCAGCCCCGGTTCCGGCTGACAGGCAACCAGGGCGATGCCAAGGAGTAAAAATAATGCGAAGAAAAGCCTCATGGTTAGTGTTTTAAAAGGATGCAAAGGTCAGGCAGGGACGGCAATGGAGATCATTTTCCAGAACTGACAATTTTTAGCCCTCTATCGCTGCGAGACCTCTTTTTTTTAATCATCCAGCTTCAGCACGGCCAGGAAGGCTTCCTGCGGTACTTCTACGTTGCCGATCTGGCGCATCCGCTTCTTTCCTTCCTTTTGTTTTTCCAGCAGCTTACGCTTCCGGCTGATGTCGCCACCGTAACATTTGGCGGTTACGTCCTTGCGCATAGCCGAAATATTTTCCCGGGCTACCACCTTGGCGCCGATGGCGGCCTGGATGGCGATCTGGAATTGCTGGCGCGGCAGGAGCTCCTTCAGCTTTTCGCAGAGCTTGCGGCCGAAATCCTGGGCGCGGCTGCGATGGATCAGGGCGCTGAGCGCATCCACCTTGTCGTTATTCAGCAGGATGTCCATTTTCACGATATCCGCTTCACGGTAGCCGATGGGGTGGTAGTCGAAGGAGGCGTAGCCGCGGGTCTGCGATTTCAGCTTATCATAAAAGTCGAAGACGATCTCGGTCAGCGGCATTTCGAAGATCAGCTCTACGCGGGTCTGGGTCAGGTAGCTCTGGTTGGTCAGGATACCACGCTTGCCCAGGCATAGGGTCATGATGTTGCCGATATATTCCGGCTTGGTAATGATCTGCGCCTTGATAAACGGTTCGTCGATATGGTCTGTTCTCACCGGGTCGGGAAATTCGGTGGGATTGTTCACGATCACTTTCTCTCCTTTGGTGGTATAAGCGATAAAGCTCACGTTGGGCACGGTGGTGATCACGGTCTGGTTAAACTCGCGCTCCAGCCGCTCCTGGATGATCTCCATGTGCAGCAGTCCGAGGAAGCCGCAACGGAAGCCGAAGCCCAGCGCCTGCGATGTTTCCAGCTCGTAGGTGAGCGAAGCATCGTTCAGCTGCAGCTTGTCCATGCAGTCCCGCAGCTCTTCGAAATCCTCCGTATTCACCGGGAAAATGCCGGCAAATACCATGGGCTTCACTTCCTGGAAGCCCTTGATGATCTCCTGTGTGGGGTTAACCGAAGTGGTGATCGTATCCCCTACTTTTACCTCTTTCGCATTCTTGATGCCGGTAATGATGTAGCCCACGTCGCCGCAGGTCACTTCTTTCTTTTCCGTCATTTTCAGCTTCAGGATGCCCACTTCATCGGCCTCGTATTCCTGGCCGGTGCTTACGAATTTTACTTTGTCGCCTTTTTTGATGGAGCCGTTGACGATCCGGTAGTATACGATGATGCCGCGAAAGCTGTTGAATACGCTATCGAAGATCAGGGCTTGCAGGGGGGCATCGGGCTTTCCTTTCGGAGCAGGTATCCGGTTGACGATCGCGTCCAGGATACCTTCCACACCCAGGCCGGTGCGGGCGCTGGCCAGTAAAATGTCTTCTTTTTTGCAGCCGATCAGGTCGATGATCTGGTCCTGCACCTCCTCCACCATGGCGCCCTCCATGTCGATCTTGTTGATGACCGGGATGATCTCAAGGTCATTATCAATTGCAAGATATAAGTTGCTGATTGTCTGCGCCTGAATACCCTGGGAAGCATCTACCAGCAGCAGGCAGCCTTCGCAGGCGGCCAAGGCCCGGCTCACTTCGTAGCTGAAGTCCACGTGACCGGGAGTATCGATCAGGTTGAGTATGTACTCCTGCCCGTTCGTGTGTTTGTAGTTGATCTGGATCGCATGGCTTTTGATGGTAATGCCTTTTTCGCGCTCCAGGTCCATATCATCCAGCACCTGGTCCATCATATCACGGTCGCTGATGGTATTGGTGCTTTGCAGCAGCCGGTCGGCCAGGGTGGATTTGCCGTGATCGATATGCGCGATGATGCAGAAATTGCGAATGTTCTTCATGTACGTACTCCCTCGTTTTCAGGATGTGCAAAGGTAGGCCTTTTAGGCGAGGATTGGTGGATTCAGGCTACGGTGCGACGAGGCGATCCGGGACAAAGGAATAGTTTGAAAATCATCTCCTGCAGTCTATAACTGTTTCTCAGAAATATATTATGCAACTATGTTGCAATAATGCTAACTTTACCTGCTTGTCAAATTTTCCAAATAGTCTATTATGCCAATCCCTTCCCATTCCGACGTCATCATTATCGGCGGCAGCTATGCCGGCCTTTCGGCTGCGATGGCCCTTGGCCGGTCGCTGCGCAAAACCCTGGTTATTGACAGCGGTAGCCCCTGCAACAGGTTCACGCCGCATTCGCATAATTTCTTAACGCAGGACGGGAAACCACCGGCCGAAATTTCAACATCGGCCAGGCAACAGGTGGCGCAATATGATACCGTACGGTTTTACGAGGGTGAGGTGCTGGGTGGTACCGAAACGGACGACGGGTTTGCGATCACGACCGGATCGGGAGATACCTTTACAGGCACCAAACTCATCTTTGCAACAGGCATCAATGACCAGCTGCCGGAGATGCCCGGGTTTGCCGATTGCTGGGGCAAATCGGTCATTCATTGCCCCTACTGCCATGGTTACGAGTTCCGGGGCCGCAAAACAGGCATCCTGGCCAATGGCGACCGGGCCTTTCATCTGGCTTCGCTGGTCAACAACCTGACCAGCGACCTATCCGTAGTGACGAATGGCCAATCTCATTTTACGGAGGAACAAACCGCCCGGTTACAACAACGCAGTATCCCGATCTTTGAATCAGGCATAGCCGGTATATCGCACCGGGACGGACAGATTCAAAACCTGGTATTCGACGATGGAACGGTCATGCTTCTTGAAGCGCTGTACGCCAGCGTTCCCTTCGTGCAGCATACGGATATTCCTTTGACCCTGGGATGCGACTTCAACAAGCAGGGCTATATCCAGGTGGATGAATTTCAGAAAACGACCGTGCCCGGCGTTTTTGCGTGCGGCGACAACAGCTCCATGATGCGCTCCGTGGCCAATGCGGTGGCGACCGGGAATTTTACCGGGGCGATGGTGAACAGGGAACTGACAGAGGAGTTGTTTTGACCTGGGGTTCCTTCTGCTCCTTCCCCATCCGATTTTTATTTACATTTACTCCATTGATTCACAGTAAACACCCATTCTCATGCAGGCACTTTGTCCTTTTTATGTTGCTTGCCCTGACCGCAACATCGTTCGGGCAGCTGTCAGGGAAGGCCTTGAAAAAAATGGGGCCATCCCCTATCCTTTTTATCGATAGCGTTGAAGTTGACTTCCACTCATTCCAGGCCCTTAACCCGTTTGAGATTTCAAACGTCACCATTGTCAGGCCGAAGACGGCAAAAAAGCTAATTGGCGACAAAGGCGTGGACGGCGCTGTTTATGTAACAACCGTCTCAGCGGCCAAACAGGCATACTGGGCTTTCTTTGGTTCAAAGTCGCAGAAATACAAACAGCTTATCCCTTCTCCACAGGCTGATACTTCCGTTCAGTATATTCTGAACGGAGAGTCGTTGACCGATAGCGCTGCCCCGGGAGCTTTATGGCTTGCTGCGGGTGATAATTTCAAATCGCTGGACATGATCGACAAAGAAGACGGCCGGTTTACGATGCACATTACATACCCGAAGCGCTATGTAGCTGTTATAACGGCAAAACGACCAAAGGGGCTGTTGAGAAAAAAGAGCCGGCTGAAGAACGAGGGAACAATGCAATGACAAAAAGAAGGAAAATATTCCGGCGGCCTTATTGATGGCTATCATCAATTTTTAACATCCAATTGAAATGAGAATCCACCTGTCTTTTTTTAGCCTGTCTCTCCTGATCTTTTTGAGCGCATGCCATAGTCAATCCACGAATAGCCGGGGGACGGATAGCGATCAAAATAATCCCGCTCAGGCCATTCCGCAACCAAACTATGATTACTCGGTCGAAGTGCCTGAAAACTGGACCCTGATCGATACGATCATGGAGGGCAGGCTGAGAATCCGTATCCTGCTGCCACCTGCGCCCATGAAGACTGACAATCCAACCGTCAATATCTTGATCGCATACATGGAAGGCCGAAACATCAGCGACTACACAACGGCAAACATCGATTACCTGAAAACGAACATGCCGGGAATTACAATCCTGGAAAAAGGAAATATGGATTCGTCCATATATGGCGGAAAATGGTTTACCTATACGAAAGAGCAGGACGGGCTGATCAGAGAACTGATCAATTATATTATTCCCTTCAATGGGTTTGCGTACCAGGTTACCTGCGGGACAAACAGAGGGAGCATGAACAAATACAGGGTCATATTCGATAAAATCGCCGGATCGTTTAAGGGGTAGCCTGTTTCAGCAGCCTTACTCCACCCCTGGTGTTTCACCAAAGGGTCAACCAGGATATCCTTTCCGTGCCGGCGAAAACACTACGACAGCAGTACAACCGGGAAATGTTATATTTATTCCATGGACTGGCTCTGGATCACTCTTGGTATTCTCCTCATCGTTGCCGGCATTTTCGGCAGCTTCCTGCCCCTGCTACCCGGCCCTCCTATCGCTTATGCCGGCTTGCTGGTACAGTTGTTCCGCGAGCCTGACCCTTTTACAGCCCGGTTCCTGTGGATATGGGCCGGCATCGTAGTCATATCCATCGTGCTGGATTACCTGGTTCCCATCTGGGGAACCAGGCGATACGGCGGCACCAAATACGGCGTATGGGGCTGCACCCTTGGCTTTTTGCTGGCGTTCTGGATGGGCCCCCCGGGCATTATCCTTGGCCCTTTTATCGGCGCCTTTGCAGGAGAAATGATCGGCGGGCAGAATTCCAGGCGATCGCTCAGGGCCGCCTGGGGCTCGTTTATCGGGTTTTTATTAGGTTCGCTGCTGAAGATCATCGTTTGCGGGATGATGCTGTATTATGTGATCAAAAGCATTTGACCGCTAAGTCATCATGCTATAAAATGAGACGAAAAATGTCGCACAAAATGTTACCATACTTTGGAGCCTATCTTCCCGCCAGGGGTTACCTGAAAACACAGTTCGCGACATGAATGACACGTACGTGAAACGGTCTGCTGAAGAGCAGGTGTATGGCCGATTCCGTAATCCTCGTTATTGGTATAACAGGCTTTGCCGCCAACTACTTTTACCGGTTGGTGCCGGTGAATTTATGATTTGACTATAATCACCCCTAGTGTCAATCCTTTTTCAATTGGTACACAGGACAATCAGGCTAATATGCGCTAAAAGATATCCGCGGGCATTTAGTTGAAAATATCAAACCGGATTAGTATCTTGTTAGAGACGTAAATAGTTCATCCCTGCTGACCGGTTGTACCTAATAGAAATGCCAGGATGAATTATTTTAACGGGAAAACCGAACCAGCCAAACAAATTTCCATATGTCCTTTATCATACCAGAGAAAATTGAAAAATTAGTTGACAAGATTTTTGATGGTAATTCCATCCTATTTATCGGAGCAGGTTTCTCAACAGAGGCCGTCAATATTGTAGACAAAAAAGTATTTACGAATAAAGATCTTAAGGACGATCTATTCAGTCTTGTTGGCTTGGACAATTCTGGTACCCTCAACTGGGCGGTAGACCGGTACATCGATAAATTTTCTGAACCGACATTGATTGAATATCTGCGCAACTGTTTTATCATAAAACAAACCAATCCCGAACACGAAATAATTGTTAACCAGTTCTGGAAAGGTTATTACACCACTAATTTCGATAATTTAATAGAAACGGTACTGAGCGAAAAGAAAAAGAAATCTAGGTCCACTACGTCTATCTCCAAACCATCAGCCTTTTCTTCCAAACGCGACGTGATCGTGCATTTAAACGGTTTTATCGAGCACCTCGATGAAAACACCGGCATTCCTAACGATTTTATCCTGAATGAAATCGACTACGTTACATCCGAATTTCTCAAATCCGGGTGGTACAATCATTTACAAAGCGATATCATTACTTCTGACGCTATATTTTTCGTTGGGTTTTCTATGCGGTCCGATCTGGATATCAGCCGGATCGTTTACCGCGCCATGAGTGAATCAACCAAAGAGAAGATCGTATTTGTGGTCTGGGAACAGGAACCCGAGTCGAGCATACGATTTTTATCGCAATTCGGCCATGTAGTACCCATTGGCGTCAAGGGGTTCGCTGACTTGGTAGTGAAAAGAAAAGCAGTATTTGTACCCCATCAGCAAAACGAGCTGAAGCTGTTTAGCCTGAAAGAATACAAACCTGTCAGCAAAGCGGCTAGGATCAAAAGCGAGGATGTCTTCAATTTGCTTTTTCACGGTAAATCCGAAATAAGCCATATCGAATCTTCCCTTGTCAATCCATCGGAATACAAATATTTTGTACGAAGGAGCTGTATCAACGACATTGTCAAGGCCATCGAGAATGGGAACCGCAACATCGTGATCACCTCTGACTTGGGCAACGGAAAAAGCATGTTGATAGAGGGCCTCAAAGTTATGCTCCATGAAAAAGACTATAAAGTCTTTTATTATAACACATTTTACGACTCGTTCGAGAATGAAATTCAAAAGATTCTTGAATTATTTCCCGGCTGTGTATTGATCATCGAAAACTATAATCACAACTTGAAAGCGTTCGAATTTCTTCAGACAAGACGTAGTCCTAAATCGGTTTTGATCACAAGCGAAAGATCAGCCGTATACGAAACGAGTTTTCACCGGCTGGAGAAATTTTTCGGAACTGACTATTTGAACTTCGAGGTCGACCGGCTTGATGATTCGGAAATAGAAGAGATCATTGACATCCTGAATACCTATGGGCTCTGGGGAGATTATTCCAATCTTACGGATACCGAAAAAGTTAGTTTCATAAAGAATACCTGTAATTCAAACCTGCGATCGCTATTATTAAAACTGATCGAATCCAAGGCCATCGTTGACAAATTCAAGCAGGTTATTGCAGAGATCAAAGAACAGAAGAACTATTTCGAAGCGGTGGTGCTGATCCTATCCACCAACCTGTTCAATATTAGCCTGGAGCTATACCAGCTGATCTCTATTTTGAACAATGAGAAGTTCAGGAAGCCCAATTTTACCCAGAATAGCGCGATAAAAGAGTTGATTGACTTTTCGTCAGGCACCATCAAGGTAAAGTCGTCTGTACTGTCTGAAATGATCCTGTCAAAATCTTCAAACGCTTATTCCATTGTTCAAGCTATCCTGAAAATATGCGAACAGCTGGATTACTGGCGGGACGATCCCACTTACGTTGCGTTGTTCAGAGAGTACGTGAGCTTTTCCAATATCTATTCGCTTGTCAAATACGATAGTGAAAACGTAATCAATGCAATCGACCTTTATTTTGACGAACTCAGGAACTTAAATTTTTGCAGGGAAAATCCTCACTACTGGCTGCAATATGCCATCCTGAGCATTGAGAAAGGCAATCTAAACCTGGCTAAAACCCATTTTGACACCGCGTACTCTTATGCAAAAAAGAAAAGCAGATTTGATACATACATGCTGGACAATCAGCATGCTAGGTTAATACTGCTAAACCAAATAGACAACGGAAATGCAAAAACCTGTATGTCTGCATTTCGAGAAGCGCATCAAATACTGACCAGCAATCTTAGTCCCAACCGGGCAAAATACTATCCGTACAAAGTAGCCAAGCATTACATCA
>JBEVLT010000095.1:0-9511 GCA_040509055.1 Chitinophagaceae bacterium
GGCGGCGATGCTTTTTATATCCCGCCAAATATGATGCATGGCGCCGTATGCCTGGAAGCCGGCGTGCTGATCGATGTGTTCAGCCCTATGCGCGAAGATTTTATCAAATCAAATCAGGCCTGAAAGGCAAACCGTTTATGAAGATCAGGGGACTTCGCTGGTATATCATCGGGCTGATTGCGCTCGCCACCATCATCAATTATATTGACCGGGGCGCGCTCAATATCATGTGGCCGTTTATCTATAAGGAGTTCGGTATTGCAGACGCGGACAACAAAAGTGCGCTGGCCCTGATCACGAACTTCTTCATGGTGGCCTATGCCATCGGGCAAACGATGACCGGCAAACTGATGGATGCCATCGGTACCCGGATCGGCATGGTGATCTCGATTTTTGTCTGGAGTATTTCCATCTCGCTGCATGCGCTGGCCAAATCATTGACCTCGTTCAGCATTTTCCGTTCCATCCTGGGCATAAGCGAAGCCGGCAACTGGCCTGGTGCTACCAAGAGCAATGCAGAATGGTTTCCCCCGAAAGAACGGGCTATTGCGCAGGGTATTTTCGGCGCCGGCGCATCCATGGGGTCTGTGGTGGCGCTGCCGCTGATCGCTTATGCCTATTATGCATATGGCTGGCAGATGACGTTTTTCTACATCGGCCTGCTGGGGCTGCTGTGGATCATTCCCTGGCTGCTCATCAACCGGAATGTGCCGGCGCGCCACCCGTGGATCACGAAGGAAGAGCAGGAGCATATCCTGGACCGGACCGTCATCCAAACCAATGAAACTTCGAATGTGCAGGTGTACAGCTGGAAGCAGCTGCTGCAGTTCAGGAATACATGGGGCATCATTACGTCCCGCTTTTTTATCGACCCGGTGTGGTGGATGTTCGTCACCTGGCTGCCCACGTTTTTGAAAGAGCAGCTGGCTTTCGATCTCAAACAGGTCGGTGCATTTGCCTGGGTGCCGTATTTGTTTGCTGCCATCGGGGCGCTGACCGGGGGATTTTATTCTTCTGCGCTGATCCGGAAGGGCCTAAACCCGGTGAAGGCGAGAAGAAGCGCCGTAGCCATCGGCTGTGTCATCATGCTGCTCTCGCTGGCCGCTACTGCCTTTTATATGAATGAGCTGAAGGAACATGTGAACGGGACCATTGCGCTGATCAGTGTCACGCTGTTTGGTTTCCAGTTCCTGATCAATAACCTGCAGACATTGCCGGCCGATTATTTCCACGGTAAAAATGTCGGTACGGTGGCCGGCATGGGCGGCACAGCCGCAGTGGCCGGGACCATTATCCTGAACGTACTGGTGCCATCGCTGACACAAACAGGCTATACCACCCTGTTTGTACTGGCCGCCCTGATGGTACCTGTTGCCTGGCTCTGTATCCGGTTTGTCAACTCAGCAAAGAAGATCATGTAACGATAAGCATTTATTCAACGCGCCAATATGAAAAAACTTTTACTAACGATTTTGCTTCTGCCTGCAGCTGCTTTGCTGTATGGCCAGGCTACTTATTACTGGACAGGGGGTGCCGGCCCGGTCTCTTTTTCGTCCAATTCCAACTGGAACACGGCCCTGAATGGCAGTGGCACCACCCGCTCTGCAGCCGATAATACCGATATTCTGATCTTCGACGGCAGCAATATCGGAGGGACGGCGCCGGCTACCGGCACCGTGACCGCAACCGTTACTTCCACTACGGCCGGTCAGCTGAAACTGCTCAATAATGCCACGCTCGTACTCACCCGTACAGGAACCGGCACCGGCGCGCTGACCATCAGCGGCAGCGGAACCGGCGATGACCTGGTGGTGGAAAGCGGCTCCAGCCTGAGCCTGAGCTCGGCCACGGCCAATGGCAATGTGCAGATGGTCATGGGCACCGGCGCCACCGGCAGGATCAGCGGTATTTTCAATATCGTCAACACCGGCCAGCAACGGATATCCAACGGTACTTCGGGTATCGCCGGTTCACTGGTCTTTACCAACGGGTCATCCTGTACCACCAATGTCACTTCTTCCAGCAGCTCCTATCCCTTTGGCAACAACAGCCAGTCTTCGGAAAAATGGGTCGTGTTCGAGTCCGGTGCCAGTTTGTATTACGAAGGTGGCTGGAGCCCGATGGGAAACAACTCTGCTTTTGCGGCCATCGATTTCAAACCCGGCAGCAACTGGTATCACCGCGCTACCAATGCGATCCCTTCCGTATTCGGTTCGTTTTTCAATGCCAAAAGTTTCGGCAACATCATCGTAGAGAACAATGCCACGCTGGGGTCCGACGGACCCATCTACCGGATCGGCAACCTGACCATCAATGCAGGCTCTGCCTTTACCACGCACTCCAGCGGACAGACCGTGGTGCTGGGTAATATGACCGTGAATGGCAGCTTCGGTGTTCCTTCGGGCAGCAGCAATGTACTGGTACTGGGCGGCAATACACCCCAGACCGTCAGCGGCAGCGGTACCATCACGATTCCCGGCCTGGTGGTAGCCGATCAGTCGGATGTGACCCTGAATAAAAATATTACGGTCAGTTCTTCCACCAATATTTACGGGAAGATCAATTTTGCGACCAGCCAGCTTTCGGGCGCCGGCACATTTACCGCAAGGGTTAATAATACCGCTACCGGAGTGACAGGAACACTGGCGGCCAACTCGTACCAGATCACCGGGGTGGTGGGTACGCTGGCCAACCTGAATGGATTAAGTGTAACAGGTACCGGCATTGCCCCTAATACCAATGTGGTGGGATTTTCGTCCGGCGGCGCCACCATCAACCTGTCCAAACCCATCGTGACCAGCGGCACCGGTGTGGCACTGAGCTTTACCAGCGATACGGCCACATTGGCCACTGCGCATCCCAGCGGGATGGACAGCCTGAATGGCTCGGTGATCGTGGTGGGTGCCAAAACTTTCCAGAGCGGGACCAATTATATCATCGATGCCGCGACCACCTGGCCGTTTGGCGTATCGTCCGGCTCTTCCAATACGTATATCAATGCCGGCTTCGTGGAAGTAAATGCTCCCATCACGGTGAACCGGGGTATTTCCGTGTATGATCACCTCGGTGTGAACGGCAGGATCACCCTGCGGCCGCTGGATACCGTGCATGTGATGAATGGAGCCGTGATCAACGGCGCTTTCAGTGCCTCCAATTATATCGTTACGGCAGGCAATACGAGCACCGGTGTACTAAGCGTGGTGCAATACGACGGGCTGACAACGGCAGTCACCATACCTATAGGCTCATCATCTTATTATTTGCCCGTTACACTGGATGCTGCCGCTGCTTCTGATTTCGTGGTGAATGTATTCGAAGGCATCACTTCCAACGGGCTCATCACCGGTACCGCACTGACCCCGTCGCAAAAGCAGAACGTCGTGAATGCAGTCTGGAATATCAGCCGGCTCGGCGGAACAGGTAACAGCAACATCCAGTTTGGGTGGAATACGGCCCTTGAAGGGTCGACGTTTACCACGCTGCCCAACTCCGATATCGGCATCATTGCCAATACCGGAGCTGCCTGGGCCTTACCGGTAGGCACTGGTAATAATACGGCTAATACAGCTACCGCTTCTGTTACCGGTTTCGGTGCTTTCAGCATCGGCGCTGTGCCGCAGGTGCAACCCTTTGTCTTTAACGTGCTGCCGGTAAAAGTGTATGGGGCGCCGGATTTCAATGGCGGCGCCACCAGTCTCAATACCACGCAACCCATCAGTTATGCCAGCAACAACCCTGCTGTAGCAACCATTGCCGGCGGCAATATCCATATTACGGGCGCCGGTACAGCCACCATCACAGCCTCACAGGCCAGCGACGGGTTTTATCCGGCCGCCAGCGTGGCCCGTACACTTACGGTAGACAAAGCTCCATTGACGATTACCGCAAATAACCAGACCAAGGTGGAAGGCGAAGCGTTACCGGTATTTACGGTGAGTTATAGCGGCTTTGTGAATAGCGAAACGCCGGCTGTCCTGCTGACACCGGCGGTAGCAACGACGGCCGCTACGGCTGCGTCACCTGCCGGCACTTACTCGATCACGGTCAGCGGTGCCACTGCAGCTAATTATACTATTACACATGTGAACGGTGTGCTGACGGTAAACCCGCGGCTGACACCGGTGATCACGTTCAATGCCTTGCCGGTGAAAACATATGGCAATGGCGATTTTGCCGCCGGCGCCACCAGCACCAATACAGCGGTGCCGGTCACGTATGCCAGCAGCAATCCCGGTGTGGCTACAGTTACCGGCAGCACCATCCATATCAGCGGCGCCGGTACCACTACGATCACTGCATCGCAGGCGGGCAATGTGGCTTATTTCCCGGCAGCCAATGTGAGCCAGGTGCTGACGGTGAATAAAGCGCCGCTGACGATCCGCGTACGCGACACATCCAAAGTGGAAGGCAGTATAAATCCCCAGTTTACGATCACCTATACCGGTTTTGTACTGGGCGAAACAGCGGCCAGTCTCACTGCTCAGCCGGTGGCGGCAACAGCTGCTACCACCAACTCCATGGCCGGGTATTATACCGTGACACCGGAGGGAGCCGTTGCCTCTAATTACAATATCACCTATATCGCCGGCCGCCTGACAATCAACCCGCCGGGCAGCACGGATGAAGCTTACCTGAATGCATACCTGAGCAACAGTACGACCCTGGTGGTGCGGGTATACGTGGCCGAAGCAGCGCTGGGGGATATCTTCCTGTACGACCGATCGGGCAAGCTGATCCTGCGGAGGAATGCCTTCCTGCCCAAAGGATTCATCAGCGTGAACCTGGACGTGTCGACGATCGCATCCGGCGTGTATGCCCTGGCGGTGAAAGGACCGGGTGTGGACCTGAGCCGAATGATCAGTATCATCAAATAAGAAAATGTTCATGAAGAAGCTGCTGTTTTTTGTCATGGCCTGCCTATGCTGGGAGAGCTCTGTACTTGCCCAGAAAAACAAACCCGATGTGTTTGCGCTCGATGCGGATGTGCTGGCCGCCGGTAAAGCAGGAATAAAGAATGATGATCCGCTGCTGATCCCGGCGTACAAGCAGCTGATCAAAGATGCCAATAAGGGGCTGCAATATGGCCCGGTCAGCGTGATGGAGAAAAAGGACCTGCCGCCCAGCGGCGACCGGCACGATTACATGAGCCTGGCACCCTATTTCTGGCCCGATCCCAATAAGCCAAACGGGCTTCCGTATATGCGGAAAGACGGGCAGACCAACCCGGAAGTAAGCGAATACAAGGACAAGGAATACATGCCGCGCTTGTGCGAAGTAGTGTATACGCTGGCGCTGGCCTGGTATTTTTCAGAAGATAAGCTCTATGCCGAACATGCGGCCAAACTATTGCGGGTCTGGTTCCTGGATACGGCCACGCGGATGAATCCCAACCTGAATTTTGCGCAGGCCATCAAAGGCGTGAATACCGGAAGGGGGGCAGGCCTGATCGATTCACGGCATTTTATCAAGGTGATCGATGCGGTGCAGCTGCTGAAAAGCTCCAGGGCCTGGAGCGCCGGAGATCAGCAGGGTATGCAGCAATGGTTCCGCGATTTCCTGCACTGGATGCAGACCAGCCCGAACGGGATCGATGAAATGAATGCGCCAAACAACCACGGCGCCTGGTATGATGCACAACGCTTATCGATGGCCCTGTTCATCGACGATGCAGAGCTGGCGAAGAAGATCGTGCAAAATGCGGCTGACCGGCTGGATGTGCAGCTGGGCAACAACGGCCGGTTCCCCAAAGAGATGGAACGGACTATCTCCCTTCATTACACCGTATTTGTGATGGACGCTTTTGCCGCCATAGCACAGATGGCAGAAAAAACGGGAACCGATTTTTGGAAACTGGTGACGCCTTCCGGAAAATCCCTGCAAAAAGCATTCGACGCGCTGAGGCCGTACCTGCTGAATGAAAAGGCCTGGGATGGACAGCAGATCAAAGAATTTGAGTATGAAGAAGGCTATGTGCTGCTGTTGCAGGGCGCACGGCACTTTGGCTGCAAACAATGCCGCGACGGGGTGAAGGCCCTGGCGGGGGATAAGGGAGGGAGGTTGCGGGTCAACCTGCTGTACTAGGTGGAAGCATATACATGTTTGAGGTTTAAAGTTTAAAAGTTTAAGGTTCTGATATCAGTAAATGACTTAGAGGTGGGATGCTTCATATAGCACGACAACTTTAAACCTTAGATTTTAAACCAATAAGAACGATTTACTAACAATGAGCTATATACAGAGTTAAAAAGGTTAGAGCAATTCCAGTAACAACTTTAAGCCTTTTAAACCTCTTGAACTTTTTAAACTTTCGTAACATGAAACGATCATCCTGCCTGCTCCTGGTGCTGTTGTTAATCGGCAGCATTGCATACGGGCAAAAGAGAACCATCACCGGCAAGGTGGTGAACCAGGGTACCGGCGAACCGATGGAAGGCGTGAACGTGCTGGCCGATAAGCTAAAGGGCGGCGTAGTTACCAAGGCGGACGGCACCTATTCCATCCAGGTGGAAAAGAACAGCGCTACGCTGATCTTTTCATATGTCGGGTTTACCTCGCAGACCATCCTGATCGATGCCAAAACGGTGGTGGATGTGTCGCTGGTGCAACTACCCGCCAGTATGGACGAGGTGGTGGTGATCGGGTATGGGTCGCAGAAAAAATCGCACCTGACGGGCGCTATTTCCAAGTATAAAAACGAACGGCTGGACGAAGCGCCGGTATCGCGGCTGGACCAGGCCCTGCAAGGCAAGATCGCCGGTGTGCAGGTGCAGAACATGACCTCCGAAGCCGGCGCCGATCCGCGTATTCGGGTAAGAGGTGTAAGCTCCATCAATGCCGGCGCCAATCCCCTCGTGGTGGTGGACGGCCACCCGGTGCCGGATGGACTCTCATTTGTGAACATGGCCGATGTGGAATCGGTGGAAGTGCTGAAGGATGCCGCCTCTGCCGCCATCTATGGTTCCCGCGGTGCCAGCGGCGTTATCATCATTACCACCAGGAGCGGTAAGGCCGATAAGATAAAATACAATGTCAAGTTCTCTACCGGGTTAAAGTCGGCGTACAAAACCTACCCGATGATGAGTACCACCGAGTACACCAACCTGCTGTTTTACGAAGCATCGCTGAAAGCAAAGGATCCCAGCATTACGCCACCCACCGGCACGGCCATCATTGCCAACAACGAACGGGCAGCCTATATCGTGGAAAGCGTGATCATGGGTGGCCAGGGCACTGACTGGCAGGAGCAGGCGCTGCGCGATGCCACCGTGCGCAACCTGCAGGTGAACGTATCGGGCGGCAAAAAAGAAGTGAAGTATTTTATTTCCGGCGCTTACCAGAAAGACCAGGGCATGATGTACCACAGCGAGTACGACCGCTTCAGCCTGCGCAGCAAACTGGATGTTCAGCTAAGCAGGCGGGTGAAATTCTCCTTCAACCTGAACCCTTCGTATATCAAACGCGAGCGGCCTTCGGTCAACTATATCGACTTCGTTCGCTTCCAGTCGTTCCTGCCGGTCTACCATACCGCCGCATCTGCCGCTTTTGTGAACCAGGCAGCACAATGGGCCAATATCAAACCCGGCGATTTTGCCCAGGCCCGGCACTTCAATGCCCGCGCGTACAGCGGCATGATGCCCGATGGCACCATGTGGACCAATAGCGCAGCCCTCGATCCGTTCAATACGGCCAACAATACGCCCAAGTCGATCATGGAAACGCGTACCATCACGTCCAACGACTACCGGGTGCTGAGCTCCGGCGATATGACCATCAACATCCTGCCCGGGCTGGACTTCAAAACACTGGGTAGCGTGTACATGAGCTATTCCCATGCACTGGATTTTGCAAAACGGAATTCAAGCAAGGATGGCGACATCAACCGCGGCACCTACAACAGCCGGCTCTACATCGACCTGCTGAGCGAAAACACGCTGAACTATACCAAAAAGATAAAAGACCATTCCTTCAGCGTGCTGGCAGGATTTACCGCGCAAAAAACAAAGGTGCGCGACGAGCAATCGGTAGGACTGGATTATCCCAGCGACAACATCACCACGCTGAATACGGCGCTGCAGATCGTACAACCGTCCATCGATGCAAACGGGGTGCTGCAGGGCACTTATAACCTGAAAAACCAGATCGGCCTGCTCTCTTACCTTGGCCGTGTGACCTACGATTATAAGAACAAATACCTGCTCTCGGCCAGCTACCGTACCGATGGCAGCTCGTACTTCGCGCCCGGCCGCAAATGGGGTTCGTTTCCGTCGGTATCACTGGGCTGGGTAGCCAGCGAAGAAAAATTCCTGGAGAATGTGAGCTGGATCAGCAACCTGAAACTGCGCGCCAGCTATGGTGTGACGGGTAATAACCGTATTCTCGATTTCGCCTTTGTGGATCTTTTGTATGCCGCCAATTATCCTTTTGGTGTGGGCACAGGAACGTCTGTAGCAGGCCAGGTGCCCTCGCGGGACATCCTGTCCAACCAGGATATTACCTGGGAACGGACCTTCCAGTACAATGCCGGGATCGACCTGGCGCTCTGGAATAACCTGATCACCCTGTCGGTGGATGCCTACCAGTCCAGGACCGACCAGCTGCTGCTGAAGCAATCGGCGATGGGGTTTGCCGGTGTGCCGCAGACCTGGAACAATATCGGCAGCCTGCGCAATACGGGCGTGGAGCTGGAGATCACCAGCAACAATATCCGCCGCAAGGATTTCAAATGGACCACTTCGGGTAATATCTCCCGCAACAAGAACAGGATCATGGAGCTGGGCAGCGAAGCCTTCCTGCTGAACCAGGGCGAGCGGACGGAACTGTACATGAACAAAGTCGGAGATCAGCTGATCACCTATTTCGGTTACAAAACCGATGGCGTATGGCTGTCGCAGGCCGATATCGACAAGGCCAAAGCCGCCGGTCTGAACAGCGCGCTGAGCAATGTGTTTGTACCGGGGGGGCTGAAGCTGGTAGATGTAAACGGTGACCAAACCATCGACGACAAGGACCGCGTGATGATCGGCTCACCTTATCCTGATTTCAACTGGGGCATTACCAACAACTTTACCTACAAGAGTTTTGACCTCAGCTTCTCCTTCCAGGGCGTACAGGGAGGCCAGCTGGTAAACGGCGATCCGAACTACAACGAAACAAAACGGTACAACAAGAACTATAACACCAACCGCTGGCTGAGCCCCCTGTTTCCCGGTGATGGCAAAACACCGTATTCCACGGTCGGGTTCAACTGGATGCTGACCGATTATGTAATTGAAGATGCCTCCTACTATGCCCTGCGCGAAGTGATCGTGGGCTATACGCTTCCGGCCAAATGGGCCAAATCGATCCACATGACGGCACTGCGGCTCTACTTTTCCGGGCAGAACCTGTATTTCCACAGTGCAAAAGGTTATCGCGGCATCAACCCGGAAGCCCGTTTCACCTCGGGCCCGTACAATTCGCCGCTGCTGGATGGCTACCAGCGCGGCAGCTTCCCGATGCCCAAAACCTTTTT
>JBEVLT010000096.1:0-8396 GCA_040509055.1 Chitinophagaceae bacterium
ATAGCGTCATGACCATCCGGGTTCCCGATCGTGTTATTCAACACATCGATATTGGCGTTGCAAAAGATACCGGTAAAAATACCGGACATCGCAGGGACATCTCCGTCATTGGTCACATCGATATTCCGGATCGTGTTATTGCTGCAGGCATTGCCTTCAGCAAAAGGAGCATTCAAAACGCCATATGATATTCCCCTTACAACACAATGACCGCCGGTTGTGCTGGCAAGGGTAAGCGGAGCGCCCCCGCATTCCGGTGCAGAGCCACCGATATAATTGGACCCGATTGTTATCCCCGTAGTCGTCAATTCATTTACAGCAATCCCGTACAGCCGGGTTCCGGGCGCCGCATTCAGCAAGGGCTCTGTCTGGTAAATACTGTTGGAAAGAATGGAAGCAGCTGTTGAGCCATGAGTCATCCGGATGCCATAGGCAGTGTCTCCATCGCAATAAAAGTTGAAAATATGATTGTGATCGATTTGAATACCGGTACTGGTGGCCGACCCCTGGGATAGAATGCCGGCAACCGGCCGTGCAGGAGTAGACATATCGGTCCGGTCCCTGATCGTACAATAGCTGATGGTATTATCATCATTCCCCCCTGCTCCCGAAGTACCGATATGCACCACACCGGCGCTAAGGGTTTGCCCCTCCAGCTGCAGGTAAGTCAATGTATTATTTTGCGCATCGCTCTGTAAAAGAATCGTAGCGCCTGCATTTGTAGTGGCCGTATTACGCAGCAACCAGGCAATTTCTCCCGAGCCTCCTGCCCGGCCATCGAAAATAAGCTGGTCGGCGCCATTGAATGTAATTAATGGCTGAGCGCCCGGATCACCGGCTGTGGTTCGCATTGCCACGCCGGCCCTGGGCCGGATGGTCACCGTCCAGTTGCCTCCGGCAGTCTTAAACTGGTTAAAGACAATGGGAAATACTTCGCCCGTAGTACCGTCATAATCGCTGTCCAGCTCAAAAACTACATTGCCGGTAACCGTGATGCTGCTGCTGTTGAGCACACCGGCTATATCAGACAGTTTTTTATATTGCTGGCTGTTGCCTACCGTATACGTGCCTGACAAAGATCCAAGAGGTGGATTCGTGGCCTGCAGGCTAAGGATGCTGCACAACAGGGCCATGATCAGCAGTAAGTGTTTTTTCATTGGTTTCATTTGTATTATTCAGGGATAAAAATAGCTGCGTGTATCCTGCACAGCAGGCAATAATCGATCACCACCTTGTTCTTAATCTATAAAACCGTACTTCCGGTCGATCTGCTGAAATAGAAAACAGAAGCCGCTCCGTTCGGAGCGGCGGGGTGGATGGCCATACCCCGATGACCCGGTGGCTTTTCTTTATTTATTGTACGATTAATTTTTCGGTATACCTGGCTTCGGCACCCTGTACTTTCAGGATATACGTGCCTGCTGCAAGATGGACTGGCAGCTGCACAGGGTAAAGCACGGATGGACCGGCATGATTGAGCTGTCGCCGGCATACCCGCTTTCCATCCGCAGCATACAGCTCCAGCACATAGCTGCCTGGGGCCACACCCTCCATCCGCAGTGTAAACTTTTTGTCCCTGACCGGGTTAGAATAAAGGCTGATGCCTTTGCCGGGTCCGGGCGTTGTTGCCATTTGCAGCACCAGGGGCTGCTGCACCTGCGGCTCAGCTGCAGAGCGATCATTCATCCTCGCTGTAGGCCCACCGGCATCAGTCACTGTGATATTCAATCGCAGGATCGTGACGATGGCTCCATCAAACATCCGGACAGACACGGTATAAACATTGTCGCCGTTGCTATCGGCAGGATTTTCAAAATCCGGCGCCGATATAAAGCTCAGTACACCTGTGACCGGATCAAGCGAGAACAGGGCGCCGTCTGCCCCCGGCTCAATGCCGAGGACGATAGCCGCATCAGCGTCGCTGGCATTCAGTGTGGTCACAGCCAGGGTGTTTTCCGCCACCTGTATCGTAGCCGTGATGATCAGGGGACTATCGTTATCATTGGTCACCCTGATCTCAAAGAGTTGCGTGTCCGCAGCGTCGCCGTCCGAAGCCTGCACCGTTACGATACAGACATTATCTACGTCATCATCTGCCGGCTGGTCATAGTCGGGCGCCGTGACAAAAGTGAGCACACCGGTCACCGGATCTACAGAAAACAAAGCCCCGTCCCCGCCGGCTACAATGCTGTAGCGGATCACGGAGCCGCCATCTGCATCGGTAGCCTTTACCGTTGCTACGGCAGTTTCATTTTCTGCTATTTCTACAGACACCGTGTCCGCGCCGGCGTAAGAAGTGATCACGGGTACATGATCATTTACATTCCGCACCTTGATCTTGAAGCGTTGTGTAGCCGATGAATCCCCGTCCGAGGCTTTCACCGTCACGATATAGACATTATCGCCGTTGCCATCACCCGGTTGCTCATAGTCAGGGGGAGCCAGGAAGCGCAGCTCACCGGTGGTGGTGTTCAGCGAGAATTTTGCCGCATCCTCTTCACTGACCAGGCTATACGCCAGCACTGCATTTTGATCCGCATCAGTAGCTTTTACCGTGGCCAGAATATCCGTGGTATTTTCCGGCACGGTCAGCGTCACGGCCGCATCGCCGTTGTAAGAAGTGATCACCGGCGCGTGGTCGTTGGCATCCGTGATCTTGATCTTGAAACGCTGAAAAGCAAATGCATCTCCGTCTGTCGCCTGGACGGTAACAACATAGGCATTGTCGCCATTGGCATCACCGGGCTGCTCAAAATCCGGGGCAGTCAGAAAGCTCAATTCACCGGTGGAACTGTTGATAGCAAACTTCGTTTCATCCTCGCCTCCTGCCAGACTGTACACCAGCGGATCTGCATCAGCATCTGCACCGATCACCCGGGTGACGGCTGTTGTATTTTCCGGGACCTGCATGGTCACGGCAGCATTGCCATCATGCGAGCTGATCACCGGGGATTTGTTTGGAACTACCTCTTCGAAGGCCCCGATCGTTGGAGCGGCCAGGTTTCGCAGCTGGCTGAAATAGTCGGTCCTGATACCGGCAGCAGGTGTTCCTTTGCCGGTCACATATTTTCCGGCACGGCCTATAATACGCAGATCCGCACCGGCAGCATCCATGAACATGGACGCCGCGGGCAGCTGTGCGATCGTATAAAACCAGCTGTGCGCATCCCCTCCTGTGGTTTTCCACTGCGTAGAATCCAAGTTGGCGCTGCCCCACCGGGCAACTTTAGCCGGATCGGCAATGACCAGCACATTGGTATCGGATGAAGCGGCCGTCCAGTTACTACCAGGCGCCATATTGCGGAAAATAAAATGATCTCCATTGCCTCCCGTGCGCCCGTTTACCAGCAGGTTATTCCTGATGGAGAAAAAGGTTTTGGCGTCTCCTACGCCTGCGCCTGAATAAACAACCGGGGCGCTGGAAGCTGTGTTGCCCGAAGAGCTGCTGCCTCCGATATAGACCGTATTATGATACAGCTTATCAGCAGAGGTATATACATGGGCCCTGAAGCGCAAACCATTGATCTCGCAGTTATTGGAAAGGCCTTTGTTATCCAGCGAGATCAGGTTGTTGTACAACGTCATATTATCCGCGTCCTGCTCCAGGTGGATGCCTATAAGCATCGTAGCGGCAGATGCACCCAGGTCGTTGGAAGAGCTCAGGTCATATATTTTATTATTGTAAACCGCGCTGCTGGACCCTCCCCTGAAGTGTATGCCCGTGAGGCTGATGGTATTCCCGGCAACAGCGTTAACCGGTGCCGTTCCTGTCAGCCGCAATCCCCTTATTGTATTGCGTGAGATTTCCAGGCGACCTCCTTCAAATGCGATGGCATAAATACCGGCAAAATCGTCGTGCGTGCTATTGTCATACTCAAGCGGATTTCTTACGGCACGGGAGGCTGAAGAGATGCCCGAAATCTGGTTATTGGTAATCGTCAGATCCTTGCTGAATGCACACAGCTTCAGACCGCTCATATGGATGAACACCGTGGTACCGGAGTATCCCAGGCTCGCTCCTGCTACTTTATTACCGCCGCATCTGATGGGCACCTGTGCCTGGAAGTCAATTCCTGAAAACTGAACCGGGAGGCTATCGCCGATGCTCCGGATATTATCAGGAATGGTGGTGCTGCCAATGGTATTGCCGGTGATCTCTATCGCGGCGCCGGGAACAGGATGGCCTCCCGGTGAATAAATTCCGACCAGGTCATGCGGATAACGCATCAATGATTTTCCTGCCAGCGTGACGCCACCCATCCTGTTGTTGGTGATGGACATCGACTCGTAAGGAAGACACATGATCATGCTGGCCCTCAGATGAAGCGTATGCGGGCCGGAGGTTATTTTAATAGCATCATGGCCATCCGGGTTCCCGATGGTATTATTCAACACACTTACCTGCGAAAGCACATAAATACCGGTAAAGATACCAGGCACATTGAGAGACAGCTGGTCAATCGTTATATCGATGTTCTTGATCGTATTGCGAATGCAAAGATTTTCTTCACCGGCAGGGCCAAGCCGGTCGCCAAAATGGATACCTGTCAGCACACAATAGCCATTGGGAGCGCTGACCATGGTAAGCGGCGCACCGCCGCACTCCGGAGCAGCGCCACCGATGAAATTGTCCGAGATCGTCATCCAGTTGGCAGATGGTTCGGACACGTAAATCCCGTGCAGCACGGTACCGGATGCTGCATTCAGCAGCGGCTGCTCCTGGTAAATGCTGTTGTGGGTGATGAAACTATTCCTTGCACCCCTGATCATACGGATGCCATAAGCGTTGCCGCCGTCATTGTAAAAATTGAAAATATGATTATGATCGAACCGGTTGTCGGTATTGGCTTCCGAACCATCGCAAAGGATACCGGTTGCCGGTCTGGCAGGGATGGTAACATCGGTCCTGTCGCGGATGGCGCAATAGCTGATGGTATTTTCCATATTGCCCGATATTTCTGCACTGCCGATATGCACAACGCCTGCAGTGGTGGTCTGCCCTTCCAGCTGCAGCCACGTGAGGGTATTCTGATAGGCTGCATTGATGAGCAAGAAGGTAGCGCCTGCATCAATGGTAGCCGTATTGCGGATCAGCCAGGCAATCCCTCCCGAGCCGCCTGCCCTGCCATCAAAAACAAGCGTGTTCGACCCGTTCAAGGTGATAAGCGGCGCTGCTCCCGGGTCTCCCGAGGTCGTACGCATGGATACGCCTGCTTTGGGACGGATCGTCACCGTACCCCAGGACGAAAAAACCCTGTTGAACACGATCGGGAAAGATTCCCCGGTGGTACCGTCGTAATCGCTGTCCAGCTCAAAGATCACATTACCGGCAACCGTTGTATTCCTGTCGTTAAGCACATTCGCCACATCGGTCAGCTTTTTATAGACAGGCTGGCTATTGCCAACCAGGTAAGTGCCGGATAAAACTGCAAGAGGCTGATCTCCTGCCCGCAGGTAAGCGGCACAGCACAGTACAAGCAAAAGGAGCAGGAAGCGTTTTGGCATAGGTATTCTCATTATTCAGAATAAAAATAGCAGCCGGCTTCCCGCGGGGCAGGCGGTAATCGATCATCGCCTTGTTTTTAATCTATGAAACCCGGTTTGCAGTAGATTTGTGCTGACTTAGCCCCGGTCACCTATGCTGTACACCTGCCTTGTTATAGATGACAACCCGATCGAACGGGAATCGCTCACCCGGCTGCTGAAAAAGCTGCCGGAGCTCAGTATCCTGGCATCCTGCAGCTCGGCCCTGGAAGCCAGGGAGATGCTGCGCAGCCAGCGGCCCGATATTATTTTTTCCGACATCGACATGCCCGATCTCAGCGGGATGGAACTGCTCAAAAGCCTGAAACAGCCGCCTGCTTTTGTCTTCATCACATCCTACCCCGATTATGCAGCCGAAAGCTATGAGCTGGATGCCGTGGATTATATTGTCAAACCGGTAAAGCTGCCGCGGCTTACCAAATCCGTCAGCAAGGTGATCGAGTACCTGGCCACCCGGCAGCAGCTGGCAGACCGGCCGGTAGCGGACACCCTGCCGGCTGCCGGCAAAGAGGATGATTTCTTTTATATCAAGGAAGCCCGCACCTATACACGGCTCCGCTACAGCGAAGTGGTCTGCATCGAGAGCATGGGCGACTTCAGCAAGCTCTTTACCACAGCGGGCAAAACGCATATTGCCCTGGTCAACCTGAAGAATATCGAAATGCAGCTGCCGGAAAATTCTTTTGGAAGGATCCATAAGCAATTCCTGGTCAATCTTGAACATATCCGCAGCATCACACCGGACACCGTAGAGATGACCGATGGCCAGCAGCTGGCCTACAGCCCGGCTTACCGGCAGGGTCTGCTGGATAAAACGGTAAACAGGCGGTTGATCACCCGCTATCTTTAAGCAGGCAATGAAATAAAGAAGGAAGTCCCTTTGCCCGGCTCGCTCTCTACCCAAAGCGTTCCTTTCATCATTTCCACAAAGATCCGGCACAGGTGGATACCCAGCCCGGTGCCACGCTCGCGGGCTGTGCCCGGGGTGGAGCGCAGCATCTGCTGATCGCCGCGGTTTATTTTTTCTACATCATCTGGCTGCATCCCTATGCCCTGGTCCTTCACCCGGATCGTGATCATTTCCCGGGTTGTGGCCGCCAGATCGATGGTCACCGATCCACCCGGGTAGCTGTATTTAATAGCATTACCGACCAGGTTGCGCAGCACCACCTGCAGCATATCGCGGTCCACGCAGGCCGGCACGTCCTGCGGAATGTCATTGGCCAGCTTTATTTTCTTTCCTGCCGCCAGGCCGGTAGCGTGATGGATCACTTTGTCTGCTATTTCTTTGATCGCTGCTCTCCGGATAGACGGAGTGAAACCCTGCAGCTGGCTGGCCGCCCAGCTTAGCAGGTTTTCCATCATGCCCGATGTGTACGACATATTTTTTTTCAGCAGCTGTGAATATTCGATCAGGGATTCTTTTGACAGGTCGCCATCATCCAGCAGATCGATAAAGGATGACAGGGAATTGACCGGCGCCCGCAGGTCATGGCTTACGATGCTGAACAACCGGTTCTTCACATTGTTCAGCTGCTCCAGTTCCTCTTTTTGTGCGGAGATCAGCCGGTTCAGCCGTGCCGTTTTGCGGAAAATATAGTAGAAGAACACGATGACCAGGGCCGCGATCACCGAAAGACTGATGGTGATCAGCAGGTAGGTCTTATTGAGCTCGTTGCTTTTTTTTAACAGGGCGATCTCCAGTTGCTGCTCCCGCTCCCGCACCTGGCGCGAAATATCGGCCTGCGAGATTGCATTTTCTACCTGGCTGATGGAATCGCGCATGCGGATATACGCCTGGTAATGTTTATACTCCTTTTTCGAATCGCCTGCACGCCGGTAATGACCCGCCATCAGCCTGTTCCATGAAAGCACGGCCGCAGGATTGTCGAGCGTATCGAGGCTGGTCCTGAGCTGCTGCAGGATGACAAGCATATCTGCATACCGGCTTTGTCCCTCGTACACTTCCGCCAGCTGCGCCTGCACCAGCTGGGCATCCATCCGATCATAACCGGTTCTGGTATTGATGGCCAGGCTTTTTTGAAACAGGCCGATCGCCGTATCCGGCTTGTTTTGCGCCACATATACTTTGGCCATATTGCCCCATACCACGGCCTGCGAGATATCGCGCTTGTATTCCATAAGCGAATCGCTGTTTTGCCGGATGATGGCAAGGGCCCGGTTAAAATACAGCAAGGCACTATCGTATTGCTTTGTCCTCACATAGCAGAGCCCGATATTATCCGCAATTTCCTGTTGCTTATAAGCCAGCTGGCCGGCCGGCATGCTGCAGGAAGCATACTGGTCAGCCGACTCCCTGAAATAATGGCTGCTCTCCGTATATTTTTGCTGGCGGTACAGCACCATGCCCAGGTTGTAGCTGTATTCGGCGATCTCGCAGGAAGTCAGGTAGGCGGACGCCCATTGCTTTGCTTCCAGGTAGCATTGATACGAAAGGTTGTAATTGGCCTCGAAAAGCGCCAGTTCCCCCTTCATGCATAAAAATCCGAAATAGGTTCTCGGGTATTGCCTGGTCAAATGATGATGCTCCAGGTACCGGATGGCTGAATCAAGATAGACGATCGCCTGCGCATTGTCTTTTTTGAGCCCCCGGCTGATCGCATGCAGCAGGTCATACCGCATAAACGTGACCACCGGCGAATTTTTCAGCGAACGGGCGATGGAGTCGTAGCGATAAACTGCGCTATCGGCATCACCCCGAAAGAAAGTCTGCACAGCCGGTGCGAATATACGGGCATGCCATTCCATCTCTTTCGCCTCCTGCACGGGATGCTGGTGACGACAGGCCATTATAAGCAGGGAAATCAATAGCAAAAAAGGCTTGCGCATGA
>JBEVLT010000097.1:0-9927 GCA_040509055.1 Chitinophagaceae bacterium
TCAAATAGAGTATGTGTATCATGTATTTTTGATGACGAAGTATTGAAAATGGTATCCAAACCGGTTTCAGCTGCTGAAATTGGAACAGGGCCCGCGCGCCTGGCCGGAACAGACCGGTCCATTCCCTGCGTGATCATTTGCAGTTCAATTCTCCGGGACGGACGGCAATGGAGTTCTGCTGATTTTTGCCGGTTTTTTTGTATTTTACAAACCTGTTTTCAAACCCGGACACTGGACTCAATGAGAAAATTTTGCTTCGTAAGTACCCTTGTACTTACACTACTGCTTTCGTGTATCGTTAAAGCTCAGGACGTTTCAAATAAGGGAAAGGAGTTTTGGCTCGTTTTCCCCAGTCACGTTCCTTCCAGCGCTAATGCCAGTATGTCACTCTTTATAACCTCGGACAAGAGTTCGAGGGGAACGATCACCGTCAACGGGTTTTCTACCACGTTCAGCGTATTGGCCAACCAGATATCTACCCCGATTTCTATTCCCTACAACAGGGCTTATGTGGCTGAAGCGGAAAGCGGCAATGTCGTCAACAAGGGCATACATGTGTTGGTAGACAACGGGCAGCCGCCGGTGGTGGTGTTTGCCCATATTTTTGCCGGGTTCCGGTCGGAGGCCTCGCTCATCCTGCCGGTAACAGCTTTGGGACGAAAATATTTTTCTACCAATTTCTGGCAGGCCAGCACAGGCATTTCCCGCTCGCAGTTCCAGATCGTGGCTACCGAGCCCAATACGGTGGTACAGTACCAGCTGAGGAGGAACGGGGTGTTGGACGCGGCGGCGCAGACGAAGACCCTGGTCAATGCCGGGGATGTGCTGCAGATCCAGAATACCCAGGACCTTTCGGGGAGCATTATCGAGTCGATCGCCACTTCTACCACCTCCTGCAAAAAGATCGCGGTCTTTTCAGGCAGTTCAGCACTCAGCATCAGCAGCGCTACCTGCACCGGCAGCTCTTACGATCCGCTGTATCAGCAATGCTACCCGGTAAATACCTGGGGGAATAATTTTGGTGTGCTGCCCCTGGCCAATAATGCCAATGGGTATCACCTCCGCATCATGGCGGCTGAAGACAATACAAGGGTCAGCATCAACGGCAGCGTGGTGGCCGTACTGAACGCAGGGGAGTATTACCCCGCCACGGCCGTGCGTCCGACGCCGTTTACCGGACCCAGGACTGTTTCTTCCGATAAGCCCATCTCGGTGGCCCAGTACCTGATGAGCTCCAACTGCAGCGGTTCTGCCAATATTCCCAGTACTACGCAATCACAGGGCGACCCTGATATGATCATCCTGAACCCGGTGGAGCAAAGCATCAGGGATATCAATATATTCTCTTCCGACCTGCAGGCTATCCGGACCAAGTTCCTGTGCATCTATATGAAAACGGCCCAGACGGCCACGTTTAAGATCAACGGGGCGGCTCCAAGGGCCACGTTCCAGGTTATGCCCTCCCAGCCGGATTATTCCTACCTGATCGAAGACCTTACATCCTATCCCACGCAATCGTTCCGCCTGACAGCCGACGACGGGTTTAATGCGATTACCTATGGCATGGGCGATGCGGAATCTTATGGCTACTCTGCCGGCACCAACGTGATCGACCGTTACCAGTTCATAACAGTGAACAACCAGTTCGCTTCGGTTGATTTTGCCGCTGTTTGTTCCAACTCTCCTTTTTCACTTTCCATGACGTTTCCTTACGAGCCCCTGCAGCTCGTCTGGTCCTTCAACGGACTTTATCCTGACGTGACGGTCAACAGCCCTGTGTATGACGAGACGATGGTGGTGGACGGGAAGACCTTATATAAATACAACCTGAGCGGAAGCTACACAGCTCCGAACACGCCGGGTACCTATCCCATTACGATCATCGCAGAAAATCCTACTACGGACGGTTGCAGCGGCCGGCAGGAGATATCGTACGAGCTGGATGTATCCGCACCGCCGTCTGCCGATTTCACCTTTACCACGGATGGCTGCGTTTCCAACCCGGTCACCTTTACCGACAATACCAGCAACCCCAGCGGCAGGCCCATCACGCACCGCCACTGGAATTTTGGCGACGGCAATACACAGGATGATGTGACCACTACGGCGCACACCTATGCGTTAGCCGATAATTATAACGTTCGGTATACCGTTATCAATAATATCGGTTGCCGGTCGGCGAGCCCGGATACGGCGCGACGGACCGTGACGCTGAACAATCCGCCGACGGCCCGCTTTAGTGCCACCGGTACCTATTGCACCGGCAACAGCATTACGTTCAAAGACGAGTCTACCATCGGTGGCGGCGGAGCCATTTCCAAATGGACCTGGGACTTCGGCGACGGTTCGCCGGTAGTCGTTACGGGCACCGGTGCCGATCAAACGCATACCTATGCCACAACCGGCAACTTCACGGTAAAACTTACCGTGGAAACAGCCTCGGGCTGCCGCAGCAATGAATTTCCGCTGCCCATCACCGTTCATCCCAAACCGGTGGTGGACTTTACCCTGCCGGGTACTGTTTGTATTGCGGAAAACCCCGCTTCGTTTACCAGCACATCCACCATCAGCGATGGTTCGGAAAGCCTGTTTACCTACACCTGGGATTTTGGCGATGCGTCTCCTGCGGGTAGTGGTCAAACTGCTTCCCATACATATACAGGCACCGGTCCCTTTCCCGTGAAGCTGATAGTAAAATCGAATAACGGCTGTACGGAGACCAGCACCAAAACATTGAGTACCCTGTATGCACCGCCGGTAGCCGGCTTCAATGCCCCGGCCGAAGTGTGTATCGGTACATCCATCACCTTCAACGACATCAGCACTGCACCGGGCAGCTCTGTTACCCAATGGCAATGGAACTTCGGCGACCTGACCTCATCTACCGACGAAGACCCGGTGAAAACCTATGCCACTGCCGGGGCCTATACCGTTACCTTATCAGTCACCTCAGCCCAGGGCTGCCATTCGGTCAATCCACCGGTATCGCACCCCGTAACGGTCAATCCCGTACCGGTAGCCGACTTTACCATCAGCACCCCGGGTTGCGAACAGCAGGACGTGACATTTACCAGTACCGCATCCGGCGGCACGCTGGTAAAATGGACCTGGGATTATGGCGAGGGTAGTCCGGTGACCATGACCAACGGAAACCCTGTTGTACATAATTATGCCACGAGCAACAGCTATACCGCCACACTGCAGGTAGAGACCGACAAGGGTTGTAAAAGCAGCGTGGTGCCGAAGCCCGTAACGATCAATCCCTTGCCGGCGCCTGCGTTTACCACGCCGGTAGCCTGTATCAACGACCAGGCGGCTTTTGCCGGTACCGCTACCATTGCTTCGGGCAGCGTCACAGGATGGGAGTGGAGTTTTGGCGATGTCAATGCCAATCCCGGCAACCCCAATACATCCGGCGTGCAAACCCCAACGCACCAGTTTACCGTGGCCGGTGACTATACCGTACAGCTGACTGCTGCCAGCGCTGCGGGTTGTAAAAACGCTGTGGACCATACGTTCACCGTGAATGGCGACGGACTCACACCCGGGTTTACCCTCGTCAATACAGGCGTGCTTTGCAGCGACAAAGAGATCACCATCCGCGATGCATCGGCCATCGATGCCGGTAAGATCATCCGGGTAGAGATATTCTGGGATCCCGCCGACCTGAGCATCAAAACCGTGGATACCGACCCCGCCGTTGGCAAAACCTATACGCATACCTATCCGGCTTTCGGGTCGCCGGCCACCCGGACCTACCGGGTGCAATACGATATTTACTCGGGAACGAACTGCGTGGAAAGTCACTTTGAGGATATCACGCTGCAGGCCATACCGCAGGTGGTGTTCAGTGCGGTGGTCCCGGTGTGCAGCAACGTGGCCACGCTCAACCTGGCCCCGCACGTAACGCTGTCCAACGCATTGCCGGGTTCCGGTGTGTTCAGCGGTACAGGCGTATCCCCGGCCGGTGTGTTTACACCCGCCACGGCCGGAGTTGGTTCGCAGGAAATTACATATACGTTCACCGCCGACAACGGATGTATCAATACAAAGCAGCAGACTGTAGTCGTGAACCCCACTCCCAAAGCCGATGCCGGCCCGGACAAATTTGTACTGGAAGGCGGCATGGCTACGATGACACCTGTGCTGGTGACCGGTATCCCGGTCAGCTACGAATGGTCGCCCGCTACCTGGCTCAACAATGCGTTCATACCGAATGCCGTGGTGTCCCCGCTGGGCGATCAGCCCTACAAGCTTACCGTTACCTCGGACAAGGGATGTGTTACTACCGACGAGCTTTTCGTGAAGCTGCTGCTCGACCCGGTGATCCCGAATATCTTCAGCCCCAACGGCGATGGCATTCATGACAAATGGGTCATCGAATCGCTTGAAAGCTACCCGGGCTGCGTGGTACAGATCTATAACCGCTACGGCCAGCCCATCTACAAAGTAGTGAACTACACCACGCCGTGGGATGGCAGGGTGAACGGCAAAGACGTGCCGGTAGGAACGTATTATTATATCATTGATCCCAAAAACGGAAGAAAACCCATTACAGGCTACTTAGATATAATCCGCTAACCGATGAGAAAGATTTGGCTGTTCGCCGGTGTTTGTTGCTTGCTGAATGTAGCTGTTGCGCAGCAGCGTCCGCATTATACCCAGTATATCCTCAATAATTATATTATCAATCCTGCATTGACCGGGATCGAGAACTATACCGACGTCAAGATCAGTGTAAGGGACCAGTGGGTAGGGCTGCGCGGCGCCCCCCGCACCACGTATTTTACGATACATGGACCGATTGGTAAGAAGGATTATACCACTACGCCTACCTCTTTTGATATACCGGGCCAAAACCCGCGGGGCAATTCGTACTGGGAGTCGTACACGCCCTCCGAGCCGCACCACGGCATCGGCATGGCGATCGTCAATGACAAAACCGGCAATTTCAACCGCTTTACCGCAACGGCCAGCTATGCTTACCACCTGGGGCTGACTGCCCGTACCAACCTGGCCGCCGGGTTTGCCGCTGGCATCACGTCGGTAGGGTTAAATGCGGACGGGAAGGCGTATTTCGGTACAGACCCTTCAGACCCGGCCGTGGGCGGCTCTGTGGCCCGCGAGCTGAAAAAGATCAAACCCGACCTGTCGGTAGGCCTCTGGCTATATTCGGCCGACTATTTTATCGGCATTGCCGGCCAGCAGGTCATCCCGCAAAAGCTGGCCTACGTGGACGATGCTACTTTTAAAACCAAGGGTAAACTGGTGCCGCACATCTTCCTCACTGCCGGCTACCGCTTTTTGCTGAACGAAGATGTCAATGCCGTACCCTCCCTGATGGTCAAGTACATCAGCGGCGCCTTTAAAAACGATTACCAGGCCGAAGTGAACCTGAAGCTCCAGTACCGCGATTTGTTCTGGGTAGGAGGCAGCTACCGGCAGTTTGACGGGTATGCAGCCATGCTGGGGCTGAACGTAGCCAATACCATCAATGTGGGCTATGCTTACGATTTTACAAAAACAGACCTCGCCACCTTCAGCAAAGGCACGCATGAGCTCATTGTGGGCTTCCTGATCGGCAACCGCTATGGCGATACCTGCCCGCGGAATGTATGGTAAACCAGGAGAAGGGAAGGGCTACATGGGTTTCCTGCAGACATGATCGTATACTCCATTGTATTAACCTGAAGCGGTATTTGCCGCACTGAATCAGTTGTTACCAGCTAACGGACCGGCAGGTTTTCCTGGCAGGACCGGATAAAGAAGAACGAGATTGTAGCTGGTTCGTTCCCTGCCGTCGATGTTTTTTCAATATATGCTGCGCTGAATGACCGGGTACTTATTCAACCTGCGTTACCAGGTTGCTGCGCCGGCTGGCCTGTAAAAAGGATGTAACGATACTGTATATTCCATGACTATCCGACTAACCCCATCCCGGTTAATCGTTAGCTGGTACAGTTCACTCACTGGTTACATAAAAAAAGAACGAAACAGGTGTTTCGTTCCATAAGCGGGTTGGTTTCTCAATATTACTTTTTAACAGTCCGTCAGACTGTGTATAAACAGGTGCTTACAGCCGTACGATCTTTTTGGGGCGTACCACCCTGATCTTGTCGATCGCCTTTTGCAGTTGTACTTTTTTAGTCTCGATGGATTGAATGGTAATATCCGTATCCGGAATAGCCGGCTGATTTTCCTTTGTCATTTCTTTTTGCAGGCTGGAAAGATTGGAGAGCGCGACGGTATATACCTGCTGCAGGCTGTCCAGGCGGATGCCGGCCAGCGCGTAGTTCAGCTGCTCGTTGATCACGGGCCAGTCGATCCTGTCGTAGGCGATCCGCAGTTTGTCGCCCATTTTCTGCCAGTCCGCATTGGTAAATTTCTGTACATACACGTCTTTTACCTGCTCTTTTTCCGTGGTCGTCATCACATCGGCGATCGTAAATTCCATTTCCTTCCACTTGATCTCGCCGATTACCTTTTTCGATTCTTCCAGGGCTTTTTGTACCTGCAGCTCTTCGGCGGCATTCAATTGGGGAACGACGTCCTGTACATGGCTGATATAGGCATACTGCTGATCGTGTGCGGCCGGTAATTCTTCAACGATATCCTCCTGCTCACCCGGTAGCGTTGCGGCCACGGCGGCACCGGCAGGAGCCTGCTCCTGCGGGGAAATATGGTTGACAACAGGGGAGGTTGCATTTTCTGCTATCGAAGCATTGACGTTTTTATCGTAGTCGTCGCCCAGGAACTCGTAGGCCAGCGGCAACCGGGCATAGGAATAATCGGTACCACCGGTAACACCGGCAGGGTTCTTCAGGATCAGGATGGCATTGAGGCCGGCAAAGCAAAGCAGGGCGGCTATCACACCGGCCAGCCTGGTAAAAGAGAAAACCGGTTTGGGTCGAATGCCCAGTATCCACTCGATCCGCTGGCGGAATTCGCTTTTTTTACCGTCTGATGCAGCTACGGTGAGGGAGTGTTTGGGAACATGGGCTGCTTTTTCAAGCACCAGCAGGGCCGTGGCATAGCCATGCGGCTCGTACTGGAACTGCATCACCGTTTCATCGCAGCTTTTTTCCCGTTCCCGCCCGATGATGCGGATAAACGCTTTTACAAAGGGATTGAAATAAAGGAGGGTCTGCACCAGCCGGGTAAGCAGGTTGATAAAATAATCATTGCGCCGGATATGCGACAGCTCGTGCAGCAGCACGGCTTCGATCTGGCTGGGGTTCAGGTGATTGACAGCCGCCAGCGGCAGCAGGATGATGGGCCGGATATACCCGACGGTCACCGGAGAAGTGATCAGCTCAGACATCCAGATATGCACGGGCCGGCGGATGCCCATGCCGGCAGCGATCTTCTGCACGAACATTCTCCATTCTACCCCGGCCCTTGATAGCCCGTAGCGGCGGATGACCTGCACATAGCGGTAATTCCGGACAAAGTTGAGAACGGGAAAGACCAGTAAGATCAGGTAAAGCACCGATGCTGCCGGCAGGAGCGTGTTCATCGAATCGGCGAGTACGGTGTTGCCGGTATGAAAAAAACCGGCATAGCCTTCACCACCCGCAGCGGCGTCGGTAGCCGCTATGGCAAAGGTGAAAACAAACCAGGCAAAGCCTGCAAAAAGCAGCAAAGCCGCAAGCGTGCTTCGCTGCGGCGACCGGGTGATCCTGAATACCGAAACGAAGAACTGGTAGGCTATCCACAATAGGGCCATTTGCCACAGGCTGTTGAACACAGCCCATCCGAGCGCCTGCAACAGGGTTGATTGACCGATAGCAGCCATGGTTCGATTGGTTATTGGTGTTTGAGATCGTTAAGCAATGCCTGAATCTTTTCCAGCTCTTCGGGGCTGGCCTTGTGCTCGCCCAGCGCCTGGATGACCAGCTGGGTGGGGGAGCCGCCGAAAAGGCTATCGATCATTTTACCCAATAAATGTTTTTGCGTTCTTTCTTTATTTACAGCAGCCTGGTACACGTGGGTGCGCATGGAATCGTCTCTTTTTACCAGCCCTTTTTCGTGCATGATCTGCATGAGCTTCAGGGTGGTGGTATAACCGACATCTTTGGTAGAGGCAAGGTCTTCATGCACCTCACGCACGGTTGCCAATCCTTTGGCCCAAAGGATCTGCAGTATCTCGAGCTCGCTCTCGGTAGGTTTTATCGCCTTACTTGCTGACATGGTTTATTAATTTGGATTCGAATATACGACCATTTTCGTATAAAGTATATTCAGTAATGTTATTTAGTTTTTTTTAACACTGGTTAACATTGTGACGGAGGCGGTTATCAAAAAGTTACACCCCCGTGGACCCGAGGGCCGTTGATTGTTGGAAACGACCTGCAAGAACCGGCATCGGTTGTCGTCTTATACGGAACCGGCCGTGCCGCACAGGCGCCCGGGGCCAATAACAGTGGCGACCGCCGAAGGACGGGCGGGTGAAGAAACACTGATTTCATCCTTACTTTTGTCCTTCTTTTTCCACCGGGTTCAAACAATATTTGGCCAACTGTGTTGTATTTACCTGCCGAAAACCAACGAGATGCCAGCCGTAGGGAATGGAATTATTCACTTATGCCCAGCTATATTATTATGAGAAAGAGTGGCCCTGCTGCCCTGTGCTTACTGATCATTCTTGCTTTTTTCGCCCCCGTGGCCGGGGCGCAAACCGCCGACAGCCTGCTGCAGGAAGCTACGCTCCAGAACGTGGTGCAGTATGCGCTGAAGAGGCAGCCCGCGGTGCAGCAATCCCTGATCGATGAGAAGATCACCGAACTCCAGATCCGGTCGCGGCTCGCCGACTGGTATCCGCAGGTCAATTTCAATTATATCTACCAGCACAATTTCGATGTGCAGACCAATATTATCGGCGGCAACCCGGTACAGTTGGGGGTCAACAATACCTCTGCTTTCCAGTTCTCTGCTTCCCAGGCTATTTTCAATCGCGATGTGCTGCTGGCCAGCCGTACGCGTACCGATGTGCGCCTCCAGGCACAGCAGCAAACTTCCGGCACCCGCATCGATGTGGCGGCCAACGTATCCAAAGCTTTTTACGACGTGCTGGCGACCGAACAGCAGATCAGGGTGGCGGACGAAAACATCCTTCGCCTGGAAAGAAACCTCAAGGATGCGCGGGCACAGTACGATGCCGGGGTGGTGGACAAAACCGATTACAAGCGGGCTACGATAGCTCTGAACAACGCCAGGGCACTGCGCAAAAGCAACGAAGAAGCGCTGAAGGCCAAAACGGCCTACCTGAAGGCGCTGATGAACTACCCGGAGACCGGCGAGCTGCGCATCGTGTACGACAGCCTGCAGCTGGAACGTGATATAGCCCTGGATACGCTGCAGCCGGTGGACTATTCCCGACGCATCGAATACCAGCTGCTGCAGACGCAGCGGCGGCTGCAGGAAGCGAACGTGAAGTATAACCGGTGGAGCTTCCTGCCTTCCGTGTCGGCTAACGGGGCGTATAATTTCAACTACCTGAACAACAGTTTCGGCAAGCTCTACAACCAGTCGTTTCCCAATTCCTTTGCAGGCATCACGCTGTCCTTCCCGGTATTCCAGGGCGGAAAACGCAAGTACAATATCCTGCAGGCCGAGTGGCAGCTGCGCAGGACCGACCTGGAGCTGGAAAACCTGCAGAACTCGGTCAATGCCGAATACAACTCGGCGATGGCCGCCTATAAATCGAGCCTGGCCAATTATGCCGCCCTGAAGGAGAATGTGTCGCTGGCGCAGGAAGTATACGAGGTGATCCAGCTGCAATACCGCAACGGGATCAAAACTTACCTGGAAGTGATCATTGCCGAAACGGAACTGCGCACGGCGCAGATCAATTACTTTAACGCACTGTACCAGGTGCTGAGCAGCCGGATCGATGTGCAGCGCAGCCGGGGCGATATCCGGTTGTAA
>JBEVLT010000098.1:0-14747 GCA_040509055.1 Chitinophagaceae bacterium
CTTTTAATCTTCATACCGCAACCGGGGCCTTGATCGCCGGATGCGACTGGTAATGTTCCAGTGTAAAATCTTCGAATACAAAACCAAAAATGTCTTTTACCTCCGGATTGAGCTTCATCACGGGCATCGGGTAAGGGGTGCGGCTCAGCTGCAGCATCACCTGTTCGCGGTGGTTGTTATAAATATGCACGTCGCCGAAAGTGTGGATGAATTCGCCGGGCTGCAGACCGCATACCTGGGCGATCATCAGGGTCAGCAGTGCATAGGAAGCGATGTTGAACGGTACGCCTAAAAATACATCGGCCGACCGCTGGTACAGCTGGCAGCTAAGTTTGCCGTCGGCCACATAAAACTGGAACAGGGTATGACAGGGCATCAGCGCCATATCCGGCAGCTCGGCCACATTCCAGGCGCTGATGATCAGCCGCCGGCTGTCGGGATTCTTTTTGATCTGGGCGATCAGGTCGGCTACCTGGTCGATCACTTTTCCATCCGCCCCCTGCCAGCTGCGCCACTGCTTGCCGTACACCGGTCCCAACTCACCATCGGCATCTGCCCACTCATCCCAGATGCGAACACCATGCTCTTTCAGGTAAGCAATATTGGTCTCTCCTTTCAGGAACCACAGCAGCTCGTGAATGATGCTTTTCAGGTGCACTTTCTTGGTGGTCACCAGCGGGAACCCCTGCTTCAGGTCAAACCGCATCTGGTAGCCGAACACGCTTTGCGTACCCGTGCCGGTACGGTCGGTTTTTTCCGCGCCGTTGTCCAGGATATGCCGGAGCAGGTCGAGGTATTGTTGCATGGGCGCAAGTTACGAAAAGGCAAATCACCGTAAGAGCGCCGGCTTGCCTTGTGGGCAATGTGTGGACGAAGCGTACACCGTGTAAGGAAGGCCCCCAATTGCCAGCTACTGGTACACCCGGATATAATCCACGATCAGCCATTGAGGAAATACCGTAGTGGCATCGGGATTGCCCGGCCAGTTGCCGCCTACCGCCAGGTTGACGATAAAAAAGAAAGTTTCGTTGAACGGGTAGGTGGCAGAAGCCACCAGCTCGCTCTTGTTGACCGTAGAAAACAGCACGCCGTCGAGGTACCATTTCAGCTGGTCCTGCTTCCATTCCAGCGAATACACATGAAATTCATCGTTCAGCGTACCCGCCGCCAGCGTGGTATTGCGGCTGACCTGCAGGCTGCCCGGCCCGGGCCCGTAGTGGATCGTACCATGCGTTTTGCTGGGCTCATGCCCCACCACCTCCATGATATCGATCTCCCCGCTGGTGGGCCAGCCGCCAAATACGTTGCTTTGCGGCAGCATCCAGAAGGCCGGCCAGATGCCTTTTCCTTTCGGCAGTTTGGCCCTGATGTCGAAGCGGCCGAATTTGAAGGTCTTTTTTCCCTGGGTAAGTATTTTCGACGAAGTATAGCTTCGCCCTCCGAAATTTTCTTTCCGTGCTTCGATGATCAGCTTGCCGTCCTGGAAAAAGATGTTTTCCGGCCGGCCGGTGTAATAGTCCAGTTCGTTATTGCCCCAGCCGCAGATGCCCGGGCAGCCATCGCCGTTCTGGTTGGTCCAGGCGGCAGCGTCCAGCGATCCGGCATTGAACTCATCGGCCCAGGCCAGCGTGTAGCCGGCGTAGCTGGTGGGTGCGTCGTAACCGGCATTGGTAAACGGTATACGCGTATCGTCGTTCACGATCGTGGCTTCGGCCGTCTGCTGCTGGATGGTGGCATTGGCAGCGCCGGTCAGCATCAGGGTAAAGGTTTCGTCGCTTTCGCGTGCATCGTCGGCTACAACGGCAATCGTGACCGCTTTTTCCGTTTCATTGGGCTGCAGCGTTACCGACTGGTTGTTCACCGCCGTAAAATCGTCGCCGTTCTTAGCGGTGCCTTCGAGCGTGGAATAACTGATCGTAACCGCCTGTGCCGAAGCGCGGCTCAGCTTCAGGGTAAACTGGAAGTTCGTGGCGCCGCCGTTGCCTTCCGGCAGGCTGATATTGCTGACCGATACCGAAGGCATCGGCTGGCTGCCGGCTCCGCCACCTTTTTTACAGCCAGGGGTCAATGCCAGCAGCAGGTAGCCGGCCAGCAGTAAGGGAGTAGGATACATGTTCATAAGGGATCACGTTTACTGTCGTCACGGGAAATACACAATAAAAGTGGAAGCATCGTACCTGGAAAAGTAAATGCGTTCCACTTTCCGATTGTCTGCTTAGCTTAACTGCGTATGAAAAGCAAGTTGATACATCAGTAATTGGGGTTCTGCGCCAGGCCGCCGGTTTTAACCTCGTTGTCGGGTATCGGCAGCAGCTCGTGCTTGCCGGTCACGAATCCGAGGCTGCCCAGCTCCGCAGGGGCCTTGCCCCAGCGCACCAGGTCCACATAGCGAACTCCTTCAAAGGCCAGCTCCAGCTGCCGTTCGGTCACAATAGCGTCGAACAGGGCAGTACCGGAAGCCGATACATTGCCCAGGCCGGCCCTTGTCCTTACCTTATTCAGTTCGGTGCGGGCGCGGGTTTCGTTGGTAGCCCTGTAATACGCTTCTGCCGCCATCAGCAGCACATCGGCATAGCGGATCAGCCGCCAGTTGGTACCATAGTTCAGCTCGCCCACCGGTGCGCCGGTCTGCGACGTAAAGGATCCGTATTTGCGGGCAAAATAACCTTCGTAGTCCCAGGCGGTAGCATTGGTCCAGTTGCCGCCGGCTGCTTTCAGCTCCACTTCAGACATAATGGTCTCTTTGCGGCGGTTCACATCGCCTGCAGCGATAAAGGCCTGCCACAGCTTGGCTTTGGGAGAAATAAAGCCCCATCCGCCGCCAAGAGAATCTGCCGGCGCCTTGACATAATAATCTGCCCGCGGCCCCATCAGCTGCACGTGGATATTGCTCACCGGCATACCGCCCCAGGGAAAATTGCCCCAGTCGTAGCTCCGGCTGTTGGTATACGATACTTCCAGCAGCGATTCGGATCCAAACTCACCGGCCTGCGAAAAGGCTTTGCCGATAGTGGGCTCCAGGCCATACTGGCCGGAGGTGATCACGGCATCAAACTGCGCCGCGGCATCGCCCCATTTCTGCTGGAACAGCAGTGCTTTGCCGTATATAGCCTGCGCCGTACCCTTGCTCACGCGAAACCGGTCGCCGCCAGTATAACCGGTGCGCAGCGGCAGCGCAGGGATGGCTTCCTGGCAATCCTTTTCGATCTGCGCATACACATCGGCTTTGGCCTTGCGGGGCGTGGTGGTGTACTCGGTCGGCGGTACATCGTCGAGGATCAGCGGCACATCGCCCCACAGCGATACCAGCTCCAGGTAATTATAAGCCCGGATCACTTTAGCCTCGCCGATCAGCCGTTTGCGCAGCTCGTTTTCCGGCGCCACTTTGTTGATCACCTTGTTGCAGCGGTAAATGGTATAGTAACACATCTTCCATGCATCGCGGATCTTATCGTTGGTCGCATCGAAATTGTAATCGTCCAGCTGCTGGTAACCGGGCTGGTCGCCGGGCCCGCTGCCTGCCGCATTGCTTTCATCGGAAGGAAGCGATTTGATGAAGTAAAGGCTGGCCCAGTTGTTATTGTAGTGCGCGGTCATAAAATTATAGATCGCGGTTGTGGCCTGTACGGCGTCGGCGTCCGTCTTGTAAAAATCCTGCTCCGCGTACTTACCCGGCACTTCCTGGTCCAGGAATTTCTTACAGCCGCTGGCCATCATCAGCACGGCCCCGCCTGCCACCGCCGTTTTGATAAATATATTTTTCATGAATTTTTTTTTGAGGTTTTAGAAAGTAACAGATACGCCTACCATCGCTTTGCGGGGAATCGGGTAGCCCCCCCTGTCGATACCGATACTGTTCTGGTTATTGCTGCCGCCCTCGGGGTCTACGCCGGGGTAATTGGTAAAGGTGAAGAAGTCATCCAGCGATACATAGACCCGTGCACCCTTCATCTTGATGCGGTTGATCAGGTTGGCCGGCAGCGTATAGCCCAGCTGCAACTGGCGGATGCGGGCAAAGGAGCCCTTGAAGATCATCAGGTCGCTGTTGTAGATATACGGGTTGTTGGTATTCGGCGCAAACCAGGTATTGGTGCTGCCCTGCCCTGTCCACCGGTCATTATAAAAGAACTCCGGTTTATTGGCGGTGGGCCGGTCGGTCCGGTTGAAACCCATGAGTATCTCGTTGCCGGACTGGCCCTGGATGAAGAACAGGAAATCGAATCCTTTGTAGGCCAGGCTCACCCGGCCGCCGTATACGAATTTCGGGTGCGGCGATCCGATCATGGTCTGGTCGGCATTGGATATCTGTTTGTCGCCGTTCACATCCACCACGATCGGCTCACCCGGTTTGGGCGCATACCCCGTGATGCCGGTAGACAGCAGGTACTTGTCGATCTCGGCCTGGCTCTGGAAGATGCCGTCCGTCTTGTACCCGTTGAAGAACCAGATCGGGTTGCCTACCTGCATGGCAGTAGCCGTCCAGCCGGTACCTACGCCTGCACCACCGATAAAAGGCGTGTTCGGGTCCAGGAATGTTACTTTGTTGTTGACGGTCGTGAAGTTGGCCGACACATCGTAGGAGAACGCGCTGTTGGTCGCGCTCTTGTAGCCCAGCTCGATCTCCAGGCCCTTGTTCACCACGTTGCCGGCATTCACCGTCAGCAGGGGCGCACCGGCAAAGAACGGGGCTACGCCACCGGTCAGCAGGTCCTTGGTCGTCTTCTTGTAATAATCCATGGTGAGCGACAGCCGGTTGTTCAGGAAGCTGAAATCAGCGCCGATGTCGAATTGCTCGCTGGTTTCCCAGGTCAGCTGCGGATAAGCCAGGTTGGTCGGCGCCGCACCTACGAGCAGCGTACCGTTGGCATCCGGGTACAGCATGCCGGAGCCAATGGCGTTCATCCATTCGCCGAGGCCTACGGCAGACAGGCTGCCGTTTTGCCCCCAGCTGGCGCGCAGCTTGGCATAGTTCACCACGTGGGTTATACCGGCTGTGAATTTTTCGTTAGACAATACCCATCCTGCCGATACGGACGGGAAGGTACCCCACTGGTAGCCGGAAGCAAACAGCGAAGACCCGTCTCTCCTGACCGTAGCGTTCAGCAGGTACTTGCCGTTGAAATCATAAGACAAGCGGCCGAAGAAAGAAGCCAGTGTGCGGGAGAAGCTGATACTGCCGATGCGGTCCACATCATCGGGAACATAGTCGGCATAGGAAAAGCGGTCTTCTTCCTTGAACAGGCCCACATAACTGCCGCCCATATGATCTTCCTGCACCTTCAGCGCCGATACGCCGGCCAGCAGGGTAAAGTTGTGCTCTTTGATCCTTTTCTGGTAGGTGGCAAAGTTTTCCCACTGCCAGGTAAACCAGTTGTTGCTGGCATCATTACCGCCGGCAATGCTGTTGAAGCTTTCACTGGAGTACCAGAAGGTCGGCGTCCAGGAGTGGTTGTGCTGCGAAGCCAGGTCCACCCCGAAGCGCGACGTGAATTTCAGCCCGCGGAACGGTTCGATCTCTGCATATACATTGCCCACCAGTTTGTTCTGGATGGTTTGCCCCTTGGCCAGGCTGATGCGGGCGATGGGATTGCCGTATTCGCCGCGCAGGTAGTTGGAAATGCCATAATAGTTGCCGTTTTCATCACGGCGCAGCGGGTTGCCGGCCGCAATGGCGGTCTGTACGTGCGCCGGTAAAGCGCCCTGGTATACCACCGGTGTTACCGGGTCCATCACCAGGCTGCTGGCCAGGATAGAGCCGAATTCGTCGTTGTCCGAGATAGCCCTGCGTTTGAACTGCGAAAAAGAAATCCGGTTGCCCACCGTGAGCCAGGGCTTTATTTTATTGTCGCCGTTGAAGCGGACGGTGTAGCGGTCAAACCGCGACTTATCGCCGCCCACGATGCCCTGCTGCGTAAATACAGAGGCGCCAAGCAGGTAGGTTGATTTTTCCGATCCGCCGCTGAACGTGAGGGTGTGGTGCTGCTGCGGAGCGGTTTGCGCCACTTCCTGCAGCCAGTTGGTACCGGCGCCGATACCGGCCACATCGGCGGCCGAGGGACGTCCGGGTGTATTGGAAGCTTCCAGGTATTGCTGGTACTGCTGCGCATCCATCATTTTGATGAAATCATCTTTGAGCGATTGCTGGCCGTACTGGAAACTGTAATTAATCTCTGAAGAATTTTTTTTGCCCGTTTTGGTGGTGATGATCACCACACCGTTGGCGCCTTCCGCGCCGTAGATGGCGGCAGAAGCAGCGTCTTTCAGTATCTCGATGGAAGCGATCTCCGAAGCATCCAGGTACTCGATACCGCCTGCACGTACCCCATCGATGATATACAGCGGCTCATTGGAGCGGTTCGATCCCGTACCCCGGATCCTTACTTTCATGCCCGCGCCCGGCTGCCCTGAGCTGGGCAATACGGTCACGCCAGCCGTGCGGCCCTGCAGGGCCTGCTCCAGGCGGGTATTGGACACCGTAGCGAGCTGGTCCGACTTGATAGAAGAAATAGCGCCGGTGACCAGGCTTTTGCGCTGTTGCCCATAGCCTACCACGATCACCTCCTGCATATTCCTGTTTACCGGCTGCAGCTGGATAGATACAGCGGTCCGGTTGGCCAGGTTGATCTCCTGCGATACATAGCCGACATAGCTGACGATCAGCGTGGCAGTCTGGCTTTCCACGTTCAGGACAAAATAGCCGTCTTCGTTGGTAACGACACCGGAAGTGGTGCCCTTTTCTATCACCGACACGCCGGAGAGCGGATCGCCCTTGTCGTCGGTGATTTTGCCGCTGACGGTAATGGCCGGGGCATTGTTCTCGGCCGTGATCACCACCAGGCGGCCGCTCAGTTTTGTATAGGTAAGGTCGGTATTCTGCAGTACTTCCTTCAGCACATCATCGAGCGAGGCATCTTCCACGGAGATGCTGATCCGCTGGTCGCGGGGCAATATCTCGTCCTTGTACACGAAGCGGAAGACACCCTGCTGCTCGATAACCTTGAGTATTTTTTTCAAGGGTACCTTTTGCAGGTTCAGTGTGATGTTGTCTTGTCCGTAGCCGTGTGCAAAAGACTGTAGAGAGAAGGCAAAAATGATCAGGATCGTAAACTTCATGATCAGCAAGCATTTGATGAACGGGTATGGCATACAGGACGATATGCCAGGTCCATTTTTTTTCATACCTTAGTTTTGAATTAATGATGGATTTTTGCTCAGGCTTGAGCAAAATTTACTGTCTAATCACGGAGGATGCCGCAAACATTCTCCGTTCTTATTTTATAGGGGAGTTACGTTATTACTTTCATACGCATGCAGTTTTGGGGTTAAGCAATCGGTATATAGCAGTTCAGGGCAGTCATCCGCAAAGCCCTATGGATATATCAATACTTCTTTCCTCGTGATCGTATAGCTGAAATCGCCGCCGCCCGATAGCTGCAGCGCTTCCATCACCTGCTGCAGGCTTTCGTTTTGAAACACCCCGGAGTATTCACCCCGTTTCAGTTTCTTATCGGTTATATTCACTTTCACATCGTACCACCGTTCTATTTTCAGGGCTATTTCTTCCAGGGGTTCCTTGTCAAATGCCAGCTTATTGTTCACCCACAGGGTCTCCAGGGCATTGCTTTCGTTTTCGGTAAACCGGATCTTGGCCATGGTGGTCAGCAACTGCCGGCACACGTCTTGCGAGGGGCCGCTGCCGGCGGCATGTACCGATGTATCGGCAAAGGAGTCGTTGGCCACGATCAGCTTGTCATTGGGCTTCAGGGTGAACTTTTTATCCGGGTTGCGGCGAAGCGTCACCTCCACCAGCCCGCGGATCAGCGAGGTTTCCGTATTCTTTTCATCGGCATAGGACCGCACGTTGAAGGCGGTGCCCAGCACTTTCACATCGATCACATCGGTGTGGATGATAAAGGGGCGGCTCTCATCCCTGACCACATCGAAAAACGCTTCCCCTTCCAGCTGCACCTCCCGGATATTGCCCTGGAATTTTTCGTTGTAGGTTATTTTACTATCGGCGTTCAGCCATACTTCCGTGCCGTCGGGCAGCTGTATTTTCGACTTGGACCCTTTCTTGGTGCTGACGGTATTTTGCGCCAGCGCAGCGCCTTGCCCGGTGTTGACCGTTTTAGGATAGGCCAGGTAGATAACCAGGGCCAGCAGGGCGGCCATGCCGGTCAGCCAGCCCAGCTTTCTTACCAGCGGCCTGCGCCGCGGGGCTTCTTCTTCCGCTGCCTGCAATACCTCTTCGTATTGCAGGGCAGGTTCTGAAAAATGATTACTCAGGCGCTGCATGTGCTTGTTAAAGAATGCTTCCTTATCGGTGGTGTTTTTCGCGGAGGCTGACCAGATGGTTTGCATCATCCCGGCCCGCAGCTGCAGGTCAGGATGCTCCTGCAGCAGGGTTTCCAGCTCGCTCAGCTCTTCGGGCTGCGCCTCGCAGGAAAGTTTCAAACTGATCAATAGCCAGAATCTGTCTTCGTTCATAGTCGGTGACTTATGGGTTAAGACACCAGGACATGCAGCGATGTACCAAAGGAGGTAAAAAAAATATCCGGCAGCGCTCAGGACGCCGAAAACCGGTTCATGGCGGCCAGGTAAGTGTGCAGGTGGGGCGGCAGCGAGGCGGCGATTTTGCGCACGGCAATGGCCAGCTGGTTGCGCACGGTAAGCGCCGATATATTGAGCACTTCCGCAGCTTCTTTGTACTTCAGTCCGTCTTCCTTCACCAGCTGGAATACCAGGCGGCATTGCGGCGGCAGCTGGCGGATGGTTTTCCGGATATTGTTGACCATTTCGGCCGAAATGCACAGCTCTTCCGGGTCGCCGGTCTCGATCACCGGTTCTATGTCCATCGTCTCTATGCTTACCGGCGCATTCTTGTAATTGCGCTGGATATAGTTGATGGAAAAATTCTTGGTGATGGTATACATGTACACCCGCAGGTTATCTATTTCACCCAGGCGGCTGCGGATCTGCCATATCTTGATAAATACATCGGAAACGATTTCTTCGGCTGCTTCGCGGGAACGGATCATGGAGTAAGAAAAACGCTGCAGCCCTTCTGCCAGCAGCATGTACAGCTCTTTGTAGGCCTTTATATCCTCGTATAAAGCGATCCGCCTACCCAATTCCCGTATGGTCTCAGGTCTTTGCAAATGGCAGCAATTAGTGTTAACGCAATGTTAATGTAATGTTACACCTTTTTCGGATAAAAAAAATATTTGTTGCGCTTCGCAACCAATCATCACAACAGGCCGGTAATGAATGACCCTGTAAAAAAATTATACTACCTATGGGTAAACACTTATTGTAACGGGAGATTAAAATGATCCCGGACTGCCCAACAGGGCAGGCCCGATTTTTTTCTTCGTCATGGGCTTGAACATTGGTGAAATTTATCTTCCCCTTCGCTGCAGCTCTTTCCTGATCAGCGCCAGTTCCCTTCCGGTCTGCCCTTTTACGGATGTATTTTCCTGCGCCCTGCGCATCAGGTAAGGGATCACGTCTTTGATGGGGCCAAAGGGCAGGTATTTGCTCACCCGGCAGCCGGCATGCGCCAGGTTGAAAGTGATGTTATCGCTCATGCCATAGAGCTGGCTGAAATGAACATGCGGGTGGTCCAGCGGCAGTCCTTTTTGCTGCAGCAGCTGCGTGGCCAGCAGGTTGCTGTACTCGTTGTGCGAAGCTACGATCAGCGCGATGCGGTCGAGATGATCGATGCAAAACGCAACGCCGGCGTTATAATCGCGGTCGCTGCTTTCCTTGTCCGGCTGGATGGGTGAGGGATAACTTTTTTCGGCTGCTCTTTTACGTTCCTTTTCCATGTAGGCACCCCGCACCAGCTTGGCGCCGAGGATAAAATTCCGCTCCACCGCCGCTTCATACGAAGCTTTTAAAAAGGCCAGCCGGTCATGCCGGTAATGCTGGATGGTATTGTAGATTACCGCTTCCTGCTTGTTGAATGCATCCATCATCAGGATGGTCAGCGCATCTACGGGGTCCTGTATCCAGGTCTCTTCCGCATCCACCAGCACACCCACTTTTTTGGCCGCAGCAGTTTCACAAATGCGCATCATGCGAAAGCGCACGCGGTGCCATTCTTCCTTTTCTTCTGCCGGCAGGTCGTCGATGGCTTTCAGGTAGCGCTTCATCAGGGTACCCTGTCCGCTGTTCATCCGCTCATCCAGCTTTTCCAGCAGGCTGAACCGGGCAAACCCCGTGACCTTGATGCTCATGAACGGGATATTGGGCTGTGTAGCGGCATAGTTGATCACCCGGATGAACTCGTCCGTAGCATGGTCGAATCCCTGCTCGCCGTCGTCCCCGCCCTCCACGCCATAGTCCAGGATTACCTGCACATGGTGGGCACCCAGCTTCCGGGCCACCACGGCCGTTTCCGCCAGCGTTTCGCCGCCGACGAACTGCGCAAAGATGGTATCGCGGATAAGCCCTTTTACCGGCAGCCCCGACCTGATGGCCCAGGGTGTCCATTTCACGCCCAGCTTTACCAGCCAGGGCTTTCCCATGGAAGTAAACAGGAACCGGGCTTTCCGCAGCTGCCGGTCGGTCTTGTGCGCAAAGGCAAATTCGGTGTTATCGAACGAAATAATGGGGTGTGATTCCATACTGGTGAACAAAGATAGGGCTCATTGCTCCAACCGGTAAAGGGTTACCTTTGCAAAAATTTTTACATGGACCCTAGAAAAGCATCGGCGAGCCTGACGATCATGACCGAACTGGTTTTGCCCAACGACACCAATGTATTCGGCAACCTGATGGGCGGCCGCCTGATGTACTGGATGGATATTGCAGCGGCGCTGGCCGCGCAGCGGCACTGCAACGCGCCGGTAGTAACCGCTTCGGTAGACAATATTTCGTTTGAGAACCCCATCCTGCTGGGCAACGTGGTCCATATCGAAGCGAAAGTGACAAGAGCTTTTACTTCGTCCATGGAAGTGCACATGCGGGTGTGGGGCGAAGACCTGAAACGCCAGCAGAAATACAAAAGCAACGAAGCCTATTACACCTTCGTGGCGCTGGACCCGCACAACAAACCGCAACCTGTGCCACAGCTGCTGCCCGAAACAGAGGATGAAAAAAAACTGTTCGAAGGGGCCCTGCGCCGCCGGCAGATCCGGCTGATCCTGGGAGGTAAGATGAAACCGGACGATGCGGTGGAACTAAAAGCCTTGTTTTTCAAAGAGCCTGACACGGCAACTACATAAGCCGGGTAGTACCGGCAATAACAGCTAATAAAGGGTATGCCACCAATTGACAACGCGATCCTGAACGACATCCTGATCAACAAGGAATTTGAAAGCGGCTATCTGATCCGCTTCACGGAACGGCACGGCGGACCCGTGTGGTACGACCTGGTCAAATTCAGGTTCCTGTTTTACCCGGACAACCAAATCAGTATCGTAACAGACAATTCTGTAGCCAAAAAAATGACGGAACATGCACCGGATTATACGGTGTACGAAGGCAGTTATACGGTCACCTGGTCAAATCATGATCTTACGTACGGGCAGATCAGGGCCGGCGACCATGAATTTAATTTTGAAACCGTTCCCGGCAACAACCATCTTTTATTTATCGAACAGCCGGGTATCTGGCACGAGTCGCTGGTGCTGCAGCGGGTTGGTAAAAAATGAACCTCCCTGTTATACCGATCTGCTGTCCGGGTAGCGCTTCAGCAACCAGTACCGTATTTCCGCGCGGTGAAAGTAATAGATCAGCAATCCCAGTGAAAGCGCCAGGGTAAGTATAAACTGTCCTGAGATAGAACGTTTACACATTTCATAGCTGACAATGACCTTGTCGCCTTTCTGCAGTTCGCAGATGTCTCTTTCGCTTTTAAGGCCGAAAATGCCCCACAGCTTCCGTTTGGTATAAATAGTGATACTGTCATCCGGGTTTATCCGGCTCACGATATCACCAAATCCATCCGAAGAAACGATAGTAAAATACCCGGCTTCATTATCCATTCCTATTCGTAATTCCCGTGTTATTATTGTTGAAAAAGGTTTACCCTTCTCGCTCACGATCACACTATCTATCCGGCTTATCCGCCCGGTATGCGGCACAAGATCGCTTTTGCTGCCAGTAGAATCTGCCAGCAGAGAAATACTCAGCCACAGCAGGGCCAGGCCTGCCGGCAGATAAATCGTCTCTTTGTGAAAAATAAAGCGGGAAAGCTGTTTTCTTGTCATGTAGTTGTACAGACGGTCCGAACGCTTCGCCAGCAGCGGACCGTCAAAGACATTTTATGATAGCCGTCGCTGGGTGCCGACCAGGATATTGTATACGTTTCGCACATTGTCGATCATTTCCAGCGAAGACGAGGTTTGCAGATCACGCTGCAGGGTGGCCATGCGCCGCTCATAGCGGGCATCGTTCTGTCCGAACGTGATCGTGCCGGAGCCATCGGCCTTTTCCTTCAGCACCAGCTGCGGCAGCGTACGGATGGCGAAAGAGCTGATCTGCCGGCTGAAGATTCCCGACCTGATGATCACCCGCTCACCGGTGATACCGTAAATGGTTTTTTTCCGCCGCAGCGCATCGAAGAAAAACCGCCCGATCAACAGGTACAAACCCACAAGAATAAAAGGAATGCCAAATAAAGCAAAAAAACCGCCGCCCATTGTCAGCGCCATGTATTCCCAAAAGGTCACAAAGCCGCACCAGAACAGGCTGAACGGTACCACGAAAAGGTCGCTGGAACGGAATACAATTCCCTTTTTTGGCTGGCCGGTCCAGACAAAACGTTCATCACGGTCCAGTGCAGGTCGCAGTTCATTTTCCAGTTCAAAATCCATGGCGGTGGCTTTGCCCGAAGATAAACAGAATCCCCGACCGGGCGCCAGGCCCTTACCGGTATAAAGTATGCGGCAATGCCTACCTTCGGCATGGCAATGAGCTACCAGACTTATATACCCTGCGATATTCTGAAACCCTACGTTTCTTCGCTGGCTGTTTCCGAAGCAGCAGAGGAGAGTGTATACAAAGTGCTGCCCGGTACCGGCCTGGTGATCGGGTTCCAGTACAAAGGGCGGCTTTCGCGCATGGAAGAAGGGAAGCCCGTACTGCTGGACACTGCAGGTATCACTGGCCTGAACGATCAATTCCGCGTTTTTCAAAATATAGCAGGTACCGGCAGCGTGCTCGTGTATTTCAGGGAAGCCGGTGCAGCGCCTTTTTTCCGCCAACCCCTGCATGAGCTGTTCCGGGAAAGTGTATCGCTCGACAACCTGGTGCTGCGCTCCGAACTGCTGATCACCGAAGAGCAACTGTGCGAAGCCACAACCGATGCCGGACGGATCAGCATCATCGAACGATTCCTGATAGCCCGCCTGCAGCCCGCGGAGCAGGATAAGCTGGTACTGGCAGCACTGGCATTGATCCATAAGGCCAAAGGCGTGATCCGCATCAGCGAACTGGCCAAAGCCCTGCATACCAGCCAAAGCCCGCTGGAAAAACGATTCCGCAAAGCAGTGGGCGCCTCGCCTAAAAAGTTTGCTTCAGTTGTCCGGCTCAAACAGGTGCTGCAGCAGTACGATCCTCAAAACACGCTGACCGGGCTGGGCTACGAAGCCGGTTTCTACGACCAGGCCCATTTCATCAAAGAGTTCCGGCGCTTTACCGGCGAATCGCCCGAAACGTTTTTTACCGCCCGGTAGAAAAACGATTTTTTACAATTCCGGGGCTGCCATCCGGCTGAATTTTGCCTTATCAAAAGCAAAAACAATGTTTACACTCGACCAGATCAGGGCAGCACATGCCAGCGTAAAAAGCGGGGCCGATTTCCCGGCCTATGTACAGGACCTCATAAAACTGGGGCTTACCGGCTATGAAACCTATGTCGCCGATGGCCACTCCGTATTTTATGGCAGGGATGGCTTCTCCCTTGAGTCACCGGCCAGGTATGCGCCTCTGACTATCGCAGACCACAGTGACCAGCCGGCATTTGAGCGGCAATTGAAAGCCCACCAGCAGGGCGCTACCGACTACCTTACTTTCTGCCGCGACAGTGCCGCACTGGGCGTGGAAAAATGGGTGGTGAGCATGGCGGCGATGACCTGCACGTATTACAGCAAGGCTGGTGAAGAAATCCTGGCTGAAGCTATCCCGGTTGCCTGACAACAACCTGCCCCGTGATACAAAACTCAATAGTCTTGCTATTGAGTTTTTTTGTTTTTATCTTGAGATAGTCGCCCTGAAATTTTTAAACAGGTAATAGAATGAATCCCGGGAATATCCTGCTGGCTTTTTGCTGTATGGCTGTTTGTAGTTGTACCAACAACAGCAGGACCAACCAGCAAAAAGAAACCGGTCCTCCAGCTGTTCCGGCCGCAGCCCCGCTCTCGGTTCATAAAGCAGGAGAACTTTTGTTCAGAAAATCTTACGGCCCTTATCCTTTGTCACAAAGGGAGTATGAGCAGGTTATAAAAGAACATCCCTCTCTCGTTTATGGCAGGGACACTACCTTTAAAATAAGATTCATGGAACTGGGTATCGTAAAGAACAACCAGCTACTGCTATCGAAATTCAGGTTCAGCAGGTCTTCGGCCTTTCAGCTCGTCTCTCCGGCACACGATACGCTGGCTGTGAAAATCACCAATTCGCCTGAAGATATCAGCCTTTATAAAATAACCGTCGCCGGCAACAACCAGGGTGCGCAAACCGCTATAGCCGATCCGATCCGGGAATTGAAATTTGCTTTGCTGGACGTGGTACCCGGTGGG
>JBEVLT010000099.1:0-3248 GCA_040509055.1 Chitinophagaceae bacterium
ATACGAATACCTGCTGGTCCTGAATCCGCACGAAGAATTGCGCCACCGCATCATGCAGGTAAAGAAGGAGTTTTATGATGCCTATAAAGCGCCCACTGCTAATGGAGGTAAACCGCACCTGACGCTGGCCACTTTTGTGCAATACAGTATGATGGAAGAGCGGCTGATCAACCGGTTGCGTACCGTGGCGATGGGGTACCCGCCGTTCAAGGTAGAACTAAAGGATTTTGGCAGTTTTCCCTCGCATACGATTTATATCAACGTGACGTCGAAAGTACCGGTGCAGGGCCTGGTAAAAGAGGTCAGGACGGCAGCGCAGCGGCTGATGAAGCTGAACGAGGAGAACAAACCGCATTTCATCCTGGAGCCGCACCTGACGGTGGCCAGGAAACTGCAGCCCTGGCAATATGAAAAAGGCTGGCTGGAATACAGTCATAAGCATTTTACAGGCCGGTTCATTGCCGACTCCATGCTGTTGTTGAAGCGGCCGGAAGGGGAACTGAAATACCAGCCTGTTCAGCGGTTTGACTTCCAGAACCTGCCGGTGACGACGAAACAGGGCGAATTATTTGGTTAAGCCGCAGGGATTCGATGACGCAGGGGATATCTGCCGCTTACAGAAAAGAGAAAGGATTAGCCAATCAGATCGTGAACAGCGTTGTTCCGTTCGCAAGGTTTTAGGTGCTGACTTATTGGAGAGCGCCTGGGAAAAATGTTTTTGCTACGAATTGGCAAAAAGGAAAGCTGCATTTTTTAAAACAAAGTGTATTCAAATTACATAGGATAACCTGATCATGCCGATGGCTACATATTGATATAGTAATTGATGATCTTATCATCATAGAAGTAACGGCACAGGAAATGATCATCCTGCCTGGAAAGCACTGTTGAGCTATTTACAGTACATTTTCTTTTGTCGCTAGGCGCTGGCTGATATAGTTATGATAGGCTATATTCGGACATCTGGCATGCTCATTTTTTCTTAATAACACTGCATAAAGAACATCCACCGGGCAAGGCACATTCTCTCCGTGATTCTTTGTGTCTCCCTGTCTGCGTGGTCAAAAAATATACGATATGTCAGAAAAACTAAAACAGGATCACTACAAGGTTGCTGCTGCAAAAAAGGATGAACAGCAGCAATACCTGCAGGGCCGCGGCGCCCAGTTCAATACCAAAAACCGCTTCCTGAAAGACGAACGGACCCGCGAACACATCGAAGGTGTCGATGACTGGTCGGAAGACAACACGCCCACGCAATACCTGGAGCAGGAATCGAAAACGATTGTCAACAAAGTAGAGAGTCCCGATGTAGGTATGGGCTACAGCATGAATCCCTATGCCGGCTGCGAACACGGTTGTATTTACTGTTATGCCCGTAATGTGCACGAGTACTGGGGTTACAGTGCCGGGCTGGATTTTGAACGAAAGATCATCGTCAAAAAAAATGCGCCCCAGCTGCTGCGCAAATTCCTGATGAATCCAAAATGGCAGTGTGCGCCGATCATGCTGAGTGGCAATACAGATTGCTACCAGCCTGCCGAACAGCAATACCGCCTGACAAGGGGTTTGCTGGAAGTTTGCAACGAGTTCAACCAGCCGGTGGGCATCCTGACCAAAAACTCCTGGATCCTGAAAGACAAGGATGTGCTGCAGGAAATGGCGAAGAAGCGGCTGGTATCGGCCATGGTGTCGATCACCTCCTTCAACGAAGACCTGCGGCGTATCATGGAGCCCCGGACGACCACGGCCAAACAAAAGCTGAGAGTGATAGAGGAGCTTAGCAATGCCGGTGTACGCATGGGCATCATGATGGGGCCGATGATCCCCGGGCTGAACGAGCACGAGATGCAGCGGATCATGAAGGCGGCAAGGGACAACGGCGCCACGTTTACCGCTTACACGTTTATCCGGCTCAACGGCGCCATCAAGTTCCTGTTTCACGACTGGCTGTACAAAAACTTCCCGGACCGCGCAGATAAAGTGTGGCACCTGGTGGAGCAAAGCCATGACGGGAAGGTCAATGATACCCGTTGGGGCGTACGGATGCGCGGGGAGGGGAACATTGCACAGCTGGTAGCGCAGCAGTACAAAAAGTATGGCAAACTGTATGGTATGAATGCCGAGGAGTGGAGCCTGGATACAACGATCTTCCGCCGGCCGGGGGAGCAGGGACGGTTGTTTTGAACAGGAGGCTTATTCTTTCAGCAGCTCCAGCACCGCGATGCCATCGACAAGCAATACCAGCTTATTTTCATGGACAGTATAGCTGGTTACATTCTGCAGATGATAGAAGAAGCTGGTTTCTGCAGAGTGCCTGTCCGGGCAATACATTTTTGTCGAAAACAGTTTAGCGATCTTCATTGATGTTCCTGTTGTTGTAACGGAGCATCCAAAGGAGTTGCAACCGCCCTTGCCGCCTGCCTTACCGGCCACAGTGTCAAACCGGATATAGGTATACTTATCAGTCACATCGATGGTGCCGGTATCGCTGTAAATTTTTACCAGGTACCATTTGCTGGTATCAAGGGCAGAAGGGGAAGCTGCAGCCGCGGGCGATGGGATGTAAGCATGATTGGAGCCAAAGGCAGCCAACAGCAGCGGCAATAGGGAGGTAAGTAATACTGTACGCATAGCATTTGTTTGCGATCAGGATGCCGGTTGAAGAAGAATTGCATAACCGCTGCGGCCTGCAGCCACTGCTTTAGACTATTCTTAACAGACTGCAGTTGCGGCAGTGTATCTGCTGCGAAGGAGGTTGGTTTTTTACAAAAGACATTTGGTGTAAAAGCATATTGATGTCCTGCATCAGCAGATTATATAAAAACTTTTTTTAAAAATTTCTTTTCAAAAATTTGGAAGCTTGCAAAAATTAGCTTCATCTTTGCAACGCAAAAACAAACACATGTCACGCAAAGTGTTACATATCGATACACTCAATTGCTTTAGTCCCAAGGCGGGCTATACGATTGGCGGGGCATGTAGTGCTGCAGAATAAGTTGTAAAAACGAATTCGACGAAATACAGGCCCCGCAAGAGATTGCGGGGTTTTTTGTTTGGGTGACGGAATAAATTCTATAATTAAAATCAGCATATGCTGTTACAAACCCTACATAGCCGATTTAAGACGCAGGATGAAGCGCAGATTGCAAATGAATGGTCTTTATTGCCCATATGATATTCGTATGCGTATGCAGATCGCATGATGCGGGATCGTATCTGTAATAAAACAATTCATAAGCGACCAG
>JBEVLT010000100.1:0-7418 GCA_040509055.1 Chitinophagaceae bacterium
GACCCCACCCCACCAATGAAACCGACGGTTCTTATTTTCGATGACGACGCAGAGATCCTGCAGATATGCACCATTATCCTGGAAAACAAAGGCTTTCGCGTAGTAGGCGAACACTCCTGCGAAGAGGTGGTGCGCAAAGTGACCAGCAGCGGGGCCGATGTGATCCTGATGGACAACAGCATCCCGATGATGGGCGGCATCGAAGCCACGCGGCTCATCAAGCAGGATGCGGCTACCCGCGATATACCGGTGATCTTTTTCAGTGCCAACTTCAACGTGGCATCGCTGGGCAAGCAGGCAGGAGCCGACTACTACCTGCCCAAGCCTTTTGACATCAACACCCTCGAAGAAATGGTGGTGCAGGCTACCCGCAGGCTTTCTCCTGCAGCCTCCTAAACACTGAAGCGCTCGATAAAGCTTTTTAATGCCGGTGTGTCAAGCACGTAATCGGCCTTCTGCCGCAGCAGCGCCTGCTGGGGCATATAAGAGACTTCGGCATCATCGGGGTGCTGCACCACGGTGATGCCTCCTTTCTGCTTCACATAGGCCAGCCCTTCGGCCCCATCTGAATTAGCGCCCGACAGCAGGATGCACACCAGCGAGGCGCCAAATACATCGGCGGCGGACTGGAACGTGACGTCGATGCTGGGGCGGGAAAAATTGATTTTTTCCGAATAATCGAGCGTAAAGCTTTTATCCTTCTCAAACAAGAGATGATAATCCGGCGGGCAGAGGTACACCCAGCCCGGCTGTGGTATTTCTTTTTCTTCCAGCTCCTTTACGTGCAGCCCGGTCTTGTAGCCGATCAGCTCTTCCAGCAGCAGCTCCATGGTCTGGCTGCGGTGCAGCACGATCACGATGGATAGGGGGTAAGTGTTTTTGATATCCGTGAATAATTTCAGGATCACCTGCAGGCTGCCGGCCGAGCCCCCGATGACGATAAGGCGGGCGGGCGTACTCAACTTGTCTTCCTCCATATCTTTTCCTTACCGATCTGCCGGTAGCCTGCCGCAATCGGCGAGAACCGGATGGACTCCTTGTTGCCCAGGGCCAGGAAACCGAAATGCTCAAGGCTGTTGTCAAACAACTGGAATACGCGATCCTGCAGCGGCTTGTCGAAATAGATCATGACGTTGCGGCAAAAAATAAGCTGGAAGGAATTGAACGATGAATCCGTGACCAGGTTGTGCGTGGAAAATACCATGCGTTTGCCCAGCTCTTCGTCAAACTTGGCCAGGTTGTAATTGGCCGTGTAGTAGGCAGAGAAATCGTTGCGCCCGCCCGCAGCTATGTAATTGCGGGAGTAGTGCTGGATATGGTTGATCGCGAAAATACCCTGCCGCGCTTTTTCCAGTGCAGCGGGATTGATATCGGTACCGTAGATCAGCGATTTATGCAACAGGTTGGCCTCCCGCAGCAGGATGGCTATGGAATACACTTCTTCCCCGCTGGCGCAGCCGGCATGCCAGATACGGATAAAGGGATAGGTAGCCAGTACAGGGATCACTTTTTCGATAATGACTTTGTAAAAAGCAGGATCGCGCAGCATTTCCGTTACGTTCACGCTGATCTCTTCTATCGTATGCCCGAAATAATGGCTGTCGCTGCGGATGCGGTAGCGGAACTCGGCAAAGCTGGGCAGCTTATCATTGATCATGATCCGCTGTATGCGCCGGCGCAGCGAAGCCCTGGAATAACCGGTAAAGTCATACCCGTACAGCTGCAGCATATCATCCAGCAGCAGGTCCAGTTCTTCGTCGTTCAAGGCGTTCATTTCCACTTAACCGGTTTTTATAAAACTAGCCAGCAGCCCCAGCAGGGCATCCACATCAATAGGTTTGGAAATATAATGGTCGGCGCCGGCAGCAAGGCATTTTTCACGGTCGCCGGTCATGGCCTGCGCTGTCACGGCTACCACCGGCAGGTCTCTGAGCAGCGGATCTTTCCTGATCTCGCGGATCGCCTCGTACCCATCCATATCCGGCATCATCATATCGAGTAAAACAACAGCGATGCCAGATTCGCTGCGCAGCAGGCCGATGCCTTCGGCCGCGCTCATGGCCGACACTGTCGCCAGTTTTTTGGCTTTCAGCACCGCCGTCAGGGCGAAGATGTTTTTACTATCGTCGTCGACGATCAGCACTTTGCTTTTCATATTGTCAGGCATGGCAGTTGTTTTTATACGCTTTCGTACAACCAGATACGCAGCAGGGAGACCAGCTGATCGATGTCTACCGGTTTGGAAATATAATCAGAAGCGCCTGCTTTGATGCATTTTTCGCGGTCGCCGGTCATTGCTTTGGCGGTGACGGCTATCACCGGCAGCTTTCTCCACCTGGGTTCCTGCCTGATACGGGCAATGGCCTCAAACCCGTCCATTTCCGGCATCATGATATCCATAAGCACGATATGCGTGTCGGGATTTTTTTCCAGCTGATCCAGCGCTTCCTTGCCATCGATGGCCGAGATCACCTGCATCTTGTGCTTCTCCAGTATTTTGCTCAGCGAGAAAATGTTGCGCACATCGTCGTCGGCCACCAGCACTTTCTTGTTGTGCAATACCTCAGCCATCGAGCGGGTACCCCGGGCTGCCGCCGGCCGTTCCGGCTTGTTGTTCTCTTCCACCAGGTGCAGGAACAGCGATACCTCGTCCAGGATACGCTGGTACGAGTGGGCGGTCTTTACCACGATCGAATCAGCATATTGCTTGATCTTGAGCTCGTCTGACCGGGAAATGCTTTTGCCGGTAAAGATCAGCACCGGCACATTCTCCAGCCCTGCATTCTTCTTTACCGTATCCAGCGTTTCATAGGCCTTGATATCGGGTATGCCCATATCCAGTATCACACAGTCCACCTCTTTCTTCTCCAGCGATTCGATGCTGTCCTGGATATTTTCCGAAATGGTAGAGTTGATATTGTAGGTAGAAAGGAAATACGCCAGGGCGCGTGCATGCTTGGGATTGTCCTCCACGATCAGCACTTTTTTCGAATCGCCCTTGATGCTTTCGATCCGGCGAAACACATCGTCCATTTTTTCGAAGGCCAGCGGCTTGTATACAAAATCGACGGCGCCCTTGGTCAGGCTTTCCTTTCTCGCTTCGAACGACGACATGATGTGCACCGGGATATGCTTGGTCTGGCTATCGCCTTTCAGCTCTTCCATCACTTCCCAGCCGCTCTTCACCGGCAGTTGTATATCCAGCAGGATGCCGGCCGGGCGAAACTGTTTTGCCAGTTCGATGCCCTGGTCGCCCCGCACAGATACGATGCCTTTGTAACCCTTCCTGCGAGTGAAGCCGAGCAGCGTGCTGGCAAAGGCCGTATCGTCTTCGATGATCAGGATCACTTTATCATCCGGGCCGATGGTATCCCGGTCATCCGGTACTTCGGCAGGGATCACGGCCGGTGTATACATCAGGGGGGGCGGCATCGCTCCAGGCATTTCCTTTTTCTCCTTCACAACAGGCGGCAGTGCAGGCTCCGTGGCAATATCAGCCGGTGCAAAACTCCTGTCTGCCGGTATGCTCACGGTAAATTCGCTGCCCTGCCCTGCTTCGCTGGTCAGGGAGATATCGCCGCCAAGCAGCTGCGCCAGCTGCCGGCTGATGGACAGACCCAGCCCTGTGCCGCCGTATTTTCTTCGCGTGGAGCCATCGGCCTGCTGGAAGGCTTCGAAGATCAGCTCCTGCTTGTCCGCAGGGATGCCGATACCACTGTCTTTGACCGTGAAATTGACAAATCCTTCTTTGGATGCAGGAGAAACGGTCAGGTTGATAAATCCTTTGTTGGTAAACTTCAGGGCATTGGAAATAAGGTTTTTCAATACCTGGCCCAGCCGCATCTTGTCGGTTTCGATCTGCGGCGGCAGCGCCGGGTCTGTATGGATGTTGAAGTCCACATTTTTTTCCTTTGCGAGCGGGGCAAACAGCGTACTCATTTCGCCGGTAATGTCGCGCAGCGGCACCTGCTCGCAGTCGAGCTCCATTTTGCCTGATTCTATTTTCGACAGGTCGAGTATTTCGTCGATCAGCTGCAGCAGCCCGTTGCCGGAGCTCAGGATCACTTTGGAATATTGCACCTGCTCATCGTTCAGGTTCTGATCGTTGTTTTCAGAAAGCAGCCGGGATAACAGCAGGATGGAGTTGAGCGGCGTACGCAGCTCATGGCTCATATTGGCCAGGAACTCCGACTTGTACCGGGCATTCTGTGCCAGCTCTTCTGCTTTTTTCTGTACCTCCAGGTTGCGTACCACGATCAGGTGGTTCTTTTCTTCCAGCAGCCGCGATCGCTCTTCCAGTTCCTGGTTGGTCTCCAGCAGTTCTTCCTGCTGCACCTTCAGCTCTTCTTCAGAAGCCTGCAGCTTGTGTGCCTGGGCTTCCAGCTCCGTATTGAGTCCTTCCAGCTCGCTGTGCTGCGCCTGCAGCTCTTCGGCCTGCGACTGTGTTTCTTCCAGCAGTTCCTGCATGCGCACCCGGTTGTAGGCCGTGTTGAGTGCGATGCCGATATTGTCAGACACGCGGCGGAAAAATTCCTTGTGCAGCGCAGTGACCGGTTCGCGCGAGCCGATCTCGATGGCGCAGGAAATGCGGCCTTCGAAGCGAACAGGGAATACGTAAATGCTTCGAGGTTTTATCTCCCCGGCCGAAAAGCTGATAAGGAAATCATCCTCTCCGATATCTTCGAGCAGCAGGGGTCGCCCGTCGAGCACGCACTGCCCTACCAGGCCCTGGCCCAGCGCCAGTGTTTCTTCCTTGTTTCGCGCCAGGGCAAAGCTGCCCTGCAGCAGCAGCTTGTTATTGTCGGCCACATAGAAAGCGCCTACCGCGCCGCCCGTATAGTTCACCAGGAACGAGGTAATGTTGTTAGCCAGCACCTGCACGGATTGTTCTCCCACCATTTTTTCGTTCAGCTCGGCCGTACCTTTCTGCAGCCATTGCCTGTTGGATAATTCAGTGAAGGACCGCTCCAGCGCTCCGGCCATTTTGTTGAGCGAACCGGACAGGCTGCCGAGATCGTCGTTCTCCGCGTCGCTGGCCCGGGTAGCATAATCGCCCTCGGAAATGCGGGCCGCAATCTTTTCAATGGCCGTGATGCGGGCTGCAATCTGGCGGTCCTTTTCTGAAAGTTCGCTGGCCAGCCGGTTGATCTGTTTAAAGTTATTGGATACCCGGCGATAGAAGTACAGCGTGAGGAAGATGGCCAGCAGCGCCGCGATGATGATCAGGATGGGCGTTATCCGGGCAAACCGTTCCGCCTGGGTGGTACGGCTGGTCAGGAGTTTTTCTTCGCTCTCTTTCATTTTATCCACGAGCACCCTGCATTGGTCCATCAGCATCCGGCCTTTTTGCAGGTTTTCAGGATCAGGCGCCTTACCGGCCTGTGCATTATCGATAGAAACCTTCAGGTAATGAAACCGCTGCAGGACCAGCTCTTTCAGCACCACAATATTTTTTTGCTGTTCGGGATTATCGGCAGTAAGGGCCTTTACCTCGCCAAGCGTACTCATCACTTTGTCGTATGTCCCGTTGTAAGGCGCCAGGTAGCTCACATCGTGTACCAGCAGGAAGCCGCGCTGGCCGGTTTCTGCATCTTTGGTAAAGGAGATCACTTCTTCCAGCTTCTGCAACACCACATGCGTATGGTTGACCCAGCCCGCGCTCCGGATCATCTGGCGGATGCTCAGGAACGAGGCAATGGAGCTGGCCAGCAACAGGAAGAGCGACAGGCCAAAACCAACCTGCAGGTTCTTTGTATGTTTTGCTTGCATGAAAAAATGGGGTTATGGGGTTATGGGGGAGTTGGGGTTAAGACGTTGTATGAATGGGAATGGAAAAATAGAAGGTGGTGCCATCGGATGGCTGGCTGTACACACCGTATTCGCAATCGTGCCGCTGCAGGATCTCCGCGCAGATGTAAAGACCGATGCCCAGTCCCTGGGTTTGCCGGCTGCTGTCATCCACCCGGTAAAACTTCCTGAACAGGTTGGGCTGGTGCTCTTCCGGTATGCCGATACCGAAGTCGCGAATAGACACCAGCAGCTTGTTGTCCCTGGTGATGCGCGCGCCGATCTCCACGTCTTTCCGGGTGGCAGCGTATTTGACCGAGTTGGAAATAAAGTTTACCAGCACCTGCTCCAGCCTGAGCTCGTCGCCGTATACTTCTGCTTCAGGATTGGCCGTGATAGTGAACGTAAAGTCGGGATAGGTTTGCCGCGCCATATCGGTCATACCGGCCAGCAGCTGGTCAAAACGGAATACCTGCTTATCAAATTTCATCTTACCACCTTCGATCCGCGATATATCGAGCAGATCGCTGATGAGCGTATCCAGCTTTTTCACCTGCACCAGGGTGCGCTCCACATAGGTACGGGCGCTGTTGTCGGCCAGGATGCGCTCCAGCAGCTGCACATAGGCCCTGATGGTCGTAAGCGGTGTTTTCAGCTCATGGCTGGCAATGCTGATGAACTCGTCCTTGCGGCGGATCGCCTGCTTCTGGTCTTCGATGTCGGTAAAGGTACCCACCCACCGCACGATGGCTCCGTTTTCCCATACCGGCACTACGCGCAGCAGGTGATAGCGGTATTCTTCGTCCTGGCGGCGCTTCAGCCGTATTTCCAGTTCGAAAGGTTTGCCCTCCGGCAGGGCCTTCAGGAAGGCCTGGCCGATAACAGGGTCGTCGGCGTGCGCAGGCGGGAAATGATCGGCTGCCGCTGCATAACTGAGCCACTGGCTGTTGGTATATTCTATTTGGCCTGCCGCCGTGGTGGTAAAGGCCAGCTGCGGGATAGATTCGAGAATGGACCTCAGTTCGAGCGCCTTCGCAGTAGTCTCGGCCTGCGCCTGCTTGCGAAACTCGATCTCCGAGCGCAGGATATCCTGCATTTCGTTGAGCTGGCGGGTTTGTTCCGACAGCTTGTACAGGGTCTTCACTTTCAGCAGCAGGATATCCGGGTCTATCGGCTTGGTGATATAGTCGATGCCCCCGGAAGTATAGCCTTTGGTAATGAATTTTTTCTCTGTACTGGCCGCACTGAGGAAGATGATGGGAATGTCGCGGGACTTGCTGTAGCCGGAAATGGCTTCCGCCACTTCAAATCCGTCCATGCCGGGCATCTGCACATCCAGCAGGATCAGCGAATAGGAATTTTTCAGTACTTTTTTCAGGGCCTCCTCGCCATTGTCTGCCGTGTCTACTGCAAAGGAGTGAAGCGATAAAATAGTCTTCAGCGAGAACAGGTTTTCCGGTTTGTCGTCGATTATGAGTATCATCCCCTGGATTTATAGCGAATCGGCCGCGGTCGGTCGTCTGCTAAAATATGATTGTTTAAGGCTGTAAAAATAATACCGGGCGGCCACAGAACCAGAGAAAGTTATACAGGTTTTCCCTTAGTGTATAAACGGTTTGTGGCCGGCGGAC
>JBEVLT010000101.1:0-37443 GCA_040509055.1 Chitinophagaceae bacterium
AAGCTTTTTATATTGTTACATACATAACGCTGCAAACCTTCCTTCAGGAACGTTTCTTTATGCGCTTTGTATGCTTCATCAGTTTCATGCTGCGCAAAAATAAGCGGCGGTATTGTGGATGCCAAATAATAGCCCCGCAAATTTTTTACGGAACAGCCATAAAATGGTAAATTAGGTAACGGATACCGCATCCGGCCAGACCTAAACCTTATCCTCCATGAAACCTTACCTGTTGCTGGCGCTGCTCGCCTGCACGCACCTGTGCACAGCGCAAAACCGATACGATATCGTTATCTCCGAGATCATGGCCGATCCCGCACCACCCGTGGGATTGCCCAACAATGAATGGATCGAGTTAACCAACACCGCCACTTTACCTATCGACCTGCAGGGCTGGCGCATCGGTGATGCTGCCGGACAGAGCGGGCCCATGCCTGCCTTTATCCTGCCACCCGGCGGGTACGTGATCGTTTGCGCCAACAGCGCTGCGACAGCCTTATCGGCATTCGGGCCTGCGATTTCTGTCACCAGCTTCCCCTCGCTGGACAACGAGGCTGATCAGCTGTACGTAAAAGCTGCCGGCGGCATGACCGTGCATGCCGTGAACTACACTTCCGGCTGGTACCGTAACGAGTTGAAACAACAAGGCGGCTGGACCCTGGAAATGATCGATACCCACAACCCCTGCGGCGGCAGCAACAACTGGAGGGCCGGCAATAACCCCGCCGGCGGCACACCCGGATCGGTCAACTCCGTAAATGGCGTCAATACAGACCAGGCTGCTCCCCAATTGAACCGGGCTTATACCATCGATCCGGAAACGATCGTGCTGGTATTTGATGAGCCGGTGGACAGCGCCAGCGGCGCTACCGTATCGGGTTATGATATCGATGGGGGCATCACCCTGGTAGCTGCCACTACACGGCCGCCTTTGTTCAACGAAGTACAGCTGAAAACCGGCAGCCCGCTTGCCGAAGCAATCGTTTATACCATCACCGCTTCCGGAATAAAGGATTGCAAAGGCAATTCCATCGGCGTCCGCAACCAGGTAAAAACAGGGCTGCCGAAAGACCCGGCAGCAGGAGACCTGGTGATCAACGAGATTTTGTTCAACCCACGGCCCAACGGTTTTGATTACGTGGAGATCTATAATAACAGCAGCCATATCGCCGATGCCTCCCACCTGTATATCGCCAACCGCAACAGCAGCGGCACCATTAGTTCGATGAGCTTGCTGAGCGCTTCACCTTTTTATATGTTCCCCGGCGATCACATCGTCGTTACCGAAGATGCGGACAATCTTGCCATCAACTACCTGGTGGAGCAGCCCGCGGCCGTGCTTACGCTTTCCCCGCTGCCTTCGTTCCCGGATGATAAAGGCACAGTGCTCCTGCTGAACGCGCAGGGTGCCCCGGTGGATGAAGTGGCGTACCTCGACGACTGGCATTTTGCTTTGCTCACCGATGCGGAAGGCGTATCGCTGGAACGCATCGACCCGGACGCCGCATCGCAGGATGCCGGCAACTGGCATTCCGCCGCCTCCACCGCCGGCTATGGAACTCCTACCTATAAGAACTCGCAATACAGAAATCCCGGGGAGGTTGCTGCATCCATCGGCATCTCTCCGGGTGTCTTTTCACCCGACGGCGACGGGTTTGACGATATCGCCACCATCCGCTACCGTATGGACGAGCCCGGCTATGTAGCCAACATCACCCTCTTCGACGCTACAGGGCGGCCCGTCAAAAGCCTGGTCCGGAACGGTACGCTGAGCAGCACCGGCTACTGGAACTGGGACGGGCTGGACAACAGGGGCCGGAAACTGCCGGTAGGTACTTATATCATCCTTACTGAAGTCTTCAACCTGCAGGGGAAAAAGAAAACCTTCAGGAACACGATCGTGCTGGCCCGTAAACTGAACTGACCAACTTTTACATTTCTTTTAGCCGGTAACAGGTATTTTCAGGCATGCAAACCAAACCAACACCACTGCTTTTGCACCCCGCACTGCTGGCTGGCCTGGCCGCCCTGCTGTGGAACGATCTGTACCTGAAATATGCGCTGCATAACTGGTTTACCGGTAAACTATCCGATTTTACAGGCCTGTTCGTGTTCGCTGTTTTCGGGCGTGTGCTGTGGCCGGGCCATCAGAAAGTAGTGATCATTGGCTGTGCCCTGTTCTTTTGCTGGTGGAAATCGCCACTGAGCGAAGACGCGATCCGGCTTATCAATGATCGCCTGCACCTATCGGTAACGCGTGTCGTGGATTATTATGATTGGCTGGCCTTGCCGGTACTGCTGCCGGCCTACCGGCTGCAGCCGATGAAGTATCCGGCCACCAGGTGGAGACAGGCAGCGGTTTTGTTGTCAGGCACCGTTTGCCTGTTTGCCTTTTGCGCCACATCGATGCCCCGCCACCTGCAGTCTACCGATACCTATATCAGCAAAAAAGTGCGTACCCCGCTGAAACGAAAAGACATCCGGGAAAAGTTTGCTGAAAAGCATATCCCGCTGCAAAAGGATTCTTTCTACTACCAGCCGCTGTACGACCAGGATATCTATGTAAAAATGAAAGGCCGCACCGGGAACGACAGCCTGCAACCCCTCAGCAATTTTACAAGGGGAGAATTGTACTATAAGCGGACACTGTACGATTCCGCCTATACCATCCCCTGGCTGCCGATCGGCACCGATACGCTGAAAAACATCCGCTTTTCCATGGATGAAACCGGCAATGGGAAAAAACGGGTCATCCACCTGAAGTCTTTCAAATACGATACCCTGTTGCCGGACGGCCAATCGCCGTACAAATGGCTGCAGAAAAAATACAGGCGGCCGCTCGTCGATAAAATAAAAGAAGTCCTGGAGTAAATTATATCAGCTCGATCTCGAAGCTCACGAGCTGCCTGAACTGCTGGATGCGCTTATCGATGTCAGCTTTGGTGATTTCCTTCAGCCGCGTAGCGCCGAATTTCTCCACGCAGAAGCTGGCCATGGCCGACCCCACGATGATCGCGGTCTTCATGTTGTCAAAGCTGATATCTTTTGTACGCGCCAGGTGCCCGATAAACCCGCCGGCAAACGTATCGCCTGCCCCGGTGGGATCGAATACTTCTTCCAGCGGCAGGGCCGGGGCAAAGAATACATTATCCTCGTGGAAGAGCAGCGCACCATGCTCGCCCTTTTTAATGATCAGGTATTTGGGACCCATCTGCATAATGGCTTTTGCCGCTTTGACCAGCGAGAACTGGCCGCTGAGCTGGCGGGCTTCCGCATCGTTCACCAGCAGCAGGTCCACGTGCTTCAATACCTCTTTCAGATCGTCCATGGCCACTTCCATCCAGAAGTTCATGGTATCCATCACGATCAGCTTCGGTCTTTCCTTCAGCTGTTTGATCACGTTCAGCTGCACGGCCGGCACCAGGTTGCCCAGCATCAGGAATTCAGCGCCCTGGTAGCTATCCGGTACCTGCGGGTTGAAATCGGCCAGTACATTCAGATCGGTAACCAGGGTATCCCGGCTGTTCATGTCTTCGTGGTAACGGCCACTCCAGAAAAAGGATTTTTTGTCCGGCACCAGTTCCACACCCTCCAGTTGTACCCCGCGGCGTTTCAGCTCATCCAGCTCTTCCTGCGGAAAGTCGTAGCCAATGATGGATATCTGCTGAACCGGTTTGGTAAAATTAGCAGCCGCATAGGCCACATAGGTAGCCGAACCGCCTACGATCTGGTCAGTTTTTCCAAATGGTGTTTCGATGGCATCAAAGGCCATGGTACCTACGACAATTACAGACATGGTGTTGGTATCCCGGGGGATTTTTTATGAGTAAATTTTAAAGGACGGCGCAAAGGTATTGGTTTTCGCGTTCCGTGTATTTTTTACGCCGGAATTCACGCTGCGGCATTCCAGGGCAGCTGCAAAAAGCAGCCGGTAGCGAATGCCCGGCCCGGAAAGTCGTTATCAAACCATTATTCAGGCTGTTCACTATCTTTGAACGATGGCAACACCACGTCGCAAAGCATCCAAAAAAGAACTGATCCTGCAAAAAGCAGCTACCATGTTCCGCGAAAAAGGATTTGCTGCTACCTCCATGCGTGACCTGGCCGAATCGGTCGGCATCGAGGCAGCCAGCCTGTACAATCATATCCGCTCCAAGAACGAGATACTCGAAACGCTTTGCTTCGATGTGGCCAACCGGTTCAATGCCAATATCGAACTGGTGGAATCGGGCGCCCAGTCGTCGATCAGCAAGCTGGAAATACTGCTGCGCTTCCATATCCGCCAAATGATCGAACAGTATGAGGCCGTATACGTCTGCGACCATGAATGGAAGCACCTGGAAGAGCCTTACCTGTCGAACTTTCATACCCAACGCCGCAATTACCGTAAAAAATTCGCTGCCATCATCGAAGAGGGCATCCGTAAAAACGAGATCCGCGGCATCGATGCCCCTACCGCCGTGCTGATCGTGCTGCATGCCGTCAGCGGCATCGAATCCTGGCACCGCTCCCGGGCCCGGATCAATGACCGCGAGCTGGAAGACAATATGGTCATGATCCTGATTGACGGCTTGCGAAAACACGATTGATGCTATGTCCATTCATTTTCACCCCCTCCGCATAAAAGAGGTCAGGCAGGAAACGCCTGAATGCGTATCCGTGGTTTTTGACGTTCCGGAGCACCTGCAGCAGGATTTCCAATTCAGCCAGGGACAAAGCCTCACCGTACGCCGGTCTTTCGGCGGCGAAGACGTGCGGCGCACCTACTCCATCTGCAGCAGCCCGCTGGACAATGAATGGAGGGTGGCTGTAAAAAAAGTGGACGGCGGCCTGTTTTCCACCTTTGCCAACGAAGAGCTGAAGGAAGGAGACATCCTGGAGGTAATGCCACCGGTTGGAAATTTTTATACCGTGCTGGATCCGTTGGCTGCGCGGCACTATATCGCATTTGCCGCCGGCAGCGGCATCACGCCCGTGCTGTCATTGATCAAAACCACCCTGGCCGCAGAACCGCACAGCAGCTTTACCCTTATTTATGGCAATAAGAACCGGGGGTCCATTATCTTTTTCGAGGAGCTGGAGGGCCTGAAGAACCGCTACATGAGCCGCTTCAACCTGGTGCATGTGCTGAGCCGGGAAAGAACGGATACACCGCTGCACTCCGGCAGGATGGACCGTGATAAACTGGAAGAAATAGGCCGGCTGCTGGACTACAGCAGTTACGATGAAGTCTTTATCTGCGGTCCCGAAGCCATGATCTTTTGCATCAGGGACCTGCTGCTGGAAAAAGGCATTGATAAAAAGAAGATACACTTTGAGTTGTTTACCACCCCCGGCATGAAGCCGGAGGCCGGAAACCGGAAGGCAGGCGATCTTCCGGAAGATAACGGACCGAAAAGTGAGGTGACCATAAAGCTGGATGGCCGCAGCTTCGACTTCACGCTTTCATTCAGCAGCGATAAAACCATCCTGGACGCGGCCCTGGAGCAGGGCGCCGACCTCCCGTTTGCCTGCAAGGGCGGCGTATGCTGCACCTGCAAAGCCAGGCTGACGAAAGGCGAAGTAACTATGGACGTACACTGGGGCCTGGAAGATGAAGAAGTGGAGCAAGGATATATCCTGACCTGCCAGAGCCATCCCCGTACACCGCACGTGACGGTGGATTTTGATATTAAATAACCCTTTCAGTATTTCCGTTTTCCATTAAAACCGGACAACCGGTGTAACAAAACCGGACAGTCCTGCGTTCAATCAATTAGTTTGTAATTGATTGACAATCACTTGTAAGCTGGCATCCCGTTAGGAACCAATCCTGTGCTTTTTAAACCGGAAGGCTGATACGCCATGGAAAACCCGAACCGATTATGGGAGCTGCTTGCCAGGAAACTGGCCGGCGAAGCTTCCGAAGCAGAGTTGCAGGAGCTGCACCAGCTGTTGCAAAATCACCCGGAGGCCCAGTTGCCTGCCGGGATCCTTGCCCGGATGTGGCAGCAGGAGACCGCTACCGATGCTGAAACAGAACGTTCCTTTCGCCGTATCGCCGATCGCCTGGCCCGGCAGCATGCTGCCCCGAATGCACCAGCCATCGCCCGGGAACCCAACCAGCGTACCAGGTCCACACGCCGACCGGTTTTATCTTTTCCATCCATCAACCGGCATGCCATGGTGCAGAGCTATTTCAGGATCGCCTGGCGAAACCTGCTTCGCCACAAAGCTTTTTCGCTGGTCAACATTGCGGGGCTTGCTATCGGTATGGCGGCAGCGATGCTTATCCTGCTGTGGATACAGCACGAGCTCAGCTTCGACAGGTTTCATAAGAACAAGGACCGCATTTACCAGGTGTATGCCCGCGCGCCCTTCGATGGCAAACTGGAAAGCTGGAATACCACCCCCACGCTGCTGGCCCCGGTATTGCAACTGAACTATCCCGAAGTAGAAGCCACCACCCGCATCAATCATGTCGGTGCTTTTGTATTCCATGCCGGCGAAAAACACCTGGAGTCGCATGGCATCATTGCCGATTCCGGGTTCCTGGACATCTTTAGCTTTCCCCTGCTGCAGGGCAATCCCCATACGGCCCTTGGTTCGGGCCGTTCGCTCGTACTTACCGAAACCTTTGCCCGCAAACTGTTTGGCGATGCCGAAGCCCTGGGACAAATGGTGCGCATCGACAGCTCGGCCAGCTTCATGGTCACCGGTATCATGAAGGACCTGCCACATAACACCTCTTTTGACTTCGAATACATCGTGCCCTGGAGCTACATGAAGGAAGTGCATTGGGAACGGCCGGACTGGGAGAGCACCGACATCCAGACCTTTGTGATGCTGAGACCCGGCACCAGCGAGGAAAGCGCCAATGCCCGGTTTGCCAACATCGCCCGATCGCAGGCAAAGAATATCAACTATGAACTATTCCTGCACCCGATGTCCAGGTGGCATCTATGGTCCGCTTTCGAAAACGGCAAAATAGCAGGCGGGTATATCAAGACAGTGCGGTTGTTTGGCGTCATCGCAGCCTTTATTCTCCTGATCGCCTGCATCAATTACATGAACCTGAGTACGGCCCGCAGCGTAAAACGGGCACGCGAAGTCGGTATCCGCAAAGTGGCCGGTGCGGGAAAGCATTCATTGATCGGCCAGTTCCTGGGCGAATCCATCCTGGTGGCCGCCCTGGCCGGCGTACTGGCATTGGGCATTGCCTGGCAAAGCCTGGGCTGGTTCAACCAGCTTACCTCGCGGGAGTTGTCAATTCCTTATGATAATGCGTGGTTCTGGCTGGCCGTGGTTGCATTTATTGTGCTGACCGGTGTGCTGGCGGGCAGTTATCCCGCCTTTTATTTATCGGGTTTCAAACCCATTCGCGTGCTCAAAGGCGGTTTTACGGCTGCGAACACGCTGGTCACGCCACGCAAAGTGATGGTGGTGGTGCAATTCACTTTTGCCATTACCCTGATCATCTGTACGATCGTCGTGTACCGGCAGATCAGGCACGGGCAAAGCAGGGATGCCGGTTTTGACAGGAATAACCTGGCTTTCGTGTACGTCAAGGGCGACATTCAAAAAAATTATCCCGCTATTCGTGATGCCCTGGCCGGTAGCGGGGCGATAACGCGGGTGACCCGCACCAACTCGCCGGTGACGGATGTATGGAACGGCGATAACAGCTATGAATGGCCGGGGAAAAAACCGGACCAGAACGGTATTGGGTTTATTAAATATTATACAGACAATGGCTTTGCCACTACAATGGGGCTGACCATCGTAGCCGGCCGCGACATCGACCCGGCTGCCCACCCGGCCGATTCGACAGCGATCCTGCTGAATGAAACGGCGGTAAAAACGATGGGCTTGAAGAACCCGGTAGGTCAAACAATAAAAAGCCGTGATGGCAGCTGGCAGGTGGCCGGCGTGGTCAAAGACTTTGTACCGGGTCTGCCTTTTGACCGCGCTTATCCCACCATTATTCATGGCCCCGGGCCCGGTCATTGGTTTGGTACCATGACCTTCCGGCTGAACCGGCAGCATGCCACCAGCGATAACCTGGCGAGGATCGGCGCCATCCTGAAGCAATACAATCCCGATTACCCTTTTGAGTATTACTTCACCGACCGGTCATATGCTTTAAAATTCGGGCAGGAAGAACAGACCGGCACCCTGGCTGCTTTGTTTGCCGGGCTCACGATCTTTATTTCCTGCCTGGGCCTCTTTGCACTGGCCGCCTATATGGCCGAAAACCGGATCAAAGAGATCGGCGTGCGAAAAGTACTGGGCGCTTCGGTGTCTGCCATCAGCACGCTTTTGTCCAAAGATTTCCTGAAGCTGGTGGTCATCGCATTCGCCATTGCCTCGCCGCTGGCCTGGTGGGCCATGCACAGCTGGCTGCAGAATTATGAATACCGCGTACCGATCAACTGGTGGGTCTTTGCCCTGGCAGGCGCCGGCTCTTTGCTCATTGCCGTCATCACCGTGAGCTACCAGGCCATCAAAGCGGCACTGGCCAACCCGGTGAAGAGTTTGCGGAGCGAGTAGGGATAAGGGAAGCCGCCAAAAGAGTCAAATGGGTGATAGTGCGGTCAGGGGCGTGGTTGCCAACCCGGTGCAAAACCTCCGAACGGAATGGTTCTGGCCTTACTCGATCAGCTCAAATTCATCACTCAACCGGATATCGGCCGCTGAGGAGCCGATCATCAGGTCGAACTGGCCGGGCTCGGCCACCCATTGCAGGCGGGCATTATAAAAACCAAGCTTTTCTTTATCGATCCGAAAGCGAATGGTTTTGGATTCTCCCGGTCGTAACATGATCTTTTGAAAATCTTTTAATTCTTTCACCGGGCGCACTACGGAACCCACCCGGTCCCGCAGGTACAGCTGCACTACTTCTTCTCCGGCATAATTGCCCGTGTTGGCGATCGCCACTGTTACTTCAATGGTTTCACCGGCCTTCATTTTTCTTTTGCTCAATTGCAGGTTACTGTATTGAAAGGTGGTATAGCTCAATCCATACCCAAATTCGTAAGCCGGGTAGATGGAAAGATCGTTGTAGGCGGAACGGTAAAAACGATCGCTGTCACCTGTAGCCGGGCGACCGGTATTGAAATGGCTGTAATAGATAGGTATCTGCCCTTCGGATCGCGGAAAGCTGATCGGCAGTTTGCCCGAAGGATTGTAGTCGCCAAACAATACATCTGCTATCGCGTTGCCGGCTTCGCTGCCCAGCCACCAGGTATATAAAATGGTATTGGTGCGATCGGCCACCCGGTCAAAGATCAGTGGCCGCCCGGCATTGATCAACACCACCACCGGTTTGCCGGTAGCCTGTATGGTCTGTACCAGCTCCTCCTGCACCCCTGGCAAATGAATATTGCTGCGGCTTTTGGCCTCGCCGCTCATGTCCCTTCTTTCGCCAATACTCAGGATCACTACATCGGCCTGCTGCGCTACGCTCACCGCTTCTGCAAATCCTGCACGGCTGGTATCTTCAATACCGCAGCCCCTGGCATACAATAACCTGGTGTCGTCTCCAAGCTTATTCACCAGTCCCTGCCACTGCGAAACGATATAGCTGCTGTCGCCCGGCATTTCGATGGACCAGAAGCCCAGGTTTTGCTTTACTTCTTTCACCAGCGGACCAATGAAAGCGATCTTTTTTATGTGTTTGGGCAATGGGAGTACGGGGACGGTCTGCCCGGGCAACGGATCATTCTTCAGCAGCACGATACTTTTGACGGCTACTTCCCTTGCCGCTTTTGTATGCGCCGGGTTATTCAGTTCGCGCTGTTCACGTTCTGTATTGCAAAACCGGTAAGGGTCGTCGAAAAGGCCCATCTCGAATTTCTTGCGGAGGATCCTTCTTACTGCATCCTCCACCAGGACTATCGGCACTTTTCCCTCCCGCACCAGCTGCGCCAGGTGATTTTTATAGCTGCGGCTTTCCATATCCATATCGCTACCGGCTGCGATGGCCGCCAGCGCAGCTTCATAATTATTTTTTACAAAACCATGCTGGATCATTTCTCCTACCGAGCCCCAGTCGCTCACCACAAACCCGGAAAACTTCCATTTTCCTTTCAGGATATCGCGCTGCAGATAGCTGTTGCCGGTAGCAGGGATGCCATTGAGGTCATTAAACGAGTTCATGAAGGTGGCGGCTCCTGCATCGGCTGCTGCCTTGAAAGGTGGCAGGTATACCTCCCAGAGCATACGGTCGCTCATATCAACGGAGTTGTAGTCACGACCGCCCACCGCTGCACCATAGGCGGCAAAGTGTTTGGCGCAAGCCATTACCGCATCCGTATTTCCCAATCCCCTGCCCTGGAAACCCCTCACCCTTGCGGCGGCGATCAGCGATCCCAGGTAAGGATCTTCACCGGCGCCTTCCATCACCCGGCCCCAGCGCGGATCGCGGGCAATGTCCACCATCGGTGCAAAGGTCCAGTGAATGCCGGCGGCCGATGCTTCGGTGGCAGCCACTCTTGCCGATAGCTCCATGGCATTCATGTCCCAGCTGGCCGCTTCGGCCAGGGGGATCGGGAACGTGGTTTTATAACCATGGATCACATCCTGCCCGAACAGCAGCGGGATTTTCAGGCGCGACTGCATGGCCATTTCCTGCAGCTGGCGGGTATGCTGCACACCCATGATATTGAGCATGGAGCCGATCTGTCCCTTGCGGATCTGCTCCTGCTTGTCTCCATCGGGCGTGATGGGCCCGGTCGCATTCCAGTCGCCGTTGTATTGATTCAGCTGGCCCACTTTTTCTTCAAGGGTCATCAGCTTCAGCACCGAATCTACCCGCTGCTTAATAGTTTTTTGCTGGGCATGGCTCATAACACCACCCAGTAAAAAAATAACCGGCAGCATCGCTCTTACGTATTGTATCATGCAGCATGAATTAAATAAAATGAAAAGCGATCAGGCAATCACCTTATCGCCTTTTTGATAGGGAACGCAGCCGACATATTTCCCGGGCACCGGCATATAACGCTTCGCCTGCGTGCAGCCGGGCTTCGAGGTAAAATAACCCAACAGCGCGAGCTCTTTCATCATCCGGAAATAATGAACAGGATCGTTATCTTTTTGGGTTGTCGTGTATGCTTTTTGCTCATCGTCCACCTGCACCAGCAACGCATGACGCTGCGCAGGTGTTAGCTTCATAAACGGATTGCCGTACTTTTCTGCAGAACGTTCGTTAAGGGTCTGCATTCCTTTCCTGAAGATCGCCTGTTCGTTTTCATCATAGCAGTCACTGACCATGAGAGCCATGAACTGCCCGGCCTGAGCTGCCCTGGCACCGGGTGTAGTCGTTTCAGGAAGAATGGTCTCAGCAATCTCATCCAGGTAGTCCATATCCGATGCGGAAAAGGATTTTGTGCCGGGTGCGGCACAGCCGGCCAGGAAACTGCTGGCCCCTACCAGCGTACCGCCCAGCAGCAATGAAATATATCGTATGGCTTCTTTACGGTCCATCTTACAGGTTTCCTTTTTTCATTTCGCCGGCAGCATGATTAGCGGCTCTTGCCGTCAGCGCCATATACAGGATGGATGGACTCTGGTTGCCGGTGCTGGTCATGCAGGCTCCATCCGTTACAAACACATTCTTACAATGATGCAGCTGGTTCCATTCATTTAGCAGCGAGGCCCCGGGATCCGTTCCCATCCGGCAACCGCCCATTTCATGAATATCGAGGCCCGGCGCCTGGTGATTGTCATTGCTGAAAATATGTTTGCCCCCTGCTTTTTCCAGCATGACCGCGCTCTGCTCCAGGAAATCCTTTACCATCTTATCATCATTATCATCGTAGCCTACCGAGGTTACCAGCAGGGGTATGCCCCATTGATCCGTTTTATCCCTGCTTAGCCTTACATGATTGCTTTCTTTCGGGATTGTTTCCCCCTGCAGGTACATGTAGATGCCCCATTTGCCCGGCTCTGCCATCGCATCCTTGTAAGCGCCCCCGATCGTTTCGGCCATCCCGGTTTCCGCAGGCGCCGAGCGGTAGGCCCCCGAGAAGGTAGTAAAACCACCTGCATAACCGGTGTCCTGCTTATGCAGGTTGCGGTAGTTGGCAATGATGGTTTCAGTAGGATTTTTTCCCAGGAAATACCGGTTTTCAAACCCTTCTATTTCCGCACTCGCAAAGGCCCGGTAATTATGATGCATCACATATTTGCCCAGCAGGCCGGAATCATTGCCAAGGCCATTGGGAAAGCGCCGCGATGTGGAATGCAGCAGCACCAGGTTGCTGTTTAGCGCCGATGCATTCACAAAAATAATCCGGGCAAAGTATTCGGTAGCCTGTTTTGTATTGGTATCGATCACCCGCACACCGGCCGCTTTCTGCTTCTGCTCATCGTAAATGATAGAATGCACTACCGAAAAGGGCCTGAGTACCAGGTTGCCGGTTTTCTGTGCCCAGGGAATCGTAGAAGATACCGAACTGAAATAACCTCCGAACGGGCAACCGCGCATACATAAATTTCTGGACTGGCATTGTGCCCGGCCTTGTTGCAGGTGAATATCCTGTGGCTGGGTCACATGTGCCCAGCGGCCCTGCACCAGGTGACGACCAAAGTTCTCTTTGATGCTTTTTTGCAAATGCTGCTCTACACAGTTCAGATCGAACGGCGGAAGAAATTCTCCGTCGGGCATCGACTCCAGCCCGTCCTTATTGCCGCATACCCCGATAAATTTTTCTACATACGAATACCAGGGCGCCACATCCTCATACCCGATCGGCCAGTTCATGCCGTACCCATGTCGTTCCGGCGCCGTGAACTCGAAGGGGCTCCAGCGCTGGCAGGCACGTCCCCAGGTCAATGACTTGCCCCCAACCTGGTAGCCGCGTATCCAGTCGAACGGTTTTTCCTGCACATAGGGATGATCCTTGTCCTGTATAAAAAAATGGGCCGTGTCTTCACCATAACCCGCCGCTTTGGAGATGAGCGGGTTGGCGCTGAGGAACTCCCTGGTCATCCGCCCGCGATGCGGGAATTCCCAGGGCGCTTTATTCGCAGTGGGATAATCTTTGATATGCTGCACGTCTCTGCCCCGTTCGAGCACCAGGGTTTTCAGCCCCAGGTCGCAGAGCTCTTTGGCGGCCCATCCGCCGCTGATGCCTGAGCCGATCACAATCGCATCAAAACTGTGTTGCCGGACACCGCCGGAATTGATATGAAGTGAATCATCAGGCATGCAATCAATATCAGCTGCAGGTTGACGTACTGAAGTTAATTCATTTTTTAACGTACCTGCACAGGTACTGCAAACAATAATCAGGGATGAAAATGTTTTCAAACATCCCTTATATGATAAAACCTCCCGGTATTGTACGGGAGGTTTTTCATACTTATTGTATATGAATATCAATAATAGGTATAGACAAAATCAGGGTCCGTAAACACTACCTGTCCATAAATGGTGGTCTGAGAAGAAAGAGGATAACAATTGCTGTTATAAATATATTTATTTCCCGTGGTCATATCGATGCCGCTGCCCGTTCGATCCTGGTAACGCTGATCAATATAGTTGTTAGCGCCCCAATAGCGAAAAATGACATAATCATCGTCCAGAAACATCATGTAGGGGGCAAGGCCGGCGAAAGGGTTTTTGCGGGCGTCCCTTGTATAAGTGTAAGTAGACTCATTATCATAGGTTGCTCCGTTCTTCCAGTAGTTTTCTGCTTTGACAATATTATCGTTCGCATCTGTCGTAATCGTCCAGTAAAAGTCCAGAAATCCGAACGAATAGCCCGTGTACCGGGACAGCTTTCCATTTGTATAACCAAGCGAAATAGTCTGGTTATAATGCTTCCGATACATAGAATCCACCTTGCCTTCCGTATTGTAACGAAAGACAGCCGTGTCCACAATACTGTTGTCCGAATTGTTGTACAAAACCGCTTCTTTGATCCTTCCGCTCTCATAAATATACTTAGCTGTATAATCCCCGGACAGCTGCACACTCATTTTAATAGAACTGATGGTACCATCTGCATTCCAGGTTGCCTCTATAACCTGTCTGTCAAAGGTGCTCTGTATGCTTTTGAGATTCATCACCGTGTTGTTGCAGGCCCCGTTGTTATTGCCTCCTCCATTACCGCCGCCACCATTGCCGCCGCCTGCAGGATCATCAAATCCGACCTCTGGCTGACACGAAGTGAAATAAACTGCTGAAAACACGAGCACCACAACCAACTTATAAACTGATCTCATAAAGTCCATTTAGCGCGGCAAATATAAACAAGAGCCGTCAATATGCTGGTTGTGATGGATTAACGGCATAGACCCTGTCCGTCAAATCAACCCGATCAAAGAGCTTTGAGGCATAAAATACATTTGATTATTAGCAAACTAAAAACCAAAACCGTCACCGGCTTTGTTGATTGCTCATTTTGTGCTTATGTGCCTGCCTTAACAGGACCTTCTGTTTGTTACGCAGGAATGCCCGTTAACAATCCTTAAAACACAAATGTCATGATCGAGTGCGGCAAAGCCGTTGCTTCGGCAGCCTTGCCCTGTATCCACAGGTAAAAAGGCGTTTGCTGGCTGCCCTGGTTCATCACCACTACTACGATCTTACCGTCTTCGTTTTTGAAAGCCGTCGTGAGCAACTGGCTGCGGCTGGCTGCGCTGGTAACTCTTTTGGCTCCGGTTTTAATGAATTTGGAGAAATGGCCGATGTAATAATAGGCATTGGTATAGATCAGCTGCCCTGTTTTGGTATCGCCATGCACCGGCGCAAAGCAGAAGTTCTGCACATGGTTAGGACCGCCGGTTTCGTCCAGCAAAATGTTCCAGTCGGTAAAGCCGACCATCCCGTTGTTGAAATCGTTGATCATGGCGCGGCCATATTCTTCACCAAGGCCCCAGAAATTATAACGGGTCTCGTTGAAACTTTCCGCGCAGCCTTCGGTAAATAAAATATGCTTGTCCGGGTAAGCTTCATGCACGCGTTTGATGTTCTCGTACATCGGCTGACCGCCGCTCCAGTCCTCGTACCAGTGAAAGCCCACCCCCCAGGCATATTTGGCGGCTTCCGGATCATCCAGCAGGGTACTGGCCCGCTGGTACACCAGGTCGCGGTTATGATCCCATACAATGATCTTGCGATCGCCTAATCCTTCTTTGGCCATGGTGGGGCCGAGATAGTTCTTCAGGAATTCGGTCTCCTCTTTATCGGAATAGATACAGGACTCCCACTTCTGCGTAGCCATCGGCTCGTTCTGGATCGAAATGCCCCATACCGGTATGCCCTCCTGCTCATAGGCCTTGATAAATTTGGTATAATAGTTTGCCCAGCTCTGGTAGTAGTCCGGTTTGAGCTTACCGCCATGCAGCATATCGTTATTGTCCTTCATCCAGGCGGGCGGGCTCCAGGGGCTGGCAAACAAGGTAAGCTTGCCGCCTGCCGCTGCTATGGCCTGCTTGATAAAAGGGATACGGTATTGCTTATCATGCTCTATGGAAAAGGTTTTTAGCTCCTTGTCATTATCGGCCACATACGTATAGCTGCCGCTGCTGAAGTCGCAGCTGTGGATATTGGTGCGGGCCAGCGTGTAGCCAATACCTTTTTGCGGATCGAAATACGCCTGCAGTATCTCCTGCTGCTTGCCGGCAGGCAGTTTGGCAAAGGTTTCGGCAGAGGCATCGGTCAATGCCGCCCCGATACCCAGGAAGGTCTGGAAGGTTTTGCCGGGATCGACAAATACACAGACCTGTGTTTCCTTCGGCTGGCCGAAATAACTGAACTGCAGGGTATCCGTCGGCGTCAGCCGGTAGCTGCTGCTGTCGGCCGTGGTATAAACCGTGATGGTTTTCCCGGCCGTGACGAAACTGTCGGTTCGCGCAGGCGGTGTTGTGTCCAGGTGATCGTTTTTGGTTTCCGAACAGGCCAGCAGGAAAAGGACAGGAGCAATAGCGATGATCTTTTTCATTTCGAAAAGTTTATATCAGTTACAGGTAGCGATACCCGTATAAAATACGATCTGCTTACAGCGGCATCTCAGTTCCATACATACGTACCTACACCACCTCCCGGCAGTTCCGTAGTCACCCACTTGTTGCTGAACCGGATTTTGAAAGCGGTGTAAGAACTTCCGTCATTCAGCACGATCAGCACCTTTTTGCCCGCAGGGGTTTTAAAAGCTACTGAAAACAGCCCATTGCTGTTGCTGGTGCTTTGCACGCGCACCGACCCGGCCGGTACAAATTTGGAGGCATGTGCAATGATGTAATAAGCCACGTTGCGCATCACACTGCCGCTGATGGTCAGCGCACCCTTGCAGGTAGTACAGCCGCCGGGTGTATGCGGACCGAACGAAGCATCGTTGGCCAGGTTCCATTCCAGCGCATTACGGCTCCAGTTGCGTATGGCACCGATGATCACGTTTTTGATATGCCATTTCAGGTCGCCGCCAAAGTCGCCGTTCGAGGCGGTATACTGCTCGGTAAAATAGACATGCTTATCAGGATAAGCATTGTGCACCGTGGACAGGGCGCTGATATCTCCTGCATACAGGTGAAAGGCAGATCCATTCACAAACGGTCTTGCAGCTGCATCGTTGAGTATGGTCAGCGGGTAATTGGGCTGGTCGCAGTTGTGATCGTATGCAATGATCTTCGTGGCAATACCGGCTGCCTGGAAAGCTGGTCCCAGGTGAGTTTTGATAAAAGTAGCCTGCTGTTCGGCCGTCATATACATGCTTGGGTTATTGCCCGGGTGCAGCGGTTCGTTTTGCGGGGTGATGGCATCGATGGCAATGCCTTCGGCCTGCATCTGCTGGATGTATTTGACAAAATATTGCGCATATACGCTGTAGTATTCCGGTTTCAGGCTGCCGCCGACCGAACTGCCGTTGTCCTTCATCCATACCGGCGGGCTCCAGGGTGTAGCCAGTATTTTAATAGCCGGGTTGATCGCCAGTATTTCTTTCAGGAGTGGTATCAGGCCCGTACCACCTGCTTTATCCGGGTTCAGGCTGAAATTGGCCAGCGTAGGATCAGTTTGACTGGCCCCCATATCGTCGTAACTATATACCGATGCACTGAGATCGGACGCGCCGATGCTGATGCGCAGGTAACTGATGCTGATGGCATTGTCGTCGGCGCTGAACAATTCCCTGAGCAGGGCCGATTTGGTGCCCGCCGGCAGGCCATTGATGAGCGTGGCGCTCCCGCTGGTCAGCGTATAGCCAAATCCGTCCACGGTCTGCATCTGCTGTGCGTCGTCCACATCGATAAAACCGAAACTGTTGGATACGGTACCGAATGACAGGGTAACCGTTTGTTTTTGCAACAGCGCCGACTGATCGCTTTTGGTAAGCCAGAAATCCACCTCGTTCACGGCAGGCACCGGTGGGGTGGGCGGAGGGTTGGGGGTGGATGAGCCACCTGATTTTTTGGAACACCCTCCCTGGAAGAATAAAACCCATACCGACAGGATCAGCAACGACTTATATGGCATACGACGGATTTTGAATAAAAAGCCCGGGCCTGCTTTTACCCGGACTTTGATTGATTAACCCTGCTTTGCATGCTTTGAAGAGATCATTCTTGCTATCAGAAAAATTCATCACATGCAAGCTTCGTTAGAAAACCAGGGTCTCTCTGATATAGGACAAGTTGCGAACCGGTATGTACTAAATGCCGAAGGCCTTTTCTGTCAAAAAAAAATGCTGCTGCACAATAGCCCGGATTCAAACTGCCCTGTAGAACCGCTGTTACTATTGCTGCTGGCGGTGCTGTATCAGAGCAATGTAAACCCGGCGTCTTTTACGTCGCGGCTGTTGCCCCCGATGAAAACCCGGAAATCCCCTGGTTCGGCTATCCATTTCAGGTCGTTGTTATAGAACTTCAGGTCGTTTATCCCGATGGTAAACGTGACGACCTTCGATTCGCCCGGCTTCAGGCTGATCTTTTGAAATCCTTTCAGTTCCCTGACCGGCCGTGTATTGCTGCCCACCACATCGCGGATATACAGTTGCACCACTTCTTTGCCTTCACGGCTGCCGGTATTGGTTACCGTCACTGATGCGGTCAGCGGCTGGCCGGTCCTGAGCCGGTCGGTGCTGAGTCTTACATTGCTGTAGCTGAACGTAGTATAACTAAGGCCGTAACCAAAGGGGTACAGCGGATCGTTGGACACATCGAGGTAATTGGAACGGAATTTTTGGAACCACTGGCCCTGTGCCAGCGGCCGGCCGGTATTCTTATGGTTGTAATAGATGGGCACCTGTCCCAGGTTTTGCGGGAAGGTGGTGCTCAGCTTGCCGGAAGGATTTACATCGCCAAACAATACGTCAGCAATGGCGTATCCGGCTTCGGAACCGCCAAACCATGTGTTCAGGATGGCCGGCACGTTTTCCTGCTCCCATTTCAGGGCCAGCGGCCGGCCCGTAAACAAGACCAGCACCACCGGTTTGCCTGTTTTCAGCAATGCTGCCAGCAGGTCTTTTTGCGCCTGCGGTATTTCAATATCGCTGCGGCTGCTGCTCTCCCCGCTCATCTCCGCCGATTCGCCCAGGGCCGCCACGATCACATCCGAACGGCTGGCAATATCCAGCGCCTCCTCCAGGATCACGGATGCAGGACGACTATCATGGTGCAATGATTTGCTAAACATACCGGCCCGCTCTTCAAACAGGCTGTCTGCATCCAGGTTGGAGCCCCTTGCATGCAGGATGGTCACGCCCGGCCCGGCCACTTCCTTCAGGCCGGTGAGCAGGGAAGCTGCTTTTGAAAAATCAGTTGCCACACTCCAGGTACCGGGCATGTTCTCCTTGTTATCGGCCAGCGGCCCGATGAGCGCTATGGTACCGCCTCTCTTCAGCGGCAGCAGGTTGCCCTGGTTTTTCAGCAACACAAAGCTTTGTGCAGCAATATTCCGGGCAGCCCTGCGGTTGGCGTCGGTAAATATCTCCGTCTTTGCCCGCTGCTCATTGCAATACCGGTACGGATCGTCGAACAGGCCGAGCTTGTACTTGGCTTCCAGTATGCGGCGGCAGGCGGCATCGATCTGCTGCTGCGTGATCCTGCCTTGCTGCAGTGATCTTTTCAGCGTGGTCAGGAATCCTTCTCCCACCATGTCCATGTCCACACCGGCGCGCAGCGCCAGGGCCGATACGGTTGGCAGGTCGCCCATGCCGTGATCGGTCATTTCATTGATAGCCGTATAGTCCGTCACCACAAATCCTTTGAAACCCCATTGCGTACGCAGCAGGTCGGTCATCAGCCATTTGTTGGCGCTGGCAGGTATACCGTCCACTTCGTTGAACGATGTCATGATGCTGCCGGCGCCGGCATCCAGCGCGGCCTTGTAGGGGGGCAGGTACTCGTTGTACATGCGCACCCGGCTCATGTCTGTAGTGTTGTAATCGCGGCCGGCCTCGGATGCGCCATAGAGCGCAAAGTGCTTCACGCAGGCCATGATCGTATTGCTTTTGGAAAGATCATTGCCCTGGTAGCCCTGTACCATAGCTTTGGCGATCTGCGAACCCAAGTATGGGTCTTCACCGCTGCCTTCGGCAATGCGGCCCCAGCGCGGATCGCGGGCAATATCCACCATCGGCGAAAAGGTCCAGCAAATGCCGTCGGCACTGGCTTCGATTGCAGCAATTCGTGCACTCTGCTCCACCAGCTGCATATCCCAGCTGCAGGAGAGGCCGAGCGGAATGGGAAATACCGTTTGGTAACCATGGATCACGTCCATGCCAAAGATCAGCGGGATCTTCAGCCGGCTCTGTTCTACCGCCACGCGTTGTACATCCTTTATTTTTTCCACGGACTTGATATTGAACAGCCCGCCTACACTGCCTTCCTTGATCTTTTGTGCAATACCCGAACTCGAAGCCTGGCCGGTAGTGATATCGCCGGCGCCCGGCAGGTTCAGCTGGCCGAGCTTTTCATCCAGCGTCATCTTTTTCATCAGCCCGTCCACGAACGCTTTCATGCGGGTATCGGATTGCGTTTGCGCAGCAGCAGGCCATGCGGCCATGATCAGCACGCCGATGCACAATCGTTGTAATAGTTTCATAGCTGTGGTTTTATTTCAGTAAATAAGGTTGGATCAGTTTCTGCCAGATGGCATAGCCGTCTTTGTTCATATGCAGGTTGTCATTTCCAAACAGACCGGCAACGGGTTTGCCTTCATCATCGACCATGGCTTTGTACACATCCACGTAGCCCGTCCGTCTTTTTGTTTTCAGAAACCCCCGGATCAGTTCATTGGCTTCGCGCATCCGGCCCAGCAACAGCTGGCGGCTGGGACTCGGCTTCATGGAAACATATACAATATGTACACGCGGCCACTTGCTGCGGATACGATTGAAGAGCTGCCGGAACCGGTCATACACCCTTCGTGCCGTCACCGTATCGGAAGAAGCCAGGTCGTTTTCGCCGCAGTAGACCACGATCTGCCTGGGGCGGTAAGGAAACACGATATCATCCATATACCGCAGCTGATCGGGCAGGGTGGAACCGCCAAATCCCCGGTTGATGATCGGGTAGGCCGGGAAATATTGCTGCACATCCGTCCAGCGGGTAAAGGAGGAGCTGCCGATAAACAGGATCGCATTTTGGGGCGGGAAGCTGGCGCTGTCCTGCTTTTTGAATGCCTGTATGTCGTTGTAGAAAGGCGGTTTGTTTTCCTGGGCCGGCAACAGCTTTGCCACCAATAAAAAAAGAAAAAGAATTTTTACTTGTTTCATATTTTTTGAAATTACCTGACTTCGATCACTTCCGATCTTTCCGAAACCCCGTTCTCATTAATGGCTTCGATACTGAAATAATAAGTTTTCTCCCGGTCCATGGATTTGAACCAGTATTCGTTCACATCATGCACCATGATGCAATTGTATAGTTTACCCGGCGCTGTACCGAAATAAACATTGTACGCAAAGGCATTGCTCACCGGGCTCCACCTGATCCAGCCGCTGCGCTTGTCTTTTTCGGTACGCAATACAAAAAACGATTTCACCGGCCCGGGCTTTTCACCATTGCCATTGCCAAATACACGCAGCCCGCTGATGGCAAACCTGCCGGCCGGCATTTTTATATTCTCCAGTTTGATGTACCGGGCCTGCACCGGGGCGGATAGCTCTACATAGTCGTGCGGCACATCGGTGGTATTGCTGCTTTTGTCTGCCAGCACCGACCATTTTTTCCCGTCCACCGAGTAATATAGCTTGTACCGGTGATACAATCCCAGCGTTTTACCCAGGAAGATCGTATCCATGGCCTGGGGAAACGACACATCCTGGTCGGCATAATTGACCTGGATGGCATTGACGGTAGACAGATTGCCCAGGTCGGTCTGGATCCATTCACCCTTTCCATCCGTGGCTGCGCTCCAGTATGTTTTGATGCTTTCATCCACGGCATTATTAGCCGGGTAGCCACTCAGCGTGGAAGAAACCTGCACCGGCTTTTTATAGTTCAGCAGCATCCAGCCGGTAAAGCGGCTTTTCAGGTGATCCGCTGCTCCCACCGGTAAATAATGCGGGTAGTCGCCGAAAGCGGTATTGCAATACATGACACCATCCCTGTCAAAACCGGCCGGCCAGATGCCGAGACGGCGTTCGAAATTATTTTTTACCGAAATGGAGATCGTGGAGATATGCCAGTAATTGCGACCATTGTCCCTGAACGTGCTGCCATGCCCGGCGCCGCGGGCAAACCCGCCGGGTTTGTAGCTGACGGGATCGGATTGCGGCGTAAAAGGCCCCAGGGGCTGGTCGCCCACCACGACACCATCTGCATACCCGCTGAATTCGGTGCCGGGTGCCCCGTATTGCAGGTAATATTTGCCGTTGTGTTTGGTCATATGCGCCCCTTCGATAAACGGGTCGAGGAAGGTATTGTCCTGATATTCGCCAAACCGCTGCCAGCCATACCGCCAGGGCTCCAGCAGGTACATTTCTTTCCGGGTGCCGATCGGCTCCAGCGTTTGCCGGTTCAGTTCGATACCGTATAATGGGTAGCGGTTGCTGCTGCCATTGTACATAAAGAGCCTACCGTCATCATCGGTAAAGAAATCAGGGTCCCATCCGCCGATGGCGAAAGAATCCACCAGGGGCTTCCACTGGTTGGCCTTCGGATCGGTGCTCATCCAGATGGTGAACCGGCTGGTGTAGGTAGATCCGAACACGATCATCGTATCACCGATAATTCCTACCGCAGGAGCGCACAGCTCATCGTACACCCCGGCATTCCAGGGCCGCAGGAATTTGCGGTAAACAAAATTCCAGTGCAGCAGGTCGGGGCTCCACCAATACCCCCACTGGTTGGTGGAGAACAAATAGTAATCGCCTTTGTAATTCACGATGACCGGATCGGCAGTAGCGCGGTGACGGCCCCATTCTGAAAAGTTGGGGATTGGAGAATAGCCGTAATCGATATTGATGGGATTGCAATAGGTGCTCTGCTGCGCCTGCAGGCCAGCGCAAAACATCGCTGATAATAGTAGTACAACAAGCTTCGTTTTCATGCTGTTTACCGGGTTGGTAAGCGCCAGGCTAAATGTAAGCCTGTTTGGCGCTTGTACCTGATATAGACAGGCAGAAATAACGAAAACTACTAAGCCGGGGCTTATTTTATTTCAGAAACCCGATACATGCCGCAGCCAAACCGATCGACTAACAGGAAAGTTTAAGACAAGGTTTTTATACTTGCCCGCAGCTGGACTCATTTCATACATACCTGCATTCCCCTTTACGGGAAAATTGGCCTTCGTTCCACCGGGGCAGGCTCTGATAGCCATGCCCGATTTAAGAATATACGTACGAATTCAGGATGAAGCTGCACGTGTAACCTATCCCTGAGCTGCCCGGATCAGCGAGCGGATGTTTGTACCGGGACAACGTTGCCACTCTCAACTATTTCCTATCTTACCAAAAAGATCTTCCTATGCCCCGCTCCTGGTTGCTGCTCCTGGCCCTGGCCGCTGCGCTCACCGCTCCTGCCCAATCGACAAAACCCTTAAGGATTGGTATTGCCGGCCTTACCCATACGCATGTGCATGGCCTGCTGTCCCGCGCCCACGATGGCGACGTAGAGATCGCAGGTATCGCCGAGCCCAACCGCGCCCTGGCCGAGCGCTACCTGGCCCAATACAAACTACCGCTTACATTACTTTATGCCTCGCTGGAAGAAATGCTGGAGAAAACAAAGCCGGACGCCGTCACCGCCTTCAATAGCATTTATGAGCACCTGGAAGTGGTAAAGCTTTGCGCCCCGCGCAAAATTCATGTGATGGTGGAAAAGCCACTGGCTGCCAGCCTGGACCATGCAAAGCAAATGCAGGCATTAGCGTTACAGCACGGCATTCACCTCCTTACGAACTACGAAACCACCTGGTACGGCAGCAATCACCAGGCCTTTGCACTGCTGGATTCCATCGGCGGGCTGCGCAAGCTGGTGGTACATGATGGGCACCAGGGACCTAAGGAGATCGGCGTGAATAAAGAGTTCCTGGACTGGCTGACCGACCCGGTACTGAACGGCGGCGGAGCCCTGATGGACTTTGGCTGCTATGGCGCCAACCTGCTCACCTGGCTCATGAAAGGCGAGCGGCCGCAGGCGGTATTCGCCGTCACCCAGCAGTTTAAACCGGATATTTATCCCAAAGTGGATGACGAGGCCACGATCGTGGTCACGTATCCGAAAGCGCAGGGCATCATCCAGGCCTCCTGGAACTGGCCGTACAACCGCAAGGATATGGAAGTGTACGGGGTAAACGGCTACATGATCGCTGACCGTAACGGGCTTGTCATTAAAAATACTGGAGACAGTAAAGGCCGGCAACTTGCGCCGACCCTCCCTGCTCCTTACAACGAACCTTTTGCCTACCTGGCAGCCGTGGTGCGCGGGCAGATCGCCCCCGGGCCCTATGATCTTTCCTCGCTGGAGAACAATATGCTGGTGATGGAGATACTGGATGCCGCCAAACGATCGGCCAAAGAGGGAAGAAGGATCGAGCTGGGAAAATAATGAGTTTAAAGTAAGTAGCCTGCTATCCTGCTGTTACCTGAATGCAGGATTTATTGTCATTAGCAGATGTCAATTAAACTTAAAGCTTGTCGTTACGACCCACGATCCCGGCAAAGCTCAATCATAGCCGGATTTCCAGTCAATTTCTTTTTGAACTTCTTCAAAAGTCCGGGCACCAATTTTTTGTATTTGTCCCTTTTTATTGATGTAGCCAGCCTGTTTGCAATCCGTGGTGTAGTGCTTATCCGCATGTTCGCCCTCGCAGCACCACAGCACCTGCCTGCATTGCCTGCCAATTATTGCCTTGTCCTTATAAAAACCCGAGGCCGCTTCAAACTGTGGTTTGATGACTATTTGCCCTTTATAGTCAGCAAAGCCGATTTTCCCGCTGTCATCAACGATCCGGATCATGCCATCCCGCAATTCGTCCGGCGAAGGTTCGCCGCTGCTGGTATTGAAAACCTGGAAAAGAGGTGTTTCGTTTTTGTCGATAGCCCACCAGCCTGTTTTATTTACCATTCCAACGATGGCGAAATAGTGGATGGTATCGCTGAAGCAGACATAATACTTTGCCGTGTCAAGCCGGGTAACAGTATCACCCTTTTCATTCACGAAAACATACCCGAATTTCTGCGTGTTCGTAGTGTCGGGACGCACGACCAGGTAGCTTCCGGCCTTTTGCCCGAAGGCCACGGTTGAAACCAGGAAAGTAAACAGGAATAACAGGGTCTTCATATTATTGCCGCCAATAGTAGTGATGCAAAATCCCGTTGTTGTACTCATTTGTCGGTCGTTGGTTTTTAAGTCGGTAAGTTTTATTAATAGTCTTTTGTGGTAAGCGTACTGCCGCACCTTCTCATAGATCAACAGGCAAAGATGCGGAACCCGGTAAAGTTCACAAACTTTAACAGGGTCCCCGGGAAATATTTTACCGGACAATGTTGCTCAGGCGGCACAAAGAATGAAAAACAGCGTGGCGCAATTGATATCATCCGGCTTTGTTTTGTCAGTAATCCCGCCCAGGGATACCTGCTTCATGTAGTAGCGAAGGAAATATTCGATGCGAAACCGGAAAATATCGCAAAGGATATCGCTCTCCTTTGTCAGCGTTACAATCATTTCTATTTTCATAGTCATTTGTTTAATGGTTTTTTATCCTGCAGTTCCCGGTGCCATTGGTCAACGAGGCGGAGGTACAGCTTCTTTCTCCGGTGGCCGTTCATATCGGCGCGGAGCAGCGCCAGCACTTCCTGCGTGTATTTTACGTTCAGCTCCCGTGTTTTGTAGTTGGGCGCAGGCATCGGGCCCCGTGTATCTAAGTATTCCCTGAGCAGGATGCCGGCCTGAGACTCAGGGTCATCGCCAGGCGATACCAGTTGCGCATAAAACACAAGATGGTTGACCAGTATTTGCAAAGCCTGCTGCGGATCGGTATGCAGGGCTTCACAGGCCTGCTGAAAGGCGGCCGGTATCTCCAGCCGGAGTTTGACTTCATTTGCCATGTTGCAGATGATTGAAAAGTGATCAAATGGTTTTCGAAAACCTGCTGTACGCGGGTGTGCAACTGCTCCACCCGGTTCAATAGCTCGTTCACTTCATCGGGGATCAGGGTAAAATCCCTTCGGTACCGGGCATACAGGTAGGCGCTGTCCAGCAGGTGAAAAAGGTGTTTTTCATGGCCGATATCCCGCGGAAAGAGGGCGCGCAACGCGGGTGCGAAACGATCCGAGCGGCACAGCCAGTGATGCAGCCGGTGGCCGCGGCCGTGGTAGCCCGTTACGGAGCATACCAGCGCCCGATCACCCTACCCACCAATCATCCTGAAATCCCCCTTATTCCTATCCCTGCTTTTTGTAAATTCCCCTGTGATTTCCCGCCCCCTTCTATACAGTTTCCTGTTGACTCTTTGCTGGCTGATCTGCGGGTGGGGAACTTTCGCGCAATTACAGGATATCAAATTCAGGAATTTCGACCGCCGGAACGGCCTGCAGGACCTTTCCCTGTTCAACATCACCCGCGACTCCAGCGGCTATATCTGGCTCAGCGGAGCAGGAATTACCCGCTATGACGGCACCGAAATAAAAAAATATCGTAAGGATCCGCAGGTGCCGAACTCATTGCGCGAAGAGTATACAGACAACCTGGTAGTGGACAAAAAGGGAGTGCTGTGGATCGGCAATGCCGGCGGTCTCTGCTATTACGACCCGGCTATAGACGGCTTCCGCTATATCGATAAATCCGTTTCGGAAAAGATCAGCTATGCCTATGCCTTTGCCTACGACGGCCGGGAAACCATCTGGTTTTCCAGCAACCTCGGGCTTTGCCGGCTCAATACCACTACGCATGCCATCACCGGCACCTCGCTTACCGGATATACCCACCCGATAGCCGCCCTGATCGATCATCGCGGCCGCATCTGGACCAGTACCGGCTTCGAAGGCTTATTGGTGTATGATCCCCGTACAGACCGTTCCCAAACCTTTAAATTCTTTGATAAGGATGGCGCCAGCGTATCGATACCCGCCCTGTTCATGGACACCCGTCACCAGGTATGGGTGGCGCAGCGAAAGGGGCTCATCCGGATCGATGCCGACGCGATGACAAACAGCGCAGGGAAACTGCTCTTTGAGGAGATGGGGGAGCTTCGCAATAGCAGCATCAATGCCATCTCGGCCCTGCCTGCTTATACCGGAAACGATATATTGTGGATCGGTACGGAAAACGGGCTGCTTTGCTTCCATATTCCTTCTGAAAAAATAACAACGCAGTTTCTTCCTGCGCCTGCGAATCCCTATTCGATACTGGGGAACGGCATCAATGGATTATACCGGGACAAGGACGGCCAGCTATGGGCCACCACTACGAAGGGGATCAGCATGATCAACCCCAACAGCCAAAACTTCAAAACCCGGGTGGTAAAAGAGCTGGCCGGTGAAGCAAGCCCCTATATCTGCGAACTGGTCCGGGACCGGGAAAACAACAACATTGTCTGGATCGGAACCAACAGGCAGGGCGTCATCCAATACGACTGGGGCCGGAAGGAGACCCTGCAATGGATAAAAGATTTGGAACCCGGGGCCAATGAAGGCAGTGAAGCCCGCGCCATTGCCGATGACGGCCAGGGAAATATCTGGATCGGTTCCCGCAACCACCTGTACCGGTTGGTAAAAAAAACAGGAGCCGTCACCCGGCTCCCGCCCTTGCCAACAGAAAAAATGTTGCCTTACCGCACTGTCATCCGCAAGCTGCTCTGGGTGGGCGACAGCCTGCTGGTGGCCTCCTCTACCGGGTTGGTTGCCTATACACCGAAAAGAAGAAGCTACCGTGTCCTTTTTACCGGCAAGGCCACCGGCGACCTGAATGCATTCAACCTGTTGTATGTCCTGCAGGACCCGGATGGCGCTATCTGGTGCAGCAGCCTTACCGGTATAGCAAGGATCGACCCGGTGACAAATGAAACTACCGTATTCACCGGCCCTGCTACTACTACCGGCCTTCCTTACTTAAACAGCGTGGCTCACCTGGTCAGCGATGGGGATCGCCTGCTGCTTTCCACCGGCTCCGGCATTTTTGAATTCAATAAAAAGACCCATGCCCTCCAGCATTTACCGCTTCCTTCCGGCTTGCCCGGCAATACAGCGGCAAGCATGGCGCTGGATGCCGCTAAGAATTACTGGATCAGCACCGTGCGCGGGCTTGTATTCGTGAACCGGCAAAAAAATACCTTCCGTGTGTTCACCAATTCTGACGGGCTGGAAGAAAATGCTTCTCTTACTCCGCTGCAATGGATCGGCAGCCAGCTGATCTTTAAATCGCCCACCGGCTTTACCTATATCGATCCGGCCTCCGTGGAGAACAACCGGCGCTTGCCGCAACCGGTGATCACCGGCTTCCGGATACTGGAAAACCCACGCTTTTTCGATCCTGCTATTGTGCAAAAAGAGCCTTACCGGCTGAGCTACCGTGAAAATTTCCTCTCCTTCGATTTCAATGCTTTTGAATTCAATTACCCGGATAAGGTGCGGTTTGCCTACCGGCTATCCGGGTTTAGCGAAGACTGGATCTACAGCGATAAAAAAAGAAGCGCTACCTATACCAATATTCCGCCGGGGCATTATGTTTTTGAAATGAAAGCGGCCAACAGCGAAGGACTGTGGAGCGAGCCCACGCGGTTTATGCTCTATATCCGGCCGGCCTTCTGGCAAACGCTTGCTTTCAAGATCATGGTAGCGCTCCTGCTGGCGGGCGCTTTGTATGCCCTGTATAAATACCGCATCAACCAGCTGCTGAAGCTGCAAAGAGTAAGGAACCGGATCTCTGCCGACCTGCACGACGATATCGGCTCCACCATCAGCGCGGTGCGTATCTCGAATGCCATGGCCATGCGGCGCATGAACGACGACCCCGCAAAGGCAGAACCGATCCTGTCCGAAATGAACGAAGACCTGAAAAAGATCGGTGAAAGCCTGGACGATATCGTATGGAATATCAACACACCCAATACCAACTGGAAAGACCTGCTGGCCCGGATGCGGCGCTATGCCGCGCAAACGCTGGAAAACAGCAACATTGCATACGAATTGAACTTTGATGAACCGCTTCATGAGCTGCCGCTCTCGCTCGAGTGCCGCCGCGATCTCTTCCTGGTGTATAAGGAAGCGGTCAGCAATGCCGCCCGGCATGCCCGCGCCTCCCGGGTGAGCATCACCATAAAGTTTACCGCCTCCCTGATCATGCTCGAAATAACGGATAACGGGCGGGGCTTCGATCCTGACCAGGAAAGCGCAAGGAACGGGCTGAAGAATATGAAGCAACGAGCCGCCAGCTGCAAGGCGGATTTTCGCATACGCTCCAAAGCCGGGGAAGGTACCCATGTCTTTTTTTCAATGAAAATCACTCAAAAGAGTTAGCCGGATGCCGGACTGCTCCTTTAGCTTTACCCTTTTAACCCCAACGGATGCCTGTACGGATCGTCATTTTTGAAGATAATGAGCGCCTGCGCAACCTGATTACAGACCTGCTGTCATCGCATGAGCGGTTTGATGTGTGCGCCAGCTTTGACAACTGCAACGATGCCGGCGCCATCGTGCAAACCTGGCTGCCCGATGTGGTGATCATGGATATCGATATGCCGGGCACCAGCGGCATCGAGGGCGTACGGATGATCAAGGATGCCCGGCCGGCCACGCAGATCATCATGCATACGGTGTTCGAGGACGATGAAAAACTATTCCACTGCATCTGCAATGGCGCCAACGGATATATACTCAAGAAAAGCGACCCCGATAAGCTGGTAGCAGCGGTAGAGGAAGTGGTACAGGGCGGATCGCCCATGTCGCCTACCATTGCCCGGAAAATGCTCCTGCTGTTCCAGAACGGGTTTAAAAAAACTTCCCCGCTTACGTATGCTCTTTCCGGCCGCGAAATGGAATTGCTGCAGCTGCTGGTAAAAGGCTTTTCCAACAAGATGATCGCCGCCGAATGCTTTATCTCTTTGGATACCGTAAAATCACACCTCAAGAACATTTATGCCAAGCTGCATGTGAACTGTGGCAAGGAGGCCGTGGCCAAAGTGCTCCGCGAGAAGATCATCGACTGATCCAATCAATTTTACCGCATAGGCACTACACCCGGATAGTCTATGTGCCTATGATCCTAAGGGGTTGAAATTATTTTTAAATTATTCGATTTTACCCGGTCTCTGAATTTTCAACCCTTCGAATTTGTACCCGTCTTAAATTAAGCCTCTTGCGCACTTACTATCGACCACCCGGCAGCTATCGGGTCGCCACTCACCATTTCCCCCTAAAATCACCCGAAAGGGTTAAAAAGACTCGCCGGATAACACAGCAACTTTATACTGTCAACCAACCCGGCACCCGTCTCGATTCCTGTTGGCTGAACGGTAATTGCTATGAGAAAGTTTTACAAACTCACGCCAGCGCTGATCTTCCTGTCCGGCTGTATCACTGCTGCCAACGCTCAGGACCTGGCCACCATTGCCGGGCAAAAGCCTTTTACTGTGGCAGGCAGCCTGGACCTGCGGGGCATATTCTATCATGCGCAGGGCATACCTGCCAGACGGCCGCCCTTTTCCTACCTGCTCTCCGGGTCGCCGGTCTTCAGCTTATACGGCATCAGCATACCCGTGAGCTTCAGCATCAGCGAGCAACAGCGTGATTTCCGCCAGCCCTTCAACCAGTTCGGATTAAGCCCTACGTATAAATGGATCGCCGTACATGGCGGATACCGGAACATAGAATTTTCGCCTTATACCCTGGCCGGCTATACCATGCTGGGCGGCGGGATAGAACTGACGCCCGGCAGGTTCAGGTTCGGCGCCATGTATGGCCGGCTAAACAAGGCAACGGAGATCGATACCACGACTGGTGCGCTGCAGCCCTATTCTTTTTCAAGGAAAGGGTATGCGCTGAAGGCGGGTTACGGCAGCGACGAAAAGTTTATCGAGCTGAGCTTCCTTTCCGCACACGATGATAGTACCAGCGTTCAAAAAAGCATTCCCGATTCTGTCAAAACCATCACACCTGCCGCCAATGCCGTTGCCAGCATCCGTGGCGCCTGGAACATGGCAAGGAAATTTTACTTCGAAGCGGATGCAGGCATCAGCGTATATACCTACAATACCGGATCAACGATTGGCAATCCGGCAGACCTGCAGAAAATCAGCAAGGCATTCAAATCTATTGTTCCTGTCAATGCTTCTTCACAGGCCAACCTTGCCTATAGCGCCGGTATTACGTATAAAGCCGCCAACTATTCCCTGAAGCTCACTTACCGCTACGTAGACCCTGAATTCCAGAGCATGGGCGCTTATTTCTTCAACAACGATTTCCGCAATATTACCCTCTCGCCCGAATTCAGCGTGGCCAACCGCACCGTACGGTTCAACGGCAGCATCGGGCTGCAAAAGGATAACCTGCGGAAACAAAAAGAGCAAACGACAACCCGGGTGATCGGGTCGGCCAATGTTTCCTGGGATATCACCAGCCGGTTGGGGATCGATGCCAATTACGTCAATTATTCCACGAAGGCCGCACCGCAGGTAGTACTGGTGAACAATAAATACCTGCTTGCCCAAACTTCACACAACCTGTCGGCTACCCCGCGCTATATCGTCACCAATGATCGGCACACCCACGTGGTGCTGCTAAGCTATAACTATTCCACCCTGGTAGATTTCAACCCCGATACCAAGGAGCTGAACCATATCCGGACAGGCGTGGGATTTCTCAACTACAACCTCAATTTCAACAAAACAGGCTGGAGCGTATCTGCAGGGCTCAACCGGTCTATCAATAAATATTACAGCGGCAAAGCCCTGATCTATGGCTTTTCGCTGGGTGGCAGTAAGAATTTTTTGCAGAACAGGCTGCAGCTGGCCACAACCAATTCTTTCAGCATCGTAAAACAGATGGGATCGGCCATCGTCATCAATGCCGGGCTGACCGGTGCTTACAACCTTGCTGCGCAGCACCGGTTTTCCGCCCGGTGGAACCTGCTGGCCAACAGGCCGGAAACAATTGTAATTGATCCCCGCTTTACCGAAAACACGGCAGAGCTGGGCTATACCTGGACATTTTAAAGAAATATGTATACCATGCGATCCATTTGTAAAATCCTGCTTTCACTCTCCGCCATCCTGGCAGGGATGATAGCCAAGGCGCAAGTCACTGCGGCGCCCGGCATCGGGGTAACGCTTTCCATCACCCCGCCCTATTCGCCCCGGCTGAGCGACTATGCCGAGCAGCCCGGCAAGCTGGTGCTCCTCCTGAAAAACAATTCTGACCGTCCGGCGCAGATCTACCTGAAAGTAACCATCACAGGGGATAACGGCGTAGTGATCACTACCAAACCCAACTATAAACCGCCGCAGCCGATCGTGCTCCAAAGCCAGCAATTGCTGCAGGCCGATATCAACGTTCTGCGTGACCTGCTTGGTGACAACCAGCTTGCTTATACCCATGTCACTCCCGATGATATCGTTAAAAAGAACGGCATCCCGGAAGGGAATTACCAGGTATGCATCCAGGCGTTCAACTATGCTACCAACCTGCCTGTATCCGACCCTGCCACCAGCTGCCGCCAGATACGGATCGCCAGCCTGGAGCCACCGGTGCCGGTAAAGCCATTTGATAACGAATCCATCAAATCCCTGCAGCCGCAGACCCTTGTCTTCAACTGGACCACCCCTGCAGGAGCAGAACCTGGTACAAAATACCGTTTCCGCATCGTGGAAATACTGGATCCCAAAAAGAACCCCAACGATGCGTACCGCAATTCAAGGGCCTTGTACGAAACCGAGCTTACCGTCAACACCCTGTTATACGGCCCGGGCCAGCCTCCGCTGGTAAAAGGAAGAAAATATGCCTGGGCTGTGACCGCGCTTCCCGGTCCACGGGGAACAGCCTACCGGAACCGGGGGCTCAGCACGGTGAAAAGTTTTGTATTTGGCGAAGCGCTACCTGCTGCAGATATGGTGAAGCTGGTCTACCCGGCCGATAAAGCCATGATCACACCCGATCCCAACCCGGCTAAAAATTTCGCTACCTGGGACTATGACGCGGCTATTGCCGGTGGCATCGAAACGCCGTTTATCGTTGTGATGAACGCCAACCAATCGCCGGAAGATGCGCTGCAAAAAAATCAAAATATCGCCGGTGGAAAAGAACCGTATAAACAATCCTTCGTGGATTTCAGCAAGTACGCCGGGAAGACCCTGGCCTGGAAAGTAACGGTAAATACGGGCGGGAAAAGCTACACCAGCAAAGTACAGACTTTTACAATCCTTGCTGAAGACAAAACCGCCAAAAGTTTCAACAGCTTTATCTTATGCGGCTTCCCGGTAAGCGTCAATCACCTGAACAATACCAGCGGCTTTGTATTCAGCGGCACCGGTACCACGCAACTATACAAAAACGGGCCTTCTCTTGAGATCGCATTCAATAACCTGATCATCCTCCCCTTCGATGCGGAAGTGACCATCAGCAAAAACCCGGATGAACTGGGCAAAAAAGGAACGGCCGGATCAACCAAGGTGTATAAACGATGGGTGGCTACGTCAGGGACGGCCAAACCGGTCAAGCGTCCCTCCGGCCAATTCAATTTCAAGATTACCGGCGATGCAGACGGAACAGCCTGGTTCGGCCTGAACGATATCAGCTACACTGCCAGCATCCTGTCAAAATGGGATGATACCCGCGGCTATTTTGTGCAAACAGGTACCGGCTCGAACACCGCTTATTATACCGGAAAATTCAGCTGGAAAACGGGTTTCCTGGCCAGGACCAAACAAGGCACCGATGAAATGATCGGGTTTACCAGCATCAAGGAAGAAACCTTCGAGTTCGACTTCGACAAAAAATTTAATAAGAAAGGCCGCAATAGCGAGCTGCAATTCAGCGGGCCGGGCGGCACCAATACCATTAGTCCCTCCTTTACTAAAAATATCACGATCAAACTGGTACCGACCCTGAACTTCGATGGAGAGAACAATGTCAGCTTCCTGTTTGATGGCAGCTATGAAATTGCCCATCCGAAAAAACCGCTAAAGGTTACGTTTGAAAAGAAACCGGCGCTTGCCTTTGATGTACTCTTACCCAAAGGCTGGCAGCAAACGCTGAATACCGATGGCTCCGTGATGGCCTATTTCGATAACGTACACGTCGATCTTTCGTGGAAAAGCTCCTCGGAAAATCTATACGGCCTGAGCATCCCATCCGTTTCATTGCTGCTCAGCAATAAAGGAAAGCAATTCACTTTTGCATATAAGAACGCTTACTTCTCTGACGATTTCGGTCTGTCTTTCGGTTCTGAAAAGAATGAGTCGCAACAAATCTCTTTAATGGGTTTCCCCGTCATCACCAAGAAATCGGTGGTAGCCGTTACAAACTCCACGCTTGTCAATTTCAAGGTGGATGGAGACCTGGTAGTACCCGTAATCAACCAGAAAGCAGGCGTGAATTTCCTGGCTGATGAAAAAGGCATGCAAAAAGCCGAGATGGTCTTTGTGGCAGGACAAACCACTACGCTTTACAACAACGCCAAAACCGGTGATAAGTGTACCTATAAAGCGAACTACGGTACCATTACAGACGGAAAAATAACCGTAGGCGGCGCCTTCAGCTTCAGCAACTCCAATCCTGAAAAAAACCTGAATGTAGCCAACGTAGAAGCAGCCGATCTCAGTATTTATGCTGACGGGCATATCGGCATGCCCTCCTTGGGCGGATTAGATAACACGCTCAGCCATCCTGAAGGGAATCTGAATGGCTATCAATTCACGGCGAATGTGCTTACGCTGACAAATAGCAACATTGGCTACCGGATTACCATCGGCGGTGTATTGGTAATGGCAGATAATCTTTCCGTTAGCAGCAATACCGGAAATAATTTCCATACTTCTGTCGAGTTCAGCGCTGCAGAGATCACCAATGACATGGCCTATGCTTCAGCCGGCCATGGGCCTTCGGCCAACGATCCGGGGAAGGAACAACCGGACAACGGGGAAATCTCTTTTTCCACAACAGCTACGGCCGGAAGCGACAATGAATCTTCAGCTTTTAATGGCGCCAAGCTAAAGTATTATGACACAGACGATGTGTATGGGACGGGCTTCAGGGCAGAAGTGAGCTTTGCCCTCAAATCCCCGGCAGACCCGCAAAACTCTTCCGCGCCAAGTATAAAAGCCGTTTTGATGATCGGCCATATGAGCGAGGGGTATAACTATTGGTTTCTTGAAGCGGGCCAGAAAAATATTGTAGTGATCCCGACCGGCGTATTGGACCTGGCCATCAATGGCTTTACCGGGCGTGTGTTTTACCACATGCGGCATGATGGTGACAATATCAATGACAACAATACCTACGTACCGGATGACAGTAAGTTTATGGGCATTTACGGCCAGGTAAACCTGAAAACGGCTACCGACGACGGGGTGAAATTCTGGGGTGATCTTTCACTGGAGATGGCGACCACGAATAGCGGGCCGGAGTATATCAAACTATTGGGCAATGGCGATTTCATATCATCCGGCGAAGGATCGCCAGGTCTCCTGCAGGCCAAAGATTGCAAGCTGGAGATCACCGCCAGCCCGTCAGCAAGGATCTATGGAAATTTTAACGCCAGCCTGAATGCCTACGATATCGTTACCGTTAATGCCAATGCCGGGTTCGATATCAGCAAAAGCGTTTTTCATATCTGGGGTTCCGGTTCAGCATCGTTTATGGGTAAGGAAGCGCCTGTCGCCGCAGGCTTCGACCTGGACGATAACCGGGTCAAGATCATGGGAAAATTCAAAGTAGTAGACCTGAACTGGCACAATGACGGCATCTTCTGCGATGACGATGTGCTTGTAGAGGCTTCCATTTCCCTTGGCGCCGAAGTAATCTACTCTCCCTTTCAGTTCAATGGAGCCGCTACCTTCAGCGGTTACGGCCGGCTGCAGGAATGCGGGGAAACGATCCTGAAAATACCCTTTAGTGTCGACGGGCAGGTACAGTTCCCGAGCCCCACCTGTATCTCCATGGGTATATCCATCGGGCCCTTTGACCTTGCCCTGGGCTTCAGGGATGGTTCCATCATTTTCGATAACTGTTTTTAAGCGATCCATATATGAAAAAAGCAATCTTGCTGTTTAGTATGGCTTTTGTGGCAACCTCTTCTTTGCTGTACGCACAACAACGCCTGAAGCTGGCGGCCAGTGTTTCCAAACCGGCTGATCAAACCCTTGTAGTCCAGTTAAAGGTTATCGACACGGTGAACATCGTCAACAACAGCCAGTTGAATATTTTTCGCAGGGAACCCGGCGGCGACTGGAAAAAGATCAATAGCAGCCCGGTGGCCCGCGCAGCGCTGGTAAAAGGCCAGGATTATGCTGCAAAGGATAAAAGCTTTAAGCGCTATGCCAACTTCATGTGGCGAACACCCGGTACCGGCCCGCAGGAAAAAAACCTCAAAGGATTTATCGGGATCTTTTTGCTCAACGATAACCTGTTCGCTCACTATGCGGGCTGCTATTTTGAAGATAAAACGGCAGCGCCGGGGCTGACCTATGAATACAAGCTGACCGATGCGGCTAAATCCGATAAGGATATGTCTGATCCCATAACAGTTACTGTTGCTGCAGCCACCGGCCAAACCGTTACCGGCCTGAGCGCTACCCAGCAGCAGCAAAACATTCTTCTCAACTGGCAGACAGATGACCGGTATTATGCCTACCTGGTGTACCGGCGTTCAGCGCCGGATGCTAAACCTGTGTTGATCTCCGGCGGGCCGGTGGCCGCTACAAAGATCAAGGGAATGGAACAGCCTTACCGGTTCATCGACACTTCCCTGGCCGCGGGAACTACCTGGTACTACCAGGTGGCTGCACTGGATATGCTGAGTAATGAAAGCGGGATGAGTGAACTGCTCAAAGTAACCGTAAAAGATGCCACGCTTCCGAAAGCGGTCATGAATTTCCGGAACGAGCGGATTAAAAAAACCTTCAAATTTACCTGGGAGCCGGTAAAAGATAAGAATTGTACCGGCTACAATATCTACCGCAACAGCGAAGCAGACCCTGCCTATAAAAAAGTAAACGCGCAATTGCTACCCGTGACTACCAGTACTTATACAGATGCGCCTGCAGCCGACGGAAGTATTTACCAGTACTATATTGAAAGCGTTGGTAAAAACGGTAATGCCGCTCCCGGTCAAATTTCACTGGCGGTGCTGCCCGATATGACACCACCCGCAAAACCCATGCACTTAAAAGGCGTATCGCGGCCTGCTCTCGCTATCCTGAGTTGGGATAAGGGCGCCGAAAACGACCTGAAAGGCTACTGGATCTACCGGGCCTCCAACCGGAAAAAAGAAATGATGGTGCTGCTGAACGAGCACCCGCTGATGGCCAATTCCTTTATGGATTCATTGCCGCTGGTATCGGACAATGAATATGTGTATTGCATCCAGGCTATTGACAAAGGATATAATAAAAGCCCGCTCAGCGATACGATCATCGTTACCGTACCGGATGTAACGGCGCCGCGCATCGTGCAGGGCCTCGATGCAGAGGCGAAACCTAATGCCATCATCATCAAATGGCGTCCTTCTCCTGACGCCGATGTGGCCGGCTATACGGTCTACCGAAGTGATGACAGCGCTGCACAACGCTTTCGGCCCCTGAATACACGGCCGTTACGCGAGCTGCAATTTACCGACGCCGGAAGTTCTTCTTTATTGCACTATTATGTCACCGCCACGGATAAAAGCGGGAACATTTCACAGCCCTCGCGTATCATTGCCGTAGTGGGCGTGCCGGATACTACCGGATATTTGCCGGCGCAGGCGCTGTCCGTTGTACGAAATGAAAGAGACAGCTCGGTAAACATTACCTGGAGAAGCCTCGCAAAAGATCCGAAGGGTTTTATCGTATTCCGGAAAAGCAGGGAGGAAGAAAAT
>JBEVLT010000102.1:0-7115 GCA_040509055.1 Chitinophagaceae bacterium
TCTACTTCAAAGACACCGCTTTCCACATGCGTGATCTGCGTATGGTAATGCTGGTGCAGGGGCCCGATCGCTCCTTTTTCAAATTCTACTTTCACCACCATCAGCCGCTCGTCCCAGGACATGATCTTGCGCCTGGTACCGGGACCGGTGACCTCCCATTCCACATCACTGTTTTCGATAAATACATTCACTGTTTCGGTTGTTCCCATATTCTTATTGTTTGTTAGTATGAAGTGCCGGCTGTAACACACGCCCCTCGTACAACACGGCAAAAGGCCCTGTCCAGCTGATCTGCTGCGCTGAATGTGCCGCTTGCGGACCAAAATCTTTATTGCATTGGGCGATTTGTATTCTTTTACCGCCGGTGATGATCTCGGCCACGGTATAATCCGCATCGTCCTGTAACAACCGGATCTGTTGTACAGAAGGATACGCAGACGTGGAGAATTCCATTACGGGGTCAAAGCGGCCGTGTATCTCCAGCACGTTGATAAACGAAGCCTGCTGCCCGTTTTTGCGGATAACCACTGCCGGTTCATGACGCAGGTTGAAATTCGGATCGTTGGCGCCGCTGCGGGTGAAAAACACCGTTGCATCACCCTGCACCAGCGACGAAAGCGAGTAATAGGTGCGGTCGTTCAGGAATGTGAACTGAAAGAGCGTGTCTTTCACGGTGGCTTCGGCCTCTTTCCACAGGAACTGGTAACCACTTTTTGCGCCCAGTGTTTCCTGCCGGCCGGTAAACGGTTTGTAAGCAGCCGACGTATGGATCAGCTGCCCGTTGTAATGAAACGGCAGGTCGAATTGACTGGCAGCCGGAGCCGCAACATGGAACAGATCGGTCACCAGCTTTTTGCCATCCGGCAATTGCAGCAGGTACACCGTACGCTGCAGCACGGTATGTTTATACGCATTGGTTTCCCGGGCGGCGACTACCTGTACAGAAGGGTCAGCTACGCTGCTGAATAGTTTATCGGAATGAAACTTCTCTGCTGTTTTTCCATCGCCGTTGAAATGGCTGGTTTCGTTGACCACAATCGTGTTGTGGGCGATGGTCTGCGAAGCATATGCTGTATTTTCCGGCAGGTACCGGCCGCCATATTTCTGTTCCACGCCGATAAAGCGAACGGAACCATAATCGGTAATGATCTCGTTGCCCTGGTCAAACAGGTTCAGGTTGAGCTTATCGAAATGGCCGTGAGAAAGCCCGTGGGATGTGTATTTATAAATAAGCGTGGTCAGGTCAGCGTCTTTCCCATTGCGCAGCAGGCTTACGCCGCCTTCATCGCCCCTGGCACCATCAGTATACTCCACCGTACGATACGGGTAATACGCAAGCATTGATTTACCCGCGGCCGCAGCGGCTGCAATGCCCGCCCCACCCTTGTGCAGCAGCACCTGGCCCTGCTTATTCGCTACCGTCAGCAAGCCTGCATCCGGCCCGTACACGCTCCAGGCAATATCGATGGCGGTGACCAGCTCGTTGGTGGTATAGTCTTTTTCTTTCAGCGCATCGTTCAGCGGGAAAAAGGTCCCGTCCAGATTGGTTTGCTGCAAACCGGCCAGCAGGGCCTTTTGCAGGATGCGGTCACGATGCCCGAATATTTTCAGTTGCGGGCGCGCATGGTTCAGCGCATTCGCCAGTAGATAATACGGCAGGATGGCATACCGTACATAATAGGGCCCCTCCGTATAATAACCATCCGGGGCAAACAGCTGGTCCATCTGGGCGATAAACCCGCCTTTGCCATCTTTACCGGTACCGTACAGCGCCATATCGACATATTCCTGGTTACCGGTCGCCATACCCACGATCCCCACTCCCGCACAGGCCCATACGCCATGGTTATGTACGAGGTTGAACCAGCTCTTCAGGTCTTTGGTAAAGAAATTCACTTCAGGTTTGAAGGCGCCGTCTTCGATCGTTTTGCGTTCGGCAGCAGAGAGATTGTTATACACCAGGTCGTAGGCCATCCCGGCATATACCAGCCAGTTGGCATCGTTCAGCGCCTGCCAGAAGATGCGGCCGGGCGAACTGCTGGTAGCCTGCGGGTGATTTTTCAGCGCGGGATTCAGCACGGCATATTTCAGCAGTACCTCCTTCACCAGCTTTGCATAGCGGGTATCGCCGGTCAGGTTGTACAATACACCGCTGTTGAACAGCAGCATGTAGTTGGCCTTGTGCCGGTCATGCGTGTATCCTCCTGCCGGGTCCTTGGGAAAAGGCACGTCGATATCCCTGCCCAGCGATTCGTCCACCTGCTTTTTGATCTGTTGGTACGACCGGGCCAGCAGGGGATAACGTGTAATATCTTTTTTGATCGCAGCCGCTTCTGCAGCAGTGAAAAAAGTAACCGGGTGCTGTGCATACAACAATGCAGGCACCAGCAGCAAGCCTATGGTCTTCAGCAATCGCAAATCAGTCGTATTAATTTATTAAAACAATCCAGCTAACTTATCGGTACTTCCCCACCTATCGGGAACCCATTACCACATTACCTCAATAGCCTGCTTATCACATTTTCCTCCTCAGGCAAAATAACTTCCCCCGTTAATCTCCACGCTTTCCCCGTTGATAAACGAAGCCGCATCACCGGCCAGGTACAATACCAGGTCGGCCACTTCGCGGGCCTCGCCTTCCCGTTTCAGCGGAGTGGCCGCCGCCACATTGGTCCGCACTTCGGGCTTGGTGAATGTGTTGTGAAACGTGGTATTGATCATGCCCGGTGACACGCAATTGACACGGATGCCTTTGGGTCCCAGTTCTTTTGCCAATCCACGGGTCAGGCTAAGGATACCACCTTTGGCAGCAGCATATGCTAGGCCACCAAAACCACCACCGTCCCGCGCGGCCTGGGAGCTGAAGTTGACAACAGCGCCCCCTGCGGTCATATGCGGCACTACGGCGCGTGTAACGAGATAGGCTGACTTCAGGTTCACCGCCAGCACGGCATCCCAGAACTCTTCGTCGAGGTCGGCAAGCACTTTGCGCCCCATCAGTCCGCCGGCCACGTTGACCAGCACATGAATGGTATCGCCGAAAGCAGACGTGCAGCCGTCGATCACTTTTTTCACCTCTTCGGCCTTTGTCATATCCCCCTGCACAGCGATGGCTTCCCCACCCTGCTCTTTGATCAGCCGCAGCGTTTCTTCGGCCTGGGCGCCATTCCCGAAATAGTTGATGCAAATTTTAGCGCCTGCAGCAGCAAGCTTCAGCGAAACCTGGGCGCCGATATCACGGCCGCCGCCTGTTACGATCGCTACCTTCCCGTTGAATGAATTCATAGCAGTCAGAATAAATTATTGAGTAAAATAACAGGAAGATTTGCAGCAGGAAACCGAAATTATCGGATCGTTTATTGAACGTGATCGAGGATGAATCAATATGCATTCAACAACACTCCATAATCAGTTTTTAGTTCATACGGCAGGCTTCCGGTTGTAATATTAGGTGTAATTATCAGCCGGCCATTTTTTTGAACAATTGAATATTTCAAATTTTGGATTCGTTTTTTGAAAATAAACAAGAGGAAAACCGAAATCATTGAACAAAATATAAAAATGCAATCCCGGTAACGTTACCGGTAACGCTGCCGGGATTTCCGTAATCATCTTTCTGTTAGCTTTACCGGCATGGATAAACCTGCAACGATCAAAGATATTGCCCGGCAATTGAACATTTCCATCTCTACCGTGTCCCGTGCGCTGCGCAATACACCGGATGTCAACATCGAAACCCGCAAGGCCGTGATGGCGCTGGCAGAAGAGCTGAGTTACCAGCCCAATAAACTGGCGCTTAGCCTGAAGCAGAAGCAGACACATAATATCGGCGTGATCGTTCCCAACCTGGATTATGTGCTGGCCACCATGGTCAGGGGCATCGACGAAGTGGCGCTGGAAGCCGGCTATACCGTGATGGTATGCCAGAGCAACGAATCTTTTGGCCGCGAGATCGTGAACACCCGCCGGCTGCTGGATAGCCTGGTGGACGGGTTCATCATTTCCGTATCCAGCGAGACCAAGGTCTTCGATCATTTCAAAAAAATACAGGAGAAAAAAATGCCGGTGGTGATGTTTGACCGGCTGATCCCCGACCTGCAGGCCCCGGGCGTACGGCTCGACAACATGGATGGCGGCTACCAGGCTACCGAGCACCTGGCCGAACAGGGATACAAGCGCATCGCTATCCTTGCCGGCCCGAAAAATCTTGGCATCAGCAACATGCGGATGGAAGGCTACCTGAATGCGCTGAAGAAATACCGCATGAAGCCCGATCCAGACCTGATGATCCATTGCGACTTCAACCAGCAATATGCTTATATAGCCACGCAGGAGCTGCTTGCCATGAAGAAAAGACCCGATGCCATCTTTACCATCAGCGACCGGATGGCCATCGGCGCCATGCTCGCCATCAAGGAAAAAGGATTAAGAATGCCGCAGGACATCGGGCTGGTAGGCTTCAACAATGAACCGGTGGTGAGCCTGGTAACACCGGCTATCTCCAGCGTGGATCAGCCGGCCTTCGACCTGGGCAAGCTGGCAGCCAAGCTCTTTATCGAAACCGTACATAATAACAGCGACATGAGCATGGTGGAAGAAGTGCTGCGGCCGAAACTGTATGTCCGGGAATCATCGCTGCGGATTGCACCGAAGAACGGACGATCAAGATAAAACCTGTAAGGTCTCACCTACAGGCTTGCTCTTCTTCAAAAGAAACCTTACAGGCTTTCATTTGAATAAAAATCAAATAAGAAATTCATGAAACGATTGCTGCTGCTGACCTCTCTTTTCGTCACCTGCCTGGCCGGCCAGGCTACGACCATCCCGGTCAAAGACATTGCCGAACTCAATGCCGCTAACAAACAGGCCAAACCAGGCGACATTATCATCCTGCGCGACGGGGAGTGGAAAGACGTGATCATCCAACTCGACTGCAAGGGAAGCGCGGAGAAGCCCATACTCTTTAAAGCGGCAACAGCAGGAAAAGTATGGATTACAGGCCACTCGCAACTGAAGCTGGGTGGCAGCTATCTCATCGTAGACGGGCTTTCTTTTACCAATGGCTATGCCGGCGATGATGCCGTTATCGAATTCCGGACCAGCAAAGAAAAGCTGGCCAACCACTGCCGCGTCACCAACTGCGCTGTAGACGACTTCAACAACCCAAAACGGATGGACGAGAACAACTGGGTGCTGTTCTATGGCAAAAACAACCGGCTGGACCATTCCAGTTTCCGCGACAAAAAGAACATGGGTGTGCTGCTGGCCGTGATCCTGGATGATGACCGGAGCCGGGAGAACTTCCACTCCATCGATCACAACTATTTCGGCAGGCGGTCCCCGCTGGGTTCCAACGGCGGCGAGATCATCCGCGTAGGCGTGTCCCAGCATTGCCAGTTCAACTCCAATACGCAGATCACGGACAATTTTTTCGAATACTGCGACGGCGAAACCGAGATCGTGTCCATCAAGTCGGGCAGCAATACTATCCGCAACAATCTTTTTAAGGAAAGCCAGGGCTCCGTGGTATTGCGCCACGGCGACAACAATACGGCAGAAAACAATATTTTCCTGGGCAATGGCAAGGAAGCCACCGGCGGCGTACGGGTGATCAACAAAGGACAGTGGGTGGTGAACAACTTATTTTACAAATGCCGCGGCACCGGCTTTCGTTCACCCCTAGCCATCATGAACGGCATACCCAATTCCCCGGCGCATCGCTATGTGCAGGTAACGGAGGCGGTGATCGCGAACAACAGCTTTTACAACTGCAGCCCTGCCGCTTTCTGCGAAGGCAGCGATACGGAACGAACATTGCCGCCGGTGAATGTGTTCCTGCTGAACAATACTTTTTACAACACCAGCGACGGCCTGGTGTACAAAACCTTTGACAATACCGATGGCTTTGTTTTCGGCGGCAACACGGTCAATAAAGAACTGAAGCAAGCGGTAGCCAATGGCTTTGCAAGAACCGCATTAGTTGCACCGCTCACAGCAGGTACTGCCCTGCCCCGCCCGGCCGCGGCTGTTATCCATTCCATTTCCGACTCGCTGCAGCAGGCAGCCCACACCCGGCTGGGGCATGTGCTATCGGCCAAACCATATTTCTCCGATGCTGCCCTGTTAAACCGCATCCGGAATAACGCAGTAAACAATTGCGGAGCCGGCTGGTTTAAAAGAACAGCCGACGCAACACCAATAGCAGCTATCCGCGTCAGCTGCAGCAATGCAGAAGCCCTGTACCAGCAACTGGAAAGAAAGGAACCCGTGATCATCGTCCTCACCGGCAACCACTATTCATTGACACGCCCGCTCCTGGTCACAAAAAATGTACGCATCACCGGCAAGAGGACCATTCAATTTTCTACGACAGAACTCTTCAGCGTATTCAATATCGGCGGCAAGGGCGCCCTGGTCCTGGACAACCTGGTAATCGATGGCAAAGGGATCAATGCATCCCATTTCATTTCATCTGATCCCGGTGGTCACAGCGATCATTATCACTTCTCCATACGCAACTGCACGATCCGTAATATCGGGCAGTCGACCAGCTTTTTCCATGCCGCCAAATCCATGATCGCCGACAGCATCGTGATCCGCAACAACAGTTTTATCAACAACGCCGGCAGCTGGCTGCTGCTAAACGAAGAAAAGGATAACAAGGGTTATTACAACGCAGAAAGGATCGTGATCAGCAGCAACCGGTTCGAAAGCCAACAGGGAATACTGATCGACATTTACCGTGGCGGCAACGACGAAAGTACGCTGGGACCAAAATTATTCTTTGCCAACAACACCGTTACGAACTGTAATGCCGGCGATAACAACGGACTGATCCGGCTGACAGGCGTACAATACAGTTCCCTGACGGGCAACCGCTTCTCCGGTTGTGCACCGGCAGGTTTACTGATCGTCTATTCAGATGCCGTGAGGGCCGATCACCAGCTGCGAAACAATCAATTCGTTTCTTCAGGCACGATCCGGAAAAACAAATTCGTTACGGAACAGCCCTGATCAATCAGGGAACACCTGTAATAGTACAAAGCCCGGTAAAGGATACCGGGCTTTGTAGCTTATATCTTATCCAACGCAGCTATTAGCCAATTAAACCCATC
>JBEVLT010000103.1:0-12946 GCA_040509055.1 Chitinophagaceae bacterium
CAATGGATGGCGGTGCCCGTCATAGTGCTTGTGTATGTTCTCTTATCTTTGCTGTTTAAAAATAAAATCGCATGATATTCACCGTTCAGATAAAGGTAATGCCCCTGAAAGAATTACTGGATCCGCAGGGCAAAGCCGTCATGGGAGGTTTGCAAAACCTGGGGCTTGGCAGCATTGAAGATGTACGGGTAGGCAAGCACATTACCCTGCAGGTCGATGCCAGCTCAGCTGACAATGCCCGGCAGTTGGCAGAAGAGGCTAGCAAAAAATTGCTGGCCAACCCTGTGATGGAGTATTTTGAGATCAGTGTCAATTAGATTTATACGCGGCAGGAAGCACCGCCACTGACCAGGGAATCCGGGCTTCCTGCCTTATGCTCCTGCTATGCTCTATCTTGTACCTACTCCTGTCGGCAACCTGAAAGATATTACCCTGCGTGCACTGGAAGTGCTCAACGCGGCCGACCTGGTGCTGGCCGAGGATACGCGCACGACATCGCATTTGCTCAATCATTACCAGATCACCAAACCCATCTCGCCCTATCACCAGCACAACGAGCATAAGATACTGCAGCACCTGGTAGACCAGTTGCAGGCAGGCAAGACGATGGCCGTGGTAACCGATGCCGGCACACCCGGTATTTCCGACCCTGCTTTCCTGCTTGTAAGGGCATGTGTCAAGGCGGGTGTAAAAGTGGAATGCCTGCCCGGCGCTACGGCCTTTGTGCCGGCGCTGATCAACAGTGGTATCCCTGCCAGCCGGTTTGCCTTCGAAGGTTTCCTGCCCGTAAAAAAGGGAAGGCAAACACTGCTCAAACAACTGGCCGGTGAGGAGCGCACCCTTATCTTCTACGAATCGCCGGTGCGCCTGGTAAAAACGCTGGAGGACCTGATCGTGTTTTTCGGTGCAGAACGGTCCTGCTGCGTCAGCCGGGAATTAACAAAAATGTTTGAAGAAAATAAACGAGGTTCGCTGGAAGAAGTATGTGCGTATTACAGGGAAAAGGCGCCCAAAGGCGAGATCGTACTGATCGTTGCCGGCAAAGAAAAATAGGAAGGCCTTGAAACTGGTATTAATTTTAACCCATAAAGCAAACAATCGTATGAAAAAGAAATATGGCTTCGTCGCTGTACTGTTGCTGATGGCAGTGGCTTCGTTTGCGCAGATCAGAAAAGTGCCGGCTGTGGTAAAACAAAGCTTTGCCAGGCAGTATCCAAAAGCAGAGAATGTAAAATACAACGATGACCTGGTAAACGTGAATGTATCGTTTCTTCTCGACGGTGAAAAGATGAATGCCGAATACACCAACAAGGGCATCTGGAAGCATACGGAGAAGAAATGGAGCTTCGAGCAGTTGCCGGATTCTGTGAAAGAAGGATTTCACAAGAGCCGCTTTGCCGACCGGGATGTAAAGGAAGTGGTAGTGATCTACCTGCCGGCCGATGTGACCCAGTACCGGATCAAGGCGGAAAAAAGCTCGCTGGAGAAAAAGTACCTGTTCTTCAGTCCCGAAGGCCGCCTGCTCAGGGAAAGCATTACCATCTGAGCTCTTTCGTTTTCATCTGTAAATCATTTGCGCCCGCATTACCGGATGATTTTTGACGGTTATCCGGCCCGGCGCTTTTATTGTTAGCATATAAAATATCATTGGTCAATGAAACGGTTTAGTAGTCTTGTTGCGTTCCAGCTGTTGTTGCTGCAGGTATTTGCCCAGCCTGACCGCTGGCAGCAAAAAGTAAAGTACGTGATGGACATCGATATGAACGTGGAAACGAATCGTTTTACCGGTACGCAGCAACTCGAATACTGGAACAATTCGCCGGATACGCTGACCCGGGTATTTTACCATCTCTATTTCAATGCCTTTCAGCCTGGCAGCATGATGGATAACAAAAGCCGCCGGCAGGGCACCATACAGATCGGCCGGGGCGTGGACTGGGATTCGCGTGTCAGAGACCGGATCCAGAACCTGACTCCCGAAGAGATCGGGTACCAGAAAATACGTTCGCTGAAAATGAACGGCCGCCCGCAGCAGTACCAGGTACTGGAAACCATCCTGGAAGTGCGGCTGGACAAACCGATCCTGCCCAAAACAAAAGTGGTGTTTGACATGGAGTTCGAGGCGCAGGTGCCCCTGCAGGTCAGGCGCAGCGGCCGCGACAATCCCAATACCAAAGTGCGCTATTCCATGAGCCAGTGGTACCCCAAGCTGTGCGAGTACGATTACGAAGGATGGCATCCCACGCCGTATGTAGGACGTGAATTTTACGGCGTATGGGGCGATTTCGATGTCAATATCACGATCGATAAAAATTATATCCTGGGCGGCAGCGGCTACCTGCAGAATGCCAGCCAGGTAGGGTATGGTTATGAAACGCCCGGCACGAAAGTGACGCGGCCGGCCGGCAATAAGCTGACCTGGAAATTTACAGCCCCGAATGTGCACGACTTTATGTGGGCCGCCGATCCCGGCTACATCCACCTGACCCGGAAGCTGCGCGACGACCTGACCGTGCATGTATTGTACAAGCCGACCACTGCTGCGGCCAGCGATTGGGAAGGCCTGCTTACCATGGCGGAGCGGGCATTGCCATATATCGAGTCCACTTTTGGCGCCTACCCCTACAAGCAATTTTCCTTTATACTCGGCGGCGATGGCGGCATGGAATACCCGATGGCCACGCTGCTGTACGGCCCCGGTGCAGCGCTGCACGAGTGGATGCACAGCTGGTACTATGGCATCCTGGGTACCAACGAATCATTGTACCCCTGGATGGACGAAGGGTTTACACAATATGCCGAAGAGCGGGTATTTGCTTTCCTGAATAATAATCCGGGATTTGCGCAGGCTGATAACTATGCTTCTTATTTCCAGCTGGTCAGGAGCAATAAAGAAGAGCCGCTGACCACGCATGCGGACCATTACAATACCAATTTTGCCTATAGCGTGGCCTCGTATTCCAAAGGCGCTGTGTTCATGGAGCAACTGGGGTATATCACCGGCGCCTCCGTCAGGGACAGGATATTGCTGGAGTACTACCGGCAATGGAAGTTTAAGCATCCGAACGTGAGCGATTTCATCCGCGTGGCGGAGAAAGTGAGCGATATGAAGCTGGACTGGTACAAAGAGTACTGGGTCAACTCCATCAAAACGATCGATTATGCATTCGACAGCCTGTGGGAAGAGAGCGGCAAAACAAAGATCCGCCTGAAGCGGAACGGCCTGATGCCAATGCCGGTCGACCTGAAGCTGACCTTCAGGGACAGCACGGCTGAGATGCACTACATACCCCTGGACCTGCAATACGGTGAAAAACCGGCGGAGGACAACCTGCCGCGCAAGGTATACCCGGCCTGGAAATGGACCAGTGAAACCTATATTATCGAGACCAGCAGGCGGCTGCGGGATATTTACGTAGCGGAGATAGATCCCAGCCAGCGCATGGCCGATACCGACCGGCAAAACAACCGTATGCGGCTATAACAACGTTCTGACTATAACATGAAAAAACCATCTTTTTACAGATGGTTTTTTATTTTCCTTTTCAGGAATCCCCCAAATCACCGAATTACAAGAAAAAGGTCAGGTTAATGATTTTAATCAGGCTATTAACTAAACCGGTACAAAGCTACCGGCTGGTTGGATCGAAGGCAATACCACGTTAGTGGTATTTTGGGCATTACCGCCCGAAATACTTGTTTACCGCTTCCACACGGTTGGTCACGTGCAGCTTCTCGTAGATATGGTATACATGCTTGCGCACCGTTTCGGCACTGATAAATAATGCAGCTGCGATCTCCTTGTACATCAGGCCCTTTGCCAGTTGCTCCAGTATTTCTTTTTCACGGTTGGAAAGCTCTTCCAGGTCGCTGGTGCCGGAAGGACGGCCCTGGAAAGCGGCCACTACTTTGCGGGCGATCTGGCTGCTCATGGGCGCCCCGCCTTCATACAGCTCGCGGATGGCTTCTACCAGCCGGGAAGGCGGTGTTTTTTTTAAGATATACCCGCTGGCGCCGGCGCTGAGCGCTTCGAATATCTTTTCGTCCTCTTCGTATACCGTACACATCATGAAGTTGGTGGCAGGTACCCTGCGTTTCAGCGCCTTTACACAGTCGATACCGCTTTCCTGGCTGCTGAGGTTGATGTCCATCAGCACCACATCGGGTTTCAGCAGGGGGATCTGGCGGATGGCTTCGTCCGCGGTGCCAATGGTGCCTATGCATATACACTCTTCCGACATGTTGACGATCTCTTCCAGCGCCTGGCGCAAATCGCTGTTGTCGTCAACAATACAAACGGAAATCTCCTTCATACGGGCAAAGTTGAGGGGTTACCGGCCATGGGCCAATACCACGAAAGTGGTAGTTTTTAGCTTCAGATGGGTACGTACAGGATAAATTTATCTTCAAACGACTTTTCCGGGAAGAGCTCGCTTATTTTCATCATTCTCGGGCGGGTGCCGCTTTCGGCTATCTCGGCGGCCAGTTCGCCCCCTTTCAGGCAGATCAGCCCGGGTTTATGGTCAGGGCTGAGGCCGGTTGCCGCACCCTGGCCGGCAGCAGGAGGCGACTGGTTTTTCAGCAGCGGCCGGCTCCATCGCCAGAGGTCTTTCAGCGGTGCCACAGCCCGTGATACAACGAAATCGAATTTCCTGTTGCGAATATCTTCGATGCGGGAATGCTGCGTGGTTACATTGGTCAGGCCAAGGGTTTCGGCTACGGCATCTACCACCTTTAGTTTTTTGGCAATGCTGTCTACGAGGTGAAAAGTAGTGTCCGGGAAGAAGATGGCCAGCGGGATACCCGGGAATCCCCCGCCGGTGCCCAGGTCCACAATAGAGGCGCCCGCGGGGAAATCAAAAACAGCAGCGATGCTGAGAGAGTGCAGCACATGTTTTTCGTACAGGCTGTCGATATCCTTGCGCGAGATCACGTTGATCTTTTCATTCCATTCCCGGTATGCCGGCTCCAGGGCGCTAAACTGTTCCCGTTGCCGCGGGGTGAAATCAGAAAAATATTTTTCAAGTATTTGCATAGTTACAACCGGGGCCGGGCGTGCAGGTCAGCTCCATTTGCGCGCCGGCTTTTTCCACAGGGCCGGTGCAAAGATCAGGTAATAAAAAAACATCCAGATATCCAGCAGCAGGAACCAGGGCCACAGATCGCCTTCTCCCATCTTCTTCATGGCCCGGTAATAAACGAAGGCCTGCACCAGCAGTTTTGTGCCGAATGCGATGAGCGGCAGCTGCCAGCCGTATACAATGATCCCGGCCGCGAAGAGGGGGTAAAAAAAGAACTGCGTGGTGAAATAAAGGCCCAGCAAAAACTTGTGTTTGGGTTTGTAATACCTGCCGGTGGTATAATGCCTTGTTTTCTGCCTGATCCATCCTTTCCAGGTGTTTTTGGGTACCGACCAGGTCACCGCTCCGGGGTCAAGGATGATGGCAGTGTTGTGAGCGGTAGCCACTTTGTTGATAAAGAGGTCGTCATCCCCGCCGGGTATATGGTTGATGGAAGAAAACCCTTTGTTGCGAAGGAACAGGTCTTTTTTGTAAGACAGGTTGCGCCCCACGCCCATATACGGGTGCCCGGCCAGTGCGTAAGACAGGTATTGGACTGCCGAATGAAAGGTTTCGAACCGGATTATTTTATTCAGCAGGCCCGGGGCCTTGTGATAGGCACCGTAGCCCAGCACGATGTCGGTCTGCTCTCCATAGGCATCCTGCATCTTTTCGATCCAGTTTTCGCTGGCGGGCACACAGTCTGCATCCGTCAGCAGCAGTACTTCGTGCTTCGCTTCGCGGATACCGATGGACAGGGGGTACTTTTTGCCGGCGATCAGCTTGGCTTCCTGTGTCAGTTCTACCACGTTCAGCGATCTGAATGTCTTTTTCAGCTCCTGCAGGATGTACTTCGAATCGTCCACGGAATTGTCATTGACCACCACTACTTCGAAGGTGCTGCGGTACTGCTGCACCAGCACGCCAGGCAGGTTGCGCGCCAGGTTCTCGTCTTCATCCCGCGCACAGATGATCACCGATACCGGGTGCTGTTGCGAGTGCTTTTTTTCCCGGGGTTTGTAAAAGGCAATGCGGCTGAAGAAAAAGGCATAGTAGAATACCTGGATGGTAGCCGCTGCCGCAAACAAATAAAAAATGATCTCTCTCCAGTCAATCAGCATAGCGGCGAAGGTAATGAGACATTGCGCAAACCACAACAGCCAATTTCAGAACCGCTGGGGCGGCCGCTACCGGGCTCCGTTAGCAATTGTTATTATCTTGCACCGCTATGGCGGCGCTTCATTTTCAATTGGAACATACGGATACCGGGTCAAAGGCCCGGGCCGGAACGATCACTACCGATCATGGCAGTATCCAAACGCCGGTATTTATGCCGGTAGGCACAGCCGGTACCGTTAAGGCCGTGACGCAGCAGCAACTGCGGCAGGAGGTAAAGGCGCAGATCATTCTGGGCAATACCTATCACCTGTACCTGCGGCCGGGGCTGGATATACTGGAGCAGGCCGGTGGATTGCATCGTTTCAACGGGTGGGACCGGCCGATCCTGACCGACAGCGGGGGCTACCAGGTGTTCTCTCTGTCCGGTACCCGTAAGATCAAAGAAGAAGGCGTCACCTTCCAGTCGCATATCGACGGGTCGAAACATCTTTTCAGCCCGGAAGCCGTGATGGACATTCAGCGCATCATCGGCGGCGATATCATGATGGCCTTTGATGAATGCCCGCCCGGTGGCAGCGAATACAGTTATGCAAAGACTTCCATGGAGCTGACGCACCGCTGGCTTGACCGCTGCCTGCACCGGTTTACCGCTACGGAAGACAAGTATGGGTATACGCAAAACCTTTTTCCCATTGTACAGGGGGGCACCTTTAAGGATCTTCGGAAAGCTTCCTGCGACTATGTTTCGTCCAAAGAGGCTACCGGCAATGCTATTGGCGGGTTGAGCGTGGGCGAGCCCGAGCCGGTGATGTATGAAATATGCGACTGGTGCTGCGACCACCTGCCGGTGCAGCGGCCCCGCTATCTCATGGGCGTGGGCACACCCTGGAATATCCTGGAGTGCATTGGCATGGGCGTGGATATGTTCGACTGCGTGATGCCGACGCGCAACGGACGTAATGCCATGCTGTTTACTACCAGGGGGGTGATCAATATCGACAATAAAAAATGGGAAAAGGATTTCTCCGTGATCGATGACGGGATCGACTGCGAGCTCAGCCGGTATTATACCAGGGCCTACCTGCGCCACCTGATGAAATCGGGCGAAATACTGGGGCTGACGATCGCCAGTGTGCACAACCTTGCTTTTTACTGCTGGCTGGTACGCGAAGCGCGGCAGCATATCATTGCCGGTGATTTTGCAGGATGGAAAAACGAAATGACCGCGGTGCTGAGAACGCGGCTATAATTTGTGCAGGCCGTTCTTGATGGCAAAAAGTACCAGGCCTACCCGCGAGCTTACCTTGAGCTTTTCAAACAGTTCGTCGCGGTAGCCCTCTACGGTGCGCGGGCTGAGGTTCATCTCGCTGCCGATCTCCTTGTACGTTTTTTCCGTGCAGGCCAGTTTCAGGAAGGCCAGTTCTTTTTCCGAGAGCCGGGACAGGATGTCCACGTCCTTGTTTTTTTCTTCTCCTTTTACATAGCTCAGCATTTTATTGCTGACCAGGTCGTTCATGAAAATGCCTTTGTCGCGGATATCGTCCAGTGCCTGGCGGAATACGGCGGGTTTGCTGTCTTTCAGGATATAGCCGCCGGCGCCGGCCTTGATCATGGTGATGATGGAGGTTTCGCTATCAGACATGCTCAGCACCAGGATCTTTATAGACGGTACGTTCTTTTTGATCCAGGCGGCTGTTTCATAGCCGTTCATTTCCGGCATGGTGATGTCCAGCAGCACAATGTCGGGCGGCCCGTAGATGTCGAGCATGGCGATAAACTCTTTTCCGTGATCGGCTTCAAAGGAAACATGATACCCGTTGAACGAATTGATCAGGGAGGCCAGCCCGCTGCGCAGCAGGGTATGGTCGTCAATAAGGGCAATATTGATGATGTCTTTATTCAATGGTGTTGACATGAATGATGATGGTGGTGCCGCTGCCGGGCTCTGTGTGAATATACAGCTTTGCACCAATTAGTTTAGCCCGGTTCTCCAGATTTTGCAGCCCGGCGCCGGCCGATGCGGTGGCTTTGTCGAATCCTTTTCCGTCGTCGGAAATACTGAGCACGATCTGCATCTCGTTGCCAACCGCCTGGAATTTGATCTCGCGGGCCTTTGCGTGTTTGATGATGTTGTTCGTGATCTCCTGGATCATCCGGAAAAGGATGATGGATTTTTCGGTGCTCAGCAGGGGCAGTATTTCTTCGGCCGTGAAGGCAACCCGGAAAGTACCTGTTTTGGCGAGATCGTTGAACAGGCGTTCGGTCGCCTTTATCCAGCCGGACTTGCTGATGATATCGGTATCGAGGGAATGGCTCAGGTTGCGCAGGTCGTTGATGGCTTTTTCCATGAGCTGGTCCATGCGGTCTATTTTTTCTTCTTCCGTGGCTGTTTCGATCGTATTCAGGTTCAGCCGTACCAGGCTGAGCACCTGGCCGATATTGTCATGGATCTCGCCGCTCACGCGGTTCAGCGTTTCTTCCTGTATTTCCACTTTGGAGTGCAGCAGGGTTTGTTCGAACTCGATGCTCATCCTTTCTTTTTCCAGCAGGATCGTGTTTTTCCGCTTCAGGAAGATGCGGAACAACGCAAACACCGCCAGCGCAAACAGCAGGAAAAAGGCGCTGATGGAGAAAATAGCGAAGATCAGTTCTAATTTTTCTTTTGGCATAGGTAAAAGGCATAGGTAAAGCAACTGTACATGAAGATGCTCATCAGCTGCGGAATGGCATTGTATAACAGCATATCGAAGATCGTTGCCTGGTAGGCATAGATGTATTTGTACAAAGTAAGTGCTACGTTGACGACAGGGAAGTACACGATCATCCCGATCGTGACCCAGACTACCGGCAACCAGTTTTTTTCTTCCCGGCGATTGTCGAGGTTAAAGTAATTCAGCAAAAACAATAAGGCGGAAGCAGTAATGACCAGCCCGCCGCCCATGGACAAATAACTGTTGTATTGGGAAACGGAATGGAGCAACCCGAATGTAATGGCCCAGACAGCAAGGTACAATCCCAGCAGCCAGGCGATGATCCTGCGGGAAGGAGTATTGACCGGAATAAAATAGAAAAAAAGTGTAAAAACGATGGTGGTGATGAGCCGGTAAAAATTATAAATCATACCGGTAGGGCCTACCGTATAAATATACGCCAGCACCAGTTCCTGGGCCAGTACCAGGCACAGGTAGGGAATAAAAAAAAAGAGCTGCCTGCTCTTAAGCGCTTTCCGGTTGGTAACAGCCAGAATGATGCTCAGGAGCAGGCAGGCAGAATATGAAACTTCCAGAAAAGTATCCATATTACTTAGGGGCGAAGGTGTCCTTCGTTAAAGGGGTCTTCAAAAGTACCGCCGCCACCGCCGGTACCACCGGTACCGCCTCCTTCATTGCCGCCGCCTTCGCCTTCTCCCGTACCGCCGCCGCGGCTGGCTTCTTCCGGCTTGACAGCAGGTTCGCCATCCTTGTACGGCCATATGATGGCGGTAATGCGGCCGGCCTTGCTTTCGGTGTTGTCATACACGCCAAGAAAGATCCTGAATTCATCTGTGTGATCCCTCACACTCTCCATCCAGTTCATCAATGCTGCGGCATCGAACGAGATGCTCTCGGTCTGGCCTTTCTCGTTGCGCGATGTCAGGTAGTCATCGTAGTTCTGGATCAATTGGTTAGCCACGCTAACCGGGATGGGTTGATTTGCCATAGAAAAGATTTAGGGGGTGATTGGAAAATAATGAGAATCAAGATATTATTTTATTACGTATCAAAAAAGGGGTGTTAAACGGTACTGTGCACCGCTGAAAAACGGTATAAAAAATTCGTCGAAAACCCGTTGTCTCGCCCTTCCCGGTAACGTTACTTTACATCTCGGGCCCATCAACCCATAACCTTAACCATTAGACAATTGAGGCTTTGTCCGCCCACCGCTTTGTTACAGAACGGTGGGCTTTTTTTATCCTTTCCTCAGCCGGTAGCGGAAAATACAATAATCCTGCATTCCCTGTAATTATTACCGGTTATTTAACCCTGCGGCGCGTAACCGCGTTGCGGGAATACGGCCCGCCTGATCGCAGTGCAGCTCCTTGCTGTGCAGGGCATTACCGGCATAGCTTTCACGTTTCATTCCATTCAAATTCTGTTACTTCGCAGCGGATGCATAAACTGGACTGGTATATATTAAAAAAATTCCTGGTTACGTTCTTCTTTTGCATGATCCTGTTCATGATCGTGGCCGTAGCCGTGGACAGCAGCGAAAAAACGGACGATTTCGTCAAAACGGGGCTCAGCACGGCCCAGATCGTCCGCCAATATTATTTTGGTTTTGTGCCCTATATCTGGGGGCTGCTGTTTCCCCTGTTCGTCTTTATCGCGGTCATTTTTTTTACCAGCCGTATGGCTACCCGGTCCGAGATCATTGCCATCCTGGCCAGCGGCACCAGCTACAACCGGATGCTGCGCCCGTACCTGGTGGGCGGCGTGCTGCTGGCAGTGGCCCTGTGGTTTGGCAGCCGGTACCTGATCCCTCATGCCAATGCGCTCCGCAGCCATTTCCAGACTACCTATATCGATAAAAACGATCCTACCAAGAACCGCCAGGAGAACGGCTGCGTGAATTGCTTCTACAAACGGATCGATACCAATACCTATGTAGGCATCAAGGGCTATGATACCGCTACTCTTTCTGCCAGCCGGTTTTTCCTGGAAAGAGTGAAAAACGACAAGGTGGTGTACAATGTAAGGGCCAGCGTGGCCAAATGGGACACTGGCGGTAAAAAATGGCTGCTGCTCAATGCTGTCGAAAGAAAGATCGACAGCATGCGGGAAATAACCACGCTGCACGACACATTGGTGCTCTCCATCACCCTGAAACCGGAGGAGCTGCGAAAGGACGAATACCTGAAAGACCGCCTGACTACGCCCGAGCTCGTGGCCTATATTGAACGGGAGGAATCCCGCGGTACGGAGGGGCTCAGCGCCTCCAAAGTGGAGCGCTACCGGCGTACGGCTACGCCCTTTGCTGTGATCCTGCTCACCATCATCGGGGCTGTGATCGCCAGCCGGAAGACCCGGGGCGGCAGCGGCATGCACCTGGCTATCGGCATCATTACCGCTGCATTGTTCATCCTGTCCGACCGGTTTTCTACCGTATTTGCCACCAAGAGCAATTTTCCCCCGCTGCTGGCTGCCTGGCTGCCGAATATTGTGTTTTCCGGGGTAGCTTTCTGGATGTATAAAAAGACACCGAAATAGTGTTGCTGTACCAGCCGCATGCACACACCGGGAGCGGCAACGATTGCGGTGATTAGTGCAACATTGTTGCTCAATTTTTTGCTGTGGCAGGCTGCATTAAGTACCTTTATCCCTCCATTACTTCAGTACGAATTTCTTAAACGTCCTTCATGGAATTATTAAAAGAAAGGTTCAGGGCTAAAGCCGAACAGCTTGCCGGCGAGATCAAGACATTATTGAAAGAACACGGGAATAAGGTGATCGGCCAGGTACAGCTGTCGCAGGTTTATCAGGGCATGCGCGGTATGACGGGCCTGGTTACGGAAACGTCACTGCTCGATGCGCAGGAAGGCATCCGGTTTCGCGGCTATTCCATTCCCGAACTGCGGCAAAAGCTGCCCAAGGTACCCGGCGGTACAGAGCCGCTGCCCGAAGGATTGTTTTACCTGATGCTGATCGGGGAGCTGCCTACCGAAGAAGAGGTAAAAGAGATCACCGCCCTGCTGCAGCGGCGCAGCCATGTGCCCACGCACGTATTTCAAACCATCGAGGCCCTGCCGATCAATACCCACCCGATGACGCAGTTTGTGATAGGGGTGATGGCCCTGCAGACTGAAAGCCAGTTTGCCAAGAAATATGCGGCCGGGATGAATAAAAAGGACTACTGGGAGGCCGCTTTCGAAGATTCGATGGACCTGATCGCCCGGTTGCCCCGTATAGCGGCATATATCTACCGGCGCAAGTATAAGTTCGGCGACCATATCCAGCCGAACGGGTTGCTGGACTGGGCCGGCAATTTTGCCCACATGCTTGGCTACGAGGACGACAAGTTCAAAAAGCTGATGCGCCTGTACATGACCATTCATGCCGATCATGAGGGAGGCAATGTGTCGGCGCATACCACCCACCTTGTCGGTTCGGCCCTGGCCGATCCTTACCTGGCGTTTGCCGCCGGCATGAACGGGCTGGCCGGCCCGCTGCATGGCCTGGCCAACCAGGAAGTGATCAAATGGATCTTCGAGATGCAGGAGCAGCTGGGTACCACCGAGCCTGATTCCAAGCAGATCGAAGAATACGTGAAGAAAACCCTTAGCGAAGGGAAAGTGGTGCCCGGCTATGGGCATGCCGTATTGCGGCAGACCGACCCCCGCTTTACTGCCCAGATGGAATTTGGCAAGTCGCATATGCCCGATGACCCGCTGGTGAATACGGTGTGGAAGATATACGAAGTGGTGCCGCCTATCCTGCAGTCGCTCGGCAAGGTAAAAAACCCCTGGCCCAACGTGGACGCGCACAGCGGCGCCCTGCTGGTGCATTTCGGTATGAAGGAATATGAATATTACACGGTATTGTTTGGCGTCAGCCGCGCCCTGGGCGTACTGGCCAGCCTTTGCTGGGATCGCGCCCTGGGATATGCGCTTGAGCGTCCTAAATCTGTTACTACCGACCTGGTCAAAAAATGGATAAAGGGAGAAGGAGAAATATGGGGAGATTAAGCCTCACTCAAAACGGGATTGAACCCCTGCCGGTGCCGGCAGGGGT
>JBEVLT010000104.1:0-12247 GCA_040509055.1 Chitinophagaceae bacterium
CTCTGGAGCCGCTTAGTGAGCTCAAAAATCTGCAAAGAGTTTGGGTTGCACCATATTACCGAATGGCTGAGTATGAAAATCTCTATAATGTATTACCAAATCTTAAATTTGGAAACATTATTGAAATAATAACAAGCGAGGAGTATAGAAAATTGATGAGGATTAAATCGTAGTGCGGCAAAACTGCCTGCTGCTAACATGGGGTTTGGCAAAATACGGGCGGACAATTGTTATTTTCAACTTTTGTAATTCTGTTGCGTTTCCTTCTCAAGCGAGTCTGGCCGGAATGAAGTAATGTTTATTCGTAAAGCGGCGGGCGGACTCGACCTTATATTCCTATTTCTCAGGCGGTCTCAAGTAAGGGGCGCCCGGAAACCGGGTGCAATTGAGAACGGCGAGCCGGGCCTGAGCTTGTGTGACTCTGCTGCCATGCTCACCTGCATGGGATGAAGTATATCCCGTTTCTCCCTCTTAGCCCCATCAATTCCGCACCGGCTTCCCGCTCTTCAGCACGCTTTGGATCCGCTCCAGCGTTTTCTTTTCCCCGCAGAGGGAGAGGAAAGCTTCGCGTTCCAGGTCCAGCAGGTATTGTTCGCTTACCAATGTCGGTTCGCTCAGGTCGCCGCCGCACATTACGTAGGCCAGCTTCTTTGCCACTTTCACATCATGATCGGTGGCATAGCCAGCCCGCCACATGCCGTTGATACCGGCATACAGAGCGCCTAACGCTGATTGGCCCAGCACTTTTACATCCTTCCGCTGTACCGGGGTGGTGTAGCCGCTGTCATAAATTTCGATCGCAGATTTTTTTGCTTCTGCTATGCGGCGTCCCTGGTTCACCACCACCTCATCCAGCCCCTTGCGGTATACGCCGATGCCAAACCCTTCGGCGGCCGAGGTAGCCACTTTGGCGGTGGCAATGGTCAAAAAGCGGTTCTTCAGCGTGATGGTTTCCGGTTCGTCTTCGTGCATCTCATCGGAGGCGCGCAGCACAAACTCTTTGGTGCCGCCGCCGCCGGGGATCAGCCCCACGCCCAGCTCCACCAGGCCGGTATAGGTTTCTGCGGCAGGGCAGCATTTATCGGCATGCAGGCTCAGCTCGCAGGCGCCGCCCAGCGCCAGCCCGTGTGGCGCTACCACCACCGGTACGGAGGAGTAGCGGGCGCGCATCATCGTGTTCTGGAACAGGCGGATGGCCATATCCAGCTCATCATATTCCTGGTCGATGGCGAGCATGAAGATCATGCCCACGTTGGCCCCGGCGGAGAAATTGGCGCCTTCATTGGCGATCACCAGGCCTTTGTAATTTTTTTCTGCTTTGTCGATGGCGGTCTGCATGCCGGCCAGCACATCGCCGCCGATGCTGCCCATTTTGGTGGCCCATTGCAGCCCCAGCACATCATCGCCGATATCGTACAGGCGGCAACTGCCGTTTTTCCAAACCAGCTTGTCCTGGTGATGGCTCAGCACGAGGAAGGCGTCGCCGCCCGGCAGGGGTTTGTATGTTTTGGAAGCAGGATCGTAGCTGTATTTTTTCCCGCCTTCTACTTTATAGAATGTTTTGTTGCCGGCAGCGATCATTTCTTCCACCCAGGGAGCGGCCGTATAGCCGGCCCCGCGCATGGCGGTTAGTGTTTTTTCCACGCCCAGCACATCCCAGCTTTCAAAGGCGCCGATCTCCCAGCCAAAGCCGGCCATCATCGCATCGTCCACGCGGTACAGCTCATCGCTGATCTCGGGGATGCGGTGGGAGATATAGGCAAACAGGCCGTAGTGAAAATGGCGGTAAAATTCACCGGCCTTGTCCGTACCGGCGACCAGCATTTTCAGGCGCTGGTACAGGTCGTCGATCGGTTTGGCCGCTTCTACTGTAGCGAATTTCGGTTTCACCCGCGGGCCATATTCCATGGTTTGCAGGTTCAGCGTCAGGATCTCCTTTTCGCCGCCGGCGCCTTTTGTTTTTTTGAAAAAGCCCTGGCCGGTTTTGTCACCGAGCCAGTTGTTGGTCACCAGGGTATCCAGCCAGGCCGGTATCACAAAGGAGTCGCGGGCCTCGTCGGCCGGACAGTTGTCGTACACGCCTTTGGCCACTTTCACCAGGGTATCGATGCCGACCACATCGGCCGTGCGGAAGGTGGCCGACTTGGGCCGGCCGATCAGCGGGCCGGTCAGCGCATCCACTTCATCGATCGTCAGCTTCATTTTGTCCACCAGCCCGAAGATGGCCATGATGCCATACACGCCGATGCGGTTGGCGATAAAGGCCGGCGTGTCCTTGCACAGCACCGTGGTCTTGCCCAGGATCAGGTCGCCATAGTGCAGCAGGAAATCTGTTACTTCAGGATCGGTATGCGGGGTAGGGATGATCTCCAGCAGCCGCAGGTAGCGCGGCGGGTTGAAGAAGTGGGTGCCGCAGAAATGTTTTTGGAAATCTTCGCTCCGGCCTTCTGCCATCAGGTGAATGGGGATGCCGGACGTATTGGAGGTAACGAGCGTACCGGGTTTGCGGTACTGCTCCACTTTGTCGTAAATGATTTTTTTGATATCCAGCCGCTCCACCACCACTTCAATGATCCAGTCATAGCCGGCAATGTCTTTCAGGTTGTCGTCGAAGTTGCCGGTCGTGATCTTCTTTACCACATCCTTGTGATACACGGGTGAAGGATTGCTCTTGATGGCTGCGGTCAGCGCATCGTTCACCAGTTTGTTGCGCTCCCCGGGTTTGGTGCTTTCCACCGCTTCTTTCGGCACCATATCAAGCAGCAATACCTGCACACCTACACCGGCAAAATGGCAAGCGATGCGGGAACCCATTACTCCGCTACCCAGCACCGCCACTTTTTTGATCGTCCGTTTCATATGATTTTATATGGAATTTGCCCGCCTGGAAGAGCAGGCAAAAATTAGTTAGTTAAACAACTATTTTGTGTGAAGGTAAGCGAAAAATGAATGTTTGAAAAAGACGGCCGCAAAAAATCATGGTAAAAAAATGCCGTGCAAAAACTCAGAAGGATGGGGCTTCGATCAGCGGCAGGTTGCGGCTCCTGATCTCTTTCCGGTACCGGCGCACCTGCTTTTTATTCCGCTTGACGCCCACGCTGCTGGTCACGCCGCTCAGCGCTATTTTCACCAGGTAGTTGATGGCCGAGCGGTCGCGCAGGCGCTGAAAGAAAACAGTACCGGTCCGGTCCCTGTTCTCGTTTTTGATCAGCGTATTGGCCACGAAGGTGATGATGCCATTGACAAACGACCGCTTCCCGTCCGGCCTTTTGATTTTTACTTTCAGGTCGTGGTAGTACATGTTCATGCTGCCGAAAGCGAGGTATTCCCGGCCGACCACGCGGAGTGTCATCGTATCCAGTTTGCCCGAGCGCAGCTCCGCACCGGCCATCGGTGCCAGCACCGGGTTCAACACGGTAAGATCGGCAGGGCCCATTTGCGCGGTCATCAGGAAACCGGCCAGCGAGTCGGTATAGGATTCCTTCACCTGTAGCCGGGTCAGCATCGTATCCTGCAAATAAGCCGAGGCCCTGATCAGCAGGCTGTCATGCTCCGCGATATCGAAATTGCGCAGGTTGGTGACGGTGGCCTGCAGCCGGTTCACCGTGATGGTGCCTTCTGCTCCTGTTTTTTCGTTCAGCTCGCCGTAGTCAACATTGGCATTGATAATATGAACGGTATCTACTTCCAGCATCACCGGTATTTTCTTTACCAGGTTCACCGGCAGGTGACGTATCACGCCCGGCGGTCTTGGCAACCGTTTGTCCCGGAAATTATACAGGTAGCCGTCGTGGATGGTCACGATACCCAATTCCATAATGCTGTCCTGTATGTAGCGGTATATGTCGAACGGGCCAATGTCTACCCGGCCGGTCCGCACCGCCATGTAGTCGGTTTGAAACGTCTGCGCGTTGAGAAAGGCTTCCTGCTCTGCTGCGGGACGATAGGTAAAAGAATCGAGCGAGAAATGTTTGGTCAGCCGGTTATAACCGGCATTGTACCAGTGGTATTGTTCATCGGCATTATGATAACTGCCGGTGACGGCATACAGGTGAAACCGGGTATTGTTGCTCACCAGCCTGCGAAAATCGGGCAGGGTGGCCGAGCTGATGGACAGATCGCTGAGCCGGGCCGAATCGATGGTAAGCGTGCCTCCTTTCAGGTCCAGGCTGTCGATGATAAACTGCCGGGCGGCCAGGTACGCAAGTGTGCCGGTCCAGTCGCGGGTACTGTCGGCATTGGTGTGCCAGGCCAGCTGGTTTACCTGCGCTTCTATCTCGCCTTTGCCTGCATTGAAGGCTTTGCCTTTGGGATCGGTGTAGCGGAAATGATCCATCGAAAACCGAAGCTGGCCGACAGCGGCCGATCCTGTTTCGCTGTTCAGCGCCAGGTTGGCCAGGTCGATGTAATTGTCGTTTATATTCCCGCTCCATTCCAGCCGGGAGATGCCTTTGGGTGTAGTGCTGCGGTATTGCACCACCGGCTGCACGATCCTTAGCCGGCCGATGGCGATGGACCCGATGCTGTTCTTTCCTGCTGCACCTGCGGTATCGGTATGGCGCAGGCTGATCGTGATCACGGGCCTGGAAACCGTAACGGCATCGGCGGTGATGGCGCCCCGCAGCATGGCATTGATATCAGGCACCAGGCTGAGCGCAGGGACGGTGATATGAACGGAGTCGTTCGGCGTATAGCTGGTATAGGCCACTTCCTGCAGTGTCGACGACCGGCCGTCTGCGATATTCAGTGCTTTGACGGTGAGGAGCAGGGCGCTATCGGCAACCGACAGGTCGCGGCCCGCAGCGACCAGGCCTGACAGCTGCAGGGGGCGGCCCGGTACGGAGCGGAATGCATCCACTGAAATACGTTCCAGGAAAACGGAGGCTTTCCGCATGTCCTGGTCCACCACGATCTTTGTATTGGCGCCGCGTATCTTTTCCACGACCAGGCTGCCGGGAGCGCCTGCTTTGCCACCCGGCATGATCCGAACATCCGCCTGCTGCCACTGCATGCCGCGGATGGTGGTTTGCTGCAGCCGGTCATCGCTGAGCATGGATTCAATGGTCACGCCTTTGGCATCGATGGCCATAGTCTTGTTGCGCAGGTACACCGTGCCGGCGCTGAGGCCGTTGACCCCACCTTTGAACTGCACGTTTTCAAGCCGCATGGTCAGGTCGCCTGCCGTAAAAATACCTTTGCTGAAATGCAGCTCATCAACCGCCTTCCGGATGGAGGTTAGCCCGCGTGAGCCCACCAGTTCTTTTCCCCGCACGGACATATTAGCCCCTTCCAGCTGCAGGCGAGCATTTTTCTCCAGCAGCAGGTCCACTTTGCCGTCGATGATGTCCACATTGCTCAGCTGCAGGCTGCTGCCGATCCCTGCCAGCACCTGGAAAACATCCTGCGAAGGCCGGTTCCGGTTTCGCACCAGGTTGTAGCTGATCACCGGGCGGTACAGCGTTACTTTTTCGGCATTCAGCTGCTGCTCAAATACCAGGTTGTCCCAGGAAAGGCCCTGCAGCTCGAACCGGGGCATCGACAGGTTGTTGATGACCTTGTTATTCCTGGTCTCCTGGTAAGAAAAATTGTTCAGGCTGATGCGGTTGTTGTTGAATCGGATGCTGTCGAACCGGATGGTATAGGCACTGTCGCGCAAAAAAGTCTCGTAGTTGCGGATGGCTATGGCAAACCCCTCTACGGTCAGTGGCCGTTGTGCATTCTCCTGTATGCGCAGTCCCCGCAGCTCGAAATTATTGTGGTCGGATGTGAAGGAGCTGGGGCGCCCTTCGCGCAGGGTGTTGATATCAAACGATCCGTTCTGCACTACTACGAAGCCGAGCTGGATATTGCCGGTCAGCTGCTGGATCAGCTCGTCCAGCTTGGGCGGCTTCACGGGACCTGTACGTTTGGGCAGGTCCACATCCAGGCGAAAACGCGGGTTGATGCAATACACCGAATCGGCCTTGATCACCTCGGTATGATACAATGTATCGAAATCGATATTCGTCATGCGCAGCTTGTCGAAAAAGATGCGGAACGAGTTGCCGGCGCTGTCGCCCTTGGTAGCAATGATGGTACAGCTATCGAACTCGGCCAGCCGGTTCAGGATATTGATGCGGAAATTGCTGAAGATGAGCCGGTGCCTGCCGTCCGGAAAAAGAATATTCTGGTGAGTGGTCTGGAGCACCACGTTGTCGCTGAATAGTATTTTGCTGTCGTTCTCGGTTTTATTGGGGTCCGTTACCTGCAGGTTGTCCAGGTGAAAATTGAGCCGCGAGATGGTAATGGGTTTTTCTTCCGGCCGCACCCGGTTTATCAATGTGAACGTACCGTTGTCGATCTGGAAACGGTCTACCTGCAGCACCTGCAGCGCATCCTGGATGGAGTTGTAGATCCGTCCCATTTCCTGCGGAATGGAGAGACTGGTGTCTTTGGCAGACAGGGTATCTTTTGGGCGCAGTTTGGTCACGGTGATTTCCGGGTTCACCAGTTTGATGGAGTCGATATAGAATTTCTTGTCGAAGATCAGCGGCAATATCTCCTTCACCTGTATCTGGATGCGGTCTACCCGGAGGCGGTTGGCCGTAGAAGCAGTAGCCGTATCGGTGGAATAAAAAACCGCGTTGCGCAATTCCATTTTCCGGTTCATCCAGTTGAAGCGGAACTTGCCGATGGACAGGTGCAGCTTTCCTTTGGACTGCTTCTCCACGATGTCTTCGATCAGCGATTTTGCGTGATTGATGAACCAGAAGTGGAAGACGGCCAGCAATACCACGATAAAGCCCAGGATAAAGGCGGCGATCCTGGTAAGCCTGCGGGTAATGCGTTTTGCTGTCAAGGTGCGGAATGATTAGAGCCTAATTTAACGAAATTCAATCAGGTATAAAACATAAACCGGGCCAACGGCAACCGGCTGACCGGTGCCGGCCCGGCTTACCTGCTGAATCGCTGTTGCAGGAAATCGTCCAGCTGGCCGGCGCTGTGCCCGGTATCGGTGATCAGCATCACCATATCGGCATAGCTCATGCTGGCAATATCGCATTCGGCAATAGCGCAGAGCAGGCCCCTGCCGGCAATAACGCCGAGCTTGATGCCGGTATAGCGCGTATTCGCCTCGAGGGCGCCGTAAAAGAAATCGGTTTTGTTCAGGTTGTCGGGCGGCACCACGCGCAGCGGGGCAAAGCAGCGCAGGAAGGTGCGCAACGTGCCTTCGTCCGTTCCTACCGAGGTCAGGAATACTTCGATGGTCGAGTGCCCGATGGAAAAATACCAGGCGCCCGTTTTGGGATTGTGGATCGCAGCGGCCGTGGTGCCGATCTCGCGGCACAGGCGATCGATATACAGCTTCACGGTTTCTGTCGTTACCATCGGTACAGGTATGATCGGTATGGCAATGGAAGAGGCGCTGCAGTCTTAGCTTACACCCGATCCGTTGGCGGTGGCTTCGTCCGGGTTCACAAACACCAGTTTTCCGGTGCTGTCTTCCGCCATCAGGATCATGCCGTTGCTTTCGATACCCCTCATCTTGCGCGGCGCCAGGTTGGCCACGATCACCACCTGTTTGCCAACGATCGTTTCGGGCTGAAAGTGCAGGGCGATACCGGATACGATGGTCCGCTTCTCCGTGCCTAGGTCTACTTCCAGTTTCAGGAGCTTATCGGCTTTTTCCACTTTTTCGGCGGTCGTGATGGTCCCCACTTTCAGGTCCAGTTTGGCAAAATCGTCGTACTGGATCTGTGGTTTGGCGGCAGGGGCCGGTTGTTCGTTGCCGGCTGCCGGTTTGGTCTCTTCCATGTTTTTTTCTTTTTTGATCAGGCCTGCTTTTAGCCTGGCTATCTGTGTAGCGATCTCTTCGTCTTCTATTTTCCTGAACAGCAGCTGCGGTTCGCGCAGGTTATAGCCCACGCTCAGCAACTTCAGTTTGCCGGCATTTTCCCAGTCCAGCATCTTGTCCACCACCTTCATCATGTGCAGCATGGTGTGGGCGGTATTGGGCAGGAAGGGATGGATGAGTATCGCCAGGTTGGCGCAGAGCTGCAGGCTCAGGTGGATGCTGTTCTCCACCGATGCTTTGGCGTCGAACTCAGTATCCGTAATGCCTTTGGCGGTCAGGGCCGGCACTTTCTTCCAGGGTTCTTTTTCCTGCAGGTATTTATTGCCTTTGCGGGCCAGGTCGATGATGGCAAACAGCGCATCGCGGAACCGGAATTCTTCGATGGATTGCTGAATGCCGGCCGGCGCCTGGCGGATCGCCCCGGCCAATGCTTTATCCAGCTCGTCTTCTGCAGCCGTGTTGTACTTCGGCACTTTGCCCATGAACCATTTGTGCATCAGCACAAACGTGCGGTTCACGAAGTTGCCGAAGATATCGGTGAGCTCGCTGCGGTAGGCGGTCTGGAAGCCTTTCCAGGTAAACTCGCTGTCCTTGGTTTCCGGTGCAATGGACGTAAGGTAGTAGCGCAGGGCATCCACCATCTGCCCGCCGCCGTTGTCTTTCTTTACAAAATCGTCGATATAGTCGCGCATGTCGAGCTTCCAGCCGCGGCTGGTGCTCATCTTATCGCCTTCCAGGTTCAGGAACTCGTTGGCCGGTACATTGGCCGGCAGGATATTGCCGTGCAGCTTCAGCATCACCGGGAAGATGATGCAGTGGAATACGATATTGTCCTTACCGATGAAGTGTACCAGTTTGGTATCCTTGTCGTACCAGTAGGGTTTCCAGTCCTTACCCTTGTCGAGGGCCCATTGCTTCGTAGCGCTGATATAACCGATCGGCGCATCGAACCATACGTACAGCACTTTGCCTTCGGCGTCTTTCAGCGGCACTTTGATGCCCCAGTCCAGGTCGCGGGTGACAGCCCTCGACTGCAGCCCGCCTTCGATCCAGCTTTTGCACTGGCCTACTACCGTATTGCGCCAGTCATCTTTGTGCTCCTGAAGTATCCATTCCTTCAGGAAGTCCTCGTGCTGGCCAAGGGGCAGGTACCAGTGTGTCGTTTTTTTCTTTACGGGTGGATTACCGCTCAGGGTACTCACGGGGTTGATCAGTTCGTCGGGGCTGAGGGTGCGGCCGCAGTTCTCGCACTGGTCGCCGAAAGCGCGGTCCGATCCGCAATGCGGGCAGGTGCCGCGGATAAAGCGGTCGGCCAGGAAGGTCGACGCTGCTTCATCGAAATATTGTTCGGTCTCTTTGGTCTCCAGCTGCCCCCGGTCGTGCAGGCAGGTAAAGAATTCCTGCGCCGTTTCATGGTGCAGCGGCTCGCTGGTGCGGTGATAGATGTCAAAGGAGATCGACAGGTCGTCGAAATCCTGTTTCATCGCCTCGTGGTATTTATCGATGATGGCGCGGGGCGTCGTGCCTTCCTTCATAGCCTGGATGGGAATGGCCGTACCGTGCTCATCGCTGCCGCATACGAATACCACGTCCCGTTTCTGCGCACGCAGGTAACGCACATAGATGTCGGCGGGAATATAAGCGCCGGCCAGGTGCCCTACGTGTTTCAGCCCGTTGGCATAAGGCAGGGCGGAAGTGACCAGGTATCGTTGCGGTTGATCCATAAAGTGCTTGTTCTGCAAATAGTCTGCAAAAGTACCGCAAACGGGGTGATGGCCCAAACTGTGAGAACACAGCGGCGCCGGCACAGGGGAGAAGCTCAGGGATGATGTTGAACCCGTGCTTGCGTGGTATTGCCGGATAGCTGATGCGGCAGCAATCAAAAAAGCTAATGCCACGGATGCTTTTGGAAAAGGCAGGGGAAGAATAAAGAAGACCTGCCTTTTTGCCCGGGTATTCAGACCCGGACCGGCAAAGAAAAGCCGGCTGGTTTTAACCACAGATACCGGAATGGTGGTTGCGCTCGCCCGGGAAATATTTTTTTTAACGGTACAAGGCTATTCGGCCTAAATTAGTCCCATGATACAAACTCCTCCTTACCTGCAAAAAGGCGATACCATCGGCATTGTATGTCCCTCCGGGTACATGGCCCGCGAAAAAGTGGCCGAATGCATCCGGGTATTGCAGGATGAATGGGGGTATGCGGTCAAAGTGGGCAAAACGGTAGGCGGCGATTCGCTGACTTATTTTTCCGGTACGGACGAAGAGCGGCTGGTCGATTTCCAGCAGATGCTGGACGATGATGAAGTAAAAGCTGTTTTGTTTGCCCGCGGTGGCTATGGCCTGTCCCGGATCATCGATGCGGTCAATTTCAAAAAGTTTAAGAAGCAACCCAAATGGCTGATCGGGTTCAGCGATATCACGCTGCTGCATTCGCATGTGTATGCCAACTATTATATTTCCACGCTGCATGCGCCCATGGCCAATGCCTTTAATGATGCCGGCTATATCAACCGCTACGTGCAATCGCTGAAACAGGCGATCGAGGGCAAAAAGTCAAAATACAGCTGCGAGCCGCATGCGCTCAACCGGAAAGGGGAAGCTATCGGTGAACTGGTAGGGGGCAACCTGGCTTTACTGGCTCATGCCGTAGGAACGGATTCGGATCTCAAAACAAAGGGACGTATCCTGTTTTTGGAAGATGTGGGCGAATACCTGTACAGCATCGACCGCATGATGCACCAGCTGAAGCGCAGCGGCAAGCTGAAAAACCTGGCCGGCCTGGTCGTCGGCGGATTTACCGATACCAAAGATACCACCCGGCCCTTCGGGCAGGAGGTGTACCACATCATCCACGATTGTGTACGGGAATACGATTACCCGGTCTGCTTCGGCTTTCCGGTGAGCCATGAAAAAGAGAACTACGCCCTGAAAATAGGGGTGGGATACAAGCTGCGGGTGGGCAAGGGCAGGGTGACGCTGGAGGAGTAACTGTTTACAATTTCTTAATGATAAGATGGCATAACGGCGTAGTAGTTTTGTAAAAGTTTTTTGTAATGATTAACACCGAACAAGCTGCTTTATGGCAACGGATACAGGAGTTCCACCCTGACGATCCGGCTGACCGCGTCAAATTCTCCGACAAGCTTGCGCTTCAGAACAACTGGTCGCCCGCCTACACGGCAAGAGTCATCGAAGAGTATAAAAAGTTCGTTTTCCTGTGCTGCATTTCTCCCACCGGTGCTGCACCTTCGCAGATCGTCGATGAAGCCTGGCATTTGCACCTGACGTACACACACAATTACTGGAAAGTGTTTTGCCCGCAGGTGCTGGGCAGGGAGCTGCACCATCACCCGTCCAAAGGAGGACCGGCAGAGCAGCAGCGGCATGCCGGCTGGTATGCCCAAACCCTTGAGCTGTACAGGAGCACGTTTGACGAACCTGCGCCGGAAGATATCTGGCCCGCCCCGGTTGTACCCGCTGCTGCGCCACTACCGGAAAGCGTCCTTACGGGTGAGCGCCCGGCCTCGTACCTGAAATATCTTTGTTTACTGCTGGGAGCTTTTGTTATTCCGCTGTTCTTCGGGGCCGTTCATCCATTCCAGCTCGATGGGCCTTCCTTCCTGGTGTTTTTTGCAGGATTGGGTGTCGCCGGCCTGGTATACCTGTATGTGGTGTACCAGCACAACAAAGAGATCGCCGAAAGCGTGTTGAAAAGCCGCTATGATTTTTCAGCCGGCCTGTACCAGGTAACGCGGTATGCGTATGACATGGACCGCTCTTTGCAAACGGCTGTGGTAGACCTGATCGACCGCAATGTACTCCGTATGCACCAGGAGCCCGGCGTATTCACCTTTCATCCTTCGGCATACCAGCCTGTTGCTGCCGGCAAAAATCCGCTGATAGCTAACCTGCTGAAACAGTACAGTGAGGAGGAGGTGGTGATGTATGGCTCTCTCAGGCGGGCTTATGACGCCGCCCTGACCGAACACCCGGGCCTGGCCCAATCGCTTGCAACACTGGACAAAAAATATACACCCGGTTATGCCCTGATTGTTTTGATTGGTCTGGTTTGCATCGCGAGAATCATGCAGGCCCTGGTAAATGACCGGCCGTTCCTTTTCCTGGTGATCATGACCGGGTTATTCATTGTATTGTTCTATTATTGTTACAAATGGGCTCATCCCCTGACTATTTTTCGTAAAATTCTTGCGGCGGAAAGCCGCGATACATTATCGGCCGGCACGGGAAGCTCTATCACTCACCAGTTTGCTTTTACAGGTATGGCGGCGCTCACGGCTGCTTATATGTACGGCGGCCTGGTGGATACCTTCAGGGATCGGACACGGAACACCGGTGATGGCGGTGCATCGGGTGGCGGTTGCGGGAGCAGCGGTTGTGGAAGCGGAGGCA